>DASPNH010000147.1:0-3534 GCA_035626675.1 Binatia bacterium
ACTTTCGAGACCACGCTCGGTGGCAATACAATCGCTGATTTGTTGGAGCAGGCGGCGAGGGCGGGGCACAAAGTACGAATTGTATTCGTCGGCTTGGAATCCGCAGAAAAGCACATTGAAAGAGTTGCTGCCCGAGTTGCGCGTGGCGGACACGATATTGCTGACGAAGCGATTCGGGAACGATACAAGAACAGCCGACTCAATTTGATACGACTGCTTCCCGTACTCGATGAACTACTACTGTACGACAACAGCGATGACGCAGACCCTGACACGGGGCTCGCCCCCTCGCTCAAACGGCTTCTTCATGTGAAGGGAGGCGCTGTCGTATTCATTGAGCCCAAGCCGAACACGGCCTGCGGCTGGAGCAAGCCCATCCTTGCGGCAGCCTTAGGACTGTGAACGCGATCTTCACCGACTCGATGACCTGCCGACGAGAGTTTGGCCCAATCTTGCCCCAGATATCGTGCGGAGCGGTACGGTAAGGTGCAATTCGAAGGGACCAAGGGCTGTCTAAATGCTTGATCCCGTTGCAGATCGCCATACCACGCTGCTTCTCAGCGGCACTTAAAATCCCCTGGCCGGTAACGGCCGTCCGGGTTCGAATCCCGGTCCCGGCATTGAAAACAATTTTTCGCCGAAGCGGCGTGTCGCGCGAGAACCGAGCGTCGCGCAGATCGTGGGGCGAGGGCGCGAGCTCGTTTATGGGAGTCAGGTACTCATCCGCCCGCCCGCAGGGTGAGGCTGCCTTCGTGACGGGATCAGAGGTGGCCCACACCTGCATCCTCTGGAACGAACCTTTCGCGCGACGTTCGTGGCACCTCTACGAGGCTCGCCTACTTTCGCAACCAGTCAGTCACGTCGGATAGCGACGCCTCGGAAAGCCATTTCTGTACCGGTACGACTTGGCCGCTCTTGACTCGGTAATCGTACGCTTGATCCACGAGCAGAGAGCGCGTTCGCAGCTCCAATGGCCGTCGGTGAAACAGAAGTATCGAATGGATCTCGTCAGAGTCGAGCCAGTGGTCGATGCGTAGGCTTTGGCCGGTGTCTGCCCAGCCATACCCGGACATGATCATCCGGTCATGTCGACGAAACAGCTCCGAGCACCGGAAATGCATCTCCGAAAACGTCCCCTGGTTGTAGGCTGCCACCTTGTTTACGCCCGTCAGAAAAGATGCAGTACTTCTGTTCATCTTTAGAAGTTCGCCGTGGGCCGATCGGTGTTCAACAGCGGAAGGGTTGCGTACGACCGCATGCTGCTCGCCTCCGTTGCGTGCAAACAGGAACCAGTCGATCGAGCCATGCGGCTTTACGATGCGAACTTTGGTGTCGGGACGATCGTAGACGGCGTCTTCACGCCAGCGGACGTCACCATCCGGAAGTCCGAACCCATCGGCATAAGTGATACCTGCGCGGACGAGGGCTTGTTCAAGAAGGATGTCGTGATTCAGCGTGATGACATCGAGACGGCCGACATGGCTGCTTCGCGCAAGCTCGACGATGAGTTCAAGACCTTTTACTGCCGTTGATTGTAGCATTTTCGCTACCACATGCTCGATGAGAGACGTGGCACGTCGAGCCATCCGGGCCAGCGCAATCAACCGTTCCTCGAGGCAGCCGCCGCCAAGAAGCTTTCCCGCCTCTCTTTCGACGACGTCCATGAAGGCGCCGGTGGTAGAATCGTCAGCCAGCCCTATGCCTCTACCGGCGATCTGGCTCGCCAGATAAAAAAGGTCCTCGTAGGTGGTCGCGGAACGGTACACTGCACCTGTATACCGATAGCCGCCGGCGGTCGCGTACGGTGCGCTGGATTGCAGATAGCGTTGGTCAAGAACGCCGAGTAGGCAGAGAAGCTTTTGCACGTCCGCCACCGAAGCCGCGTCGAGGAGCAGGGACGGGTCAGATGCAAAGGTTGTAGGTCCTCGTGTGGACTCATAGTAGTCGCCTGTCAGCACAGCGCTCGTAAGCGCTTCCACGCTGGGAAGGCCGGACTCCAGGGATACTCCGGAGCCGAGGAACACGAGTAGATCCTTTGGCATGATGAAAAACTCCCGCGGCCCTTCTACGCTTTTTCGCGCGCGGCTAGAGACATGGCTGGGCGTGTCGTTCGAAGCCCTGGCCCTGACACCTCAAGTGTGCCGGCACCGCTCACGTATTGCCATGACCGTGGCCAACGCTACGCGCACGTTTCTCAGGACCCGAATCAACAAGGCCATGCCAGGGTCTGGGCGACCAACGTCTCGGCTTTGATTCCCAGTGGAACTCTGAGGTAGCCCGTGATGCTGGCAACCGTGCAGGATCGGTGACGCCTGCATTTGCCGGATACGTGATCTGCCAATGGAAGAGCAGTTCGTCGGCGGTGGAACCGCACACGCACGCGGCGAAACCCGCTGACCCGCATGCTCATCGGCCGCTGGTGGGCATCCAACCTCTACACTGCGGCCGAGCTGGCGGAGATCTTCACCAAGGCCGGATTCTCCCGGCTCACGTTCCGGCAGTTTCCGCCGCTGGCGCGACATCTATCGCCGTGGGGACACATCGTGGAGGCGCAGCGCTGAGCTGGCAGGACGCGGGGATGTCAGGACAGTAAGCGGCGCAAGACGACTCAGGATGTCCCTAAGAAACTGGGTTCTGCGAGATGGACAGGATGCGGTCGGCGCAGAGCGAGCAGGCAGCTCGCTCTGCGCCGGACGGCTTCAGCGCCGGGTGCGGACCCGACGCCCGATCAGTTCTTCTCCACTCCGACGAACTTGCTCTCGGTGCTCTTCTTGATCTCCTCACCGGAGAACTCGGCTCCGAAGCAGCCGCCCGTGCTCGTGCGAATCTGGGCGATGAGCGAATCGCCGACCGTGGAGCCGAGGTTCAGCGCCAGCGAGGCGCCACCGAGGCTCATCGATGCGCTGAACTGGTCGAAGCCGAAGACGAGAAGGCCGCCGGTCACGCTGTCGATCGTCCCCTCCTTGTCCTTGTACTGGAGCTTCGCGCCCTTGTCCGTCCACGATCCGCCGGGAAGGTTTCCGTCCGCGACGATGGCGCCGTCATCGTAGATGCACAGCGCGTAGGTCGTGTCCTCTTCAGGCTCGCCGATTCCGGTAAAGTCCTCGGGGCCCTTCTTCCACTTGAACTTGACCTTGTCCTTGCCCGGCTTGGACGAGTCGATCATCACCAGGCCAGCGGTCGCCGCCGAGCTGCACGTCGCATCGGGCGCCGCGTCCGCCACGCAGGTGCCGCTGCCGTCGCACGCGTCGTTGGTGCACAGGGAGTCGCCGGCATCGCAGGGCGCGCCCGCCTCGGCATCATTGAGGCTGACGCAGGCTCCCGAGCCGTTGCATGCCTCGACCACGCACGGGTCCCCGTCCTGCGTGCACGGTGTATCGATCGCGAAGTTCTCCGTCACGCACGTGCCGGCGCCGTCGCAGTGGTCGTTCGTGCATTCGTTGCTGTCGAACTCGCACGCGGTGGCGGTGGAGGAGAGCTGGCAGGTGTGGAAGTCGCAGCACTCGAACGTGCCGTCATCGCACTCTTCGCCGA
>DASPNH010000148.1:0-2490 GCA_035626675.1 Binatia bacterium
ACCTATGCGCCCCGGTGCGAAACGCTGCTAGAACGACGCGATGCTTTCGCACGCCGAACGCTTTCGTAGCCGTTACGGACCGTGGGCGTTGGTCGCCGGCGGTTCTACCGGAATGGGTGCGGCCTACTCCCGCCAACTGGCGCAGATGGGCTTGAATGTGGTGCTGTTGGCCGAGTCCGCCGAGCCCCTGCAGAGCTTGGCGCATTCGCTGGCAGCCGAGCATGGCGTCCAGACTCGATCCCTGCAAATCGATCTCGCGACGCCCGACGTCTTGACCCAGGTCGATGCCGTATACGGGGCGCCGGGAATCGAGGGAGGGACTGAACCGGTCGCGGCTAGGCCTGATAAGTTCTGATTCCGTACAACTGCTGCTTTATGCCGGCTATCCGGTGTGCCGTGCAAAGACGGTGATCTCCAGTGGGTGTGAGTCCCACCCGGCAACTAGTCGTTCCAGCCGGAAGCAATCGGGGCGGTGAGAGGAGGTAACGAGTCTCGCTGAAACACTCCGATGAAAAGGGTCGCGATAGGCGACCCCGCGTGCATGCAGGCCGTAACGTGAGTGAACGCTGAGCAAGCCTCGAAAAGTATGATGTGGAAGCCGACCCGATCGGATAGCGGGGAAGGCCGTTGTTGACTGGAGAGCACGAGCGACAGAGTCCAGGCAGTTCCACCGGGGTAGTGGCGACGGCATGCATGACAGGGAGATCGACCGGAACACGGGAAGCCCACGCGATGAGGGCGTGACCTCAACCGACAACCCGCGAGGGTCAGGTCGGGTCGCGGCGGGTGGCGGATGGGTCCGTAGTAGTGACGAAGCCGGGTAACGCCGGTGGAGCGAAGGGGCCCTAGTTCAGGACCAACGCAGGAAGGGGCAAGAGAGCCGAGAGATTGGCGATGAGCCTACCAACTCTACCAAAGGTTCAGAAACTCCAGGCGGCGTTGCACGCCAAAGCGAAGGGATCGCCGAGCGCGAGGTTCTACGCGCTGTACGACAAGGTGTATCGAGCCGACGTGCTGGAAGAAGCCTGGCAGCGTTGCCGCAGGAACGGCGGCGCGGCAGGTGTCGATGGGCAGAGGTTCGAGGACATTGAGGAATACGGCGAGCAGAGGTGGCTGGGCGAACTGGCGCAAGAGCTCAGAGACAAGAAGTATCGTCCGCAAGCCGTGCGGCGAGTCTACATTCCAAAGCCGGACGGCAAACAACGACCGTTGGGGATACCAACGATCAGAGACCGCGTGGCGCAGACGGCAGCAGTGCTGGTCTTGGAGCCGATCTTCGAGGCCGATCTACAGCCGGAGCAATACGCGTATCGAGCCAACCGCAACGCCCTGGAGGCGGTGGGCAAAGTGCACAGTCTGCTGCACACGGGACACACGGAGGTGGTGGACGCAGACCTGAGCGGATACTTCGACAGCATTCCGCACGCCGAGCTGATGAAGTCGGTGGCCCGTCGGGTGAGCAATCGGGCGATGCTGCATCTGATCAAGATGTGGTTGGAAGCACCGGTGGAGGAGATCGACGAGCGGGGTAGGCATCATCGAACGACCCGCAACAGGGATGAGGGACGAGGCACCCCGCAGGGGGCTCCGATCTCGCCGCTGCTAAGCAATCTCTACATGCGACGGTTCATTCTCGGGTGGAAGACGCTCGGGCATGAACGCCGACTGGGAGCATACATCGTCAATTACGCCGACGACTTCGTGATCTGCTGTCGCGGAACGGCCGTGCAAGCCATGGCTGCGATGCGGGAGATGATGCAAAGACTGAGGCTGACGGTGAACGAGGACAAGACACGGCGGTGTCGCGTCTGGGACGAGAGCTTCGAGTTTCTGGGGTACACCATCGGGCGATGTTACTCGCCGCAGACGGGGAGGAGCTACATTGGAACCAAGCCGTCGAAGAAGAAGATCGCGCGGTTGTGTGGCGAGATCAGCGAGCTGACGGAGCGGCGATGGGGATTCATCGATACCGAGGAGCAGGTGGCGAGGATCAACCGCAAGCTAGAAGGGTGGTCGAACTACTTTCGAATCGGGCCGGTGAGCAAGGCCTATCGAGCCGTGGACCAACACACGGCTGACAGGCTGCGACAGTGGTTGTGCCGCAAGCACAAGGTGCAGGGGGCGGGGACGACACGCTACCCGTATCGATACCTGTACGAGAAGCTGAACCTGGTTCGGCTCGAGGGGCGACGGCGCAACGTCACGTGGGCGAAAGCGTGAGATCCTGTCCGAAAGCCGGATGCGGGAGAACCGCACGTCCGGTTTGATGAGCGGGATGTGGAAACGGAGCACGGCTGGAATGCTGGGACACTCGCAGACGAAAGAGCGAGCAACAGGGAATCCAAACCTCAGCCTAAACCACCGCGCCACATCTCGACTCTACCGAACGCGAGTGAGGAAAAATGTTCTCTACGAGCGCGGTCATGAACACGTAGGGAAACTCCAGCCCCGTGGCGGAGTGCAGCGTCATCAGGGTGACTCGATCGGCAC
>DASPNH010000149.1:0-43125 GCA_035626675.1 Binatia bacterium
CCGCCCCTCCGCCCGCTATCGCTGACTGATCCCGATGGACGCTGCCGATCCCAAGGCCGAGCTCGAGACGCGAGACGGCGAAGCGGTCCTGAACCTGCAAGGCGACTGGTCCATCAAGGGCGACGTTCCCGACGCCGCCGCCATCGCCGAACAGGTCCGCGCCGCGTCGGCTCGCCGTCTCTCCTTCGCATCCGACGACCTCGGCAAATGGGACTCCTGCCTCCTGATCTTCCTGCTCGGCCTCGAGCGCGACCTGGCCGGTGAGACCGCAGCCAAGGACGACGAGGAGCCGAAGCCGCAGACCCCGGCCATCGAGATCGACAAGCGCGGCCTGCCCGAAGGCGTCCGCAGCCTGATCGCTCTTGCCGAAGCCGTCCCCGAGCGCGAGGGCGCGCGCGGCACGACAGAGAAGCTCGGCCTGGTCGCGCGCATCGGCAAAGGCGCCTCGGAGGCCGCGGCCGGCGGACGCGAGATGCTGGCCTTCGTCGGGCAGGTGACGCTGGCGTTCTTTGCCTGGACGCGCGGCCGCGCGCGCTTCCGCTACTCCGACCTCTTCCAGTTCATCCAGGAGGCCGGCGTCGAGGCGCTTCCCATCGTCAGCCTCATCAGCTTCCTGGTCGGCCTGATCCTGGCCTTCGTCGGCGCGGTGCAGCTCGAGCAGTTCGGCGCCGAGATCTACGTGGCCAACCTGGTCGGCGTGGCGATGGTGCGAGAGATGGGCGCCATGATGACCGGCATCGTCATGGCCGGCCGCACCGGCGCGGCCTACGCGGCCCAGCTCGGCAGCATGAAGGTCAACCAGGAGATCGACGCGCTGACGACCATGGGCATCTCGCCGCTCGAGTTCCTGGTGCTGCCGCGCATGCTGGCGCTGGCCACGATGATGCCGCTGCTGGCGCTGTACTCGGACCTGGTCGGGATCCTTGGCGGCGCAACGGTCTCGGTGGCGATGCTCGGCATGTCCGGGCAGACATACTACAACCAGACTGCCTACGCGGTCACCCTTCCCATGCTGTTCGGCGGCATCTTCAAGGCATCCGTCTACGGAGTGCTGGTGGCTCTGGCCGGCTGCCTGCGCGGAATGCAGTCGGGCAAGAGCTCCTCGGCGGTCGGCGAGGCGACGACGCAGGCCGTGGTGACCAGCATCGTTGCGATCATCAGTGCCTGCGGCGTCTTTGCGGTGGTGTTCTATGTCCTCGAGATCTGAAGCCGGCCGCGACAAGCCGCCCGGCGGCGCGGCGCAAGCCGGTGCGCGCGGCAATGCGACCGCCGCGGCCGGCGCGAGCTCGGCGCGCGGCAACGCACAGGCAGCCACCGCGCGCGCCAACACGCCGAACGACAAGGCCGACTTCGCTGCCGGCTGCCTCCTTGCGCCCGCCGAGAAGACGCGCACGGGCGTCCCGGCCGACGACAACGCCCACATCACCGTGCGCGACCTGACGCTGGCCTACGGCGACTTCGTGGTCATGCGCGACCTGAACTTCGTCGTCTCGCGCACCGACGTCTTCCTCATCATGGGCTCCAGCGGCGGCGGCAAGAGCACGCTGCTGCGCGCCCTGCTCGGCCTGCTGGCGCCGGCCAAGGGCGAGATCTGGTACGGCAAGGACAGCTTCACCCAGGCCGGTCCCGAGGAGCGCGACAACATCCTGCGCCGCTTCGGCGTGCTCTATCAGACCGGCGGCCTGTGGAGCTCGATGACGCTGGCCGAGAACGTGGCCCTGCCGCTCGGCGAATTCACCGATCTGACCGAGTCGCAGCAGCGCGAAGTGGCGGCCCTGAAGCTCGCCCTGGTGGGCTTGTCGGGCTTCGAGGACTATTATCCTTCGCAGATCAGTGGCGGCATGCAGAAGCGGGCGGGACTGGCGCGGGCCATGGCGCTGGATCCAGAGATCCTGTTTTTCGACGAGCCGTCGGCAGGCCTGGACCCGATCAGCTCCCGCCTTCTGGACGAGCTGATCCTGGAGCTTCGCGAGAGCCTGAAGACGACCATCGTCGTGGTCAGCCACGATCTGCCGAGCATCTTCACGATCGCCAACAACAGCATCTTTCTGGACGTGGACACGCGCACCATCATCGCCTCCGGCAATCCCAACGAGCTCGTCGAGCGCTGCCGCGATCCCAAGGTCCACCGCTTCCTGACGCGCAGCGGCTCGGCCGAAGAAGAAGCGGAGGGACGGGCATGATCGCAACGACGACGCGGTGGCATGCGCAGGCCCAAGCCCTGAGCGCAGTGGCGATGCGGCGCGAAGCTGCCACGACGCTCGACGCGGAGGCACGGCCATGAGCCGCAAGAGCAATCCGGTCCTGATCGGCGCCTTCGTCATCGGCGCCGTGGTCCTGATGCTGGCCGGCATCACGGCGTTCGGGTCGGGCAAGTTCTTCCGCAAGACCTACAAGTACGTCCTCTACTTCGACAGCGACGTAAACGGCCTGACCGTGGGCGCGCCGGTCAAGCTCAAGGGCGTGCCGCTCGGCAGCGTCACCGACATCCTTCTGAACTTCGGCGCCCTGACCCAGCAGACCGGCGCCGACGCCACCATCTACATTCCCGTGGTGATCGAGCTCGACGCCGACCAGGCCTTCGACCTCGGCTCCAGCGCGCTGCCCGATCCTCAGACGATCGCCTTCGCGGTGGAGATGGGCCTGCGCGCGCAGCTGGCCATGGAAAGCTTCGTCACCGGCGTCCTGTACGTGCAGCTCGACCTGATTCCCGGCAGCGCTTTGAACATGCGCGGCGATCCCTCGGTGCCCTTCATCGAGATCCCGACGCTGCCCACGCCTCTGGAGGCGGTGCAGCAGAAGCTCTCCGAGCTCATCCAGCAGTTCGAGGGCGTCGACCTGCGCGGCCTGGTCGACGGGCTCAAGGAGAGCGTCGACGGCATCAAGCGCCTGGTGAACTCGCCGGCGCTGCAGGCCACCATCGACAACCTCGACGATACGGTCGCCGACGTGCGCGCGACGCTCGACTCGGTGCGACAGACGGCCGACACGCTCAGCAGCAACATCGGTCCGCTGCGCAAGGACCTGAGCATGGCAGCGCAGGACTTCAGCGGCGCGGCCCGCGAGCTGAGCGCCACGCTGGAGACGGCGCGCGTGGCCCTCGACAACGCACGCTCGCTGGTCGATCCGAACTCGCCGCTGATCGTCGGCATCAACGAGACGCTGGCCGAGCTCGGCGACGCCTCGCGCGCGGTCAAGCGTCTTGCCGACCTGATCGAGCGTCAGCCCGGATCGCTGCTGCGAGGCAAGGCCGTGCCGGAGGAGAAGCCGTGATGCGCAACGTCGCAATGCTTCGGACGATGACGCGGACGCTTGCGGCCCTGCTGGCAAGGCCGGCGTTTCCCGTGTTGCTGACCATCACTCTGGCGCTCGCAGGCTGCGGCTTCTCGCTGGCGCCCACGCCCGACCCGACGGTGTTCTTCGTACTGTCGCCGGTCGAATCGGCCGAGCCGCAGCGCCAGCAGTCCAGCATCCACGTCGGCCTCGGCCCCATCTCGCTGCCCGAATACACGGCCGAGACCAAGATCGTCCGCCGCACCGGCGAAGCATCGGTCGACTACATCCCGATGGCGCAGTGGGCCGAGCCGGTCGAGGACGGCTTCTCGCGCGCGCTGCTCCAGGACCTGA
The DNA here is from genome assembly GCA_035626675.1 of Binatia bacterium. GTDB lineage: Bacteria > Desulfobacterota > Binatia > UBA1149 > CAITLU01 > DASPNH01. The sequence goes on from DASPNH010000149.1 coordinate 3,628, forward strand.
TCGGACATCTCGGCAGCCCCTACGTCGTGATGTATCCGTGGTACGCAACGCGCGAGCTCAACCTGTCGATCCCCGTCAACGTCGTGCGCTTCGAGACCGCGCACGACGGCAGCGCGGTGCTGACGGCGCGCTGGCGCGTCGAAGAGATCAGCACGCGCCGCCTCATCGTCAGCCGAGAGTCGCGCATCGTCGAGCCCGCCGCTGGCCCCGGCACCGACGCCGTCGTCGCCGCCTTGAACCGCGCCATCGACCGCCTCGCCAGGGAGATGTCGACGACGCTGCTGTCGCTGCGCCGGCAATAGAAAGGTACACGTACGATGATTGGCGCGAGCGCTGCCCTGGCACGCTCGCCGCGACAGACACCTTCAGGCAGCCCGTTTCGACGTCCGAACGGTAAAGTGCACCGTTGCGCCGGCACGGAACAGCATCTCGACGAGCATGTCGATGCTGAAGAGCTCGATCTTGCCGCGTACGAGATCGCTGATACGTGGCTGGGTGACTCCCATCAGCGCGGCCGCCGCCGCCTGCGTCAAGCCCCGACGCTCGATGATGCTCGACAGCTTGATCATCAGGTCGGCACGGATTCGCAGGCTGGACGCCTCGTGCGCACTGAACCCGACGTCACGAAAAACATCGCCACTCGACCTCCTCAGCTTAGCACTGGCCATATGGCGCTCCTGTTCCCGTTACCGGCCTTGCCGGGTGCGCTGGAAAATCATCTGGCGGTAGCGAAGCCGTGCGACTTCGAGGTCGGCACGACTCGTCTTCCGCGTCTTCTTCTCGAATGCGTGCAACACGTAGATGGCCTCAGGGAACCTGGCGACGTATAGCAACCGGTACTCACGCCCGAGCCGCACCCGGATCTCGCAAACTCCATCTCCTATGCTCGTCATGGGTTTCCAGTCCGTCGGATCCAGGCCGAGCTGGAAGCGGTAAACTTCGTAACCGGCACGCGCACGCGCATCCGCCCGGAAGTCGCGCACGGACCGGCGGGCGGAGCCAAGCCACGACACGGGCCTGGTCACCGTGGATCACTATACAAAAATTTGTATGCTCGGGCAAGCCTTGGGGCAGCGACCATTCGACTGCCACGAAAAATCGGCCTGATGCGCATGCGACGGCTCGTACAATGCGCGGTCGATGCCGATCAACGACGGTCATGTCATACAAGTGAAAGCGGCCGGGCGGGTCGATGCAGGCCAAGCCTCCCGGTGGTCGCATTGTGGTCGGAGCAGGACGGCGATTTCGGTGCCACGATGACCCAGCTGCTGACCCGCGACGGCGAGCCGCTGGGTCCGCGCGTGAGGCTGACGGCCGTCGACTCCGACATTCTGGACATCGACATCTCTGACGACGGCTCGACCCTCATCGTCGGCCTGCGCACCCTCAGCTTCCTGGGTCGCAACCTCGTCGTGCTTCAGCTGGCGATCGACTGAGGCCGGTTTCCCGCTTCCTCGGGAACGTACTAGATACGAATCCTCATCGGCGACGACGCCGACACGGCGAGGAACGGTGCAATGAACGAGCTCGAAGAGGGAACCACACTCAATCTGGACTTCGCCAAGCTGACCAAGATCGGGCAGCGCGATCAGAACGTGGTGCCCGTGGTCCTGCAGGACGCCGACTCCAAGGAAGTCCTGTTCATCGGGTACGCCAACGAGCTCGCGCTGAACGAGACGCTCGCGTCGCGACGCGCGGTGCTCTGGTCGACGTCGCGCAACGAGCTATGGCGCAAGGGCGAGACCTCCGGCGACGTCCTCGAGCTGGTCGACGTGCGCATCAACTGCGAGCAGAACTCGCTGCTGTACCTGGTGCGGCCGCGTGCCGGCGGCGTCTGTCACACCCGAGACGGCCGCGGCAACACGCGCGTGACCTGCTACTACCGCAGCGTTCGCGGCAAGGCTGCGCCGCTGGATTTCCTGCAGGGGCAGCGCTGAGGCTCATTGCATGAAGCAGACCCACACCACCTTCTGCCGGATCTGCGAGGCGCTGTGCGGCCTGGAGGTCGACGTCGAGAACGGCCGCATCGTCGAGATCCGCCCCGACGAGAAGCACGTCGCCACCGACGGCTTCGCCTGCGCCAAGGGGCTGAAGCAGCACAAGATGTACGACTCGCCCGACCGGCTTCAGTATCCGATGAAGCGCGTCGGCAGTGTCTGGCACCGCATCTCGTGGGAGCAGGCGCTGAGCGAGATCGGCGAGAAGGTCAAGGCCATCCGCGCCGACACCGGGCCCGACTCCATCGCGATGTACGTGGGCACTGCCGCCGGCTTCGGCGTGCTGCATCCTGCTTTCGCGCAGGGATTCATGACGGGCCTGGGCTCGCGGAGCATGTACTCGTCGGCCACGCAGGACTGCGCCAACAAGTTCGCGGTGGCGCGCCATGTCTACGGCTTTCCGTTCACGCAGCCGTTTCCCGATCTCGAGCGGCTGAAGTGCCTCATCATCATCGGCGCCAACCCGGTGATCTCCAAGTGGAGCTTTCTGCAGGTCTCCAATCCCATCAAGCGCCTGCGCGAGATGGAGGACCGCGGCGCCAGGATCTTCGTCGTCGATCCGCGCCGCACCGAGACGGCCAAGGTCGCCGGCGAGCACGTCAGCATCCGTCCCGGCACCGACGTCTTCTTCTTCCTGTCGTTTGCGCGTGAGCTCATCGCCAGCGGCGGCGTCGATCGCGCGCGCGTCTCGGCGTTCATGCGCGGCTTCGACGAGCTCGAAAAACTCGTCGAGCCGTGGACGCCCGAGCGCACCGCCGAAGTCACCAGGATCGAGCCGGCAAAGCTACGCGAGATGGTCGCCGCCTACCGCGACGCCGACGGCGCGGCGATGTACTGCTCGACCGGCGTCAACATGGGCGGCAACGGCTCGCTGGCCTTCTGGCTGCAGGAGGCGATCAACGCGATCTCGGGCAACCTGGACCGCGCCGGCGGAACGCTGGTCGGCATGGGCATCTCCGACTTCATCGCGTTCGGCAAGAAGACCGGCACGCTCCTTCGCACCGACAAGTCGCGCGTCGGCGATTTCACCATGACCAACGATGCGTTTCCTGGCGGCATTCTGGCCGACGAGATCCTGACGCCGGGACAGGGACAGGTGCGTGCGCTGTTCGTCACCGGCGGCAATCCGCTGATCACGATGGCCAACGCCGGCCGGCTGCGCGAGGCGTTCGAGAAGCTGGAGTTGCTGGTAACGCTCGACATCTTCCGCACCGAGACGGCATCGCTGGCGCACTATGCGCTGCCGTGCACGTCGCCGCTGCAGCGGCCCGACCTTCCGTTCATCTTCCCGCTGATGCTCGGGCTGCAGTCTCGCCCGTATCTTCAGGCGACGCGCGCCGTCGTTCCGCCCGAAGGCGAGCAGCGCGACGAGGCGACGATCTATCTGGACCTTGCGCGTGCCAGCGGCGTCTCACTGTTCGGATCGAAGGCCGCGCAGAAGGCGCTCGAGCTTGCACGCGCGGGCAACTCGCTTCGGCATCCGCGCGAGCAGCCCTCGATTCCGCAGGAAGCGGTCTTGTCGGCGCTGCTGCGCGTGAACAGGCAGGGGAGCTTCCAGTCACTGCTCGGCCAGGAGCACGGCCGGAAGAGGCCGGATCACCAGGCCGGGTCGTTTCTCGGCAAGCGCGTCATCACCGAGGATGGCCGCGTCGACCTGGCGCCGCCGGTGCTGATGCAGCAGGCCGCCAAGCTGGAACAGGATTTCGCGCGAGAGCTCGAGGTGGCCGGTCGCCTCAAGCTCATCACCCGGCGCGCGGTCACGACGCACAACTCCTGGACCCACAACTTCGAGGAGTTCGTCGAGGCCGACCGCGTGACCAACTACCTCTACATGCACCCCGAGGACGCGCGCTCGGCGGGCCTGGCCGACGGCGAGCTGGCCGACGTCTCCACCGAAACCGCGACGGTGCGCGTGCCGATCAAGCTGCACGCCGAGCTGATGCGCGGCACGGTGGCGCTGCCGCACGGCTGGGGACATCAGCATGCGGTGGGACTGTCGGTGGCGAACAAGACCAAGGGCGTGAACGTGAACCTGCTGGCGGCCGACGGGCCGGAGAGGATCGAGAAAGTGTCCGGCATGGCACACCTGTCGGGATTTCTGGTCGACGTGCGGCCGGCGGCGGGTGAGCAGGGGCACGACTGGTCGGGGATCGCGCGGTAGGCTTACGGTCTCGACGCCGCGGGAATGCAGGGGAAGCAGTCCGACGCGGCATTTTTTCCCTTTCACGACTTGTGGGGCGGGTCACCCTCTGCCGCCATGAAAGCGCTGGCACGATCAAACTGACCGATACGACCGTCAGCGACCACGCCATGGGCGGCATCTACGCGTACCGCCTGCGCGCGTCCGGCTGCAGCATCGAAGACAACGTCGTCGAACCGTGCGACGACCCTTTCCTCTGCAGTGACGTCGCGTCGGTCAACAAGCCGCGCTTGCGCGATACCTCCTGCGGCACGAGCAGTCAGATCGGACCTGCCCCGTCCTTCGAGGTTGTGGGGACGTGGGGGCTCTGCGCCGACGGCTGAGCCACCGTTGTGACACGGCCAGGCAGTGACGTGTTCGAGCCGACGTAGGCTGCGGCTCGCCGTGCGAGACAGATTCGAACCTAGAGACACGCAGCTACCGGCGACAACATCGCCAGCGTGCGGAGCGCAACCCTACTCGCAGCCCGTCGGCTCTTCCTCCATGCGTACGATGATGCAGTCGTCGTCGTCGGGCGGTGGTGGCGGATTGCCGCCTCCCCCGCCGCCGCCGGGCGGGCGTTTGTAGTCGCCGCACCCGTCTTCGGTGTCCTGCGCCGTCAGGAACGCGACGATGCATGGCCCGGTCGGTTCCTCTTCCATTGCCAGGACGAGCAGGTTGGAGTCGTAGTGCGTCACGACAGGGCGGCCGAGCTTGCCGCAGTACGCGTTGTAGAGCGGCGCCTCGTCGCTCAGGTTCGAATTGCGTAGCAGGATGCCGCCTTCGGCTTCGCACGCATCGGCGAGCATCTCGTCGAGAATTCCTGCCGTCGCCTCGACGTCCCAGGTTGCCGGCGACGTCGCGCGGGACCGCAGCGAGACGTCCGATGATGCGGTGGACGCGGAGTCGAGGCGGCGGCTCAGATCGATTCCGCACTCGCGATTGGCGGCTGCCGATGGCGCGTGAAAGCCGTGCCGGCACAGCAGCTCGAAGGTGGGCGGCGGCGCGTCGTCGAAGAGCGAGCCGTTGCCGCACGCTGCGATGCCCTGCGCGAGCACGACGAGGCGGCCGCGGATGCGGGCGAGCTTGGCGAGCCGGGCCTGGGTGTCCGGCGTCTGCGCCTGTGCCTCGAGGGTCTCGATCTTCGCGTCGATGCGTCCGATGCGCCGTGCCAGTCGCATCGCGGCCGAAGCGATGGTCTCGGTGCGGTTCTCTCCGAGGGCGGCCTTGGCGGTAAGGAAGACGTCCTGTCCGTCGCGCGCGCAGCCGATGCGCATGCGCGAGTCCACCGCGACCACTTCCAGCGAGCCGGCGGCGCCGGCAGCCGCTGTCACCAACGTCGACGTCAGGAGCGTCGTTCCCAGAACGAGACACGAGAGGCGGGTCGATGACTTCATTGAAAAAACCTCGCGTCCTTCGGCGCATCGCGCGCGCCGTCGACGGCGTTGTAGCGAGCCTGCGTTGCACGTGTCAACGCGATGCCCGCGGTAGCGATTGCCGTGGTGGCTTCAGCCGCGCATTCAGGGCACACAGGCCGGACCGCAGGCACCTGGGGAGGGCCTCATCGATGAAATCATTCCGTACCGGCTTGGCGGCGCTCGCCGCCGTTGCCGTCCTTGCGCCGTCGTTCGCGTCCGCTCAGCTCGACAAGGACGCACAGAAGTGCGTCCGCACGCTGCACAAGGACAACCTCAAGGTCATGGCTGCCGACAACCGCCGCCTCGCCGAATGTCTGGCAGCCGCGCATGAAGAGCCGGCATCGGACGTGCTGGCATGCGTCAACGCATGGCCGGGCGAGCTGGTCGGCGAAACGCTGGTTCGCACCGAGGAAGATACCGCGAAGCGATGCACCGAATCGGCGCCTGCGATCGGACTGGCCTTCACGTTCGAGCAGGCCGTCAACGAGGCCGCATTCGTCCATGGCTCTGGCCTCTTCCTCGACCTGTTCGGCAACGCGCCGCAGGATGCCGGCGATGAAACCGGCAACCGCTGCCAGGGGGCCGCGCTCAAAGGCGCGCATGGCGTCGCGATCGAGTACGCCAAGGCCGCGACCAAGTGCATGGCCACGGCCATCAAGGGCGGCGCCACGAGCAACGCTGCGCTGACTCCCTGTTTCAGCCCGGACCTGACCAAATCGACGGACAAGCTCGCAGCGGCGATCGACGTGCAATGCGAGGGCGTCTCGCCCGCCGCAGCACTGCCCGGCCTCTGCAGCGGCGCGACGACCGAAACGCTCGCTGCGTGCATCGCGACGCGCACGCGCTGCCGCGCCTGCCGGCAGACAGCGACGGTTGCCGGCGCCGATGCCGACTGCGACATGGTCGACGATGGTCTCGACAACGACAGCTGCAGTTTCCCGGTCACGCTCAGCGGCAACGCCTTCCACTTCTCCGAAGGCACGCGCGTCGAAGGCGCCGTGATTTGGGTGCTCGAGCATCCCGAGATGACCACCGTCAGCGACGCCACCGGATACTTCGAGTTCACCGAGCTGCAGGAAGGCGAGGAAGCCACGCTCGTGCTCGAGCATCCCGACTTCCATCCGATCCAGAACGGCACGATCCGTCTGACCTCGCTCGGCGCCTCGCAGGTCACGTTCCAGTCGGTGACGTGGGAGATCTATCAGGCGCTGGCCAACCTCCTGCAGATCGTGCCCGACGAGATCAACAAGTGTCAGATGGTCACGACGGTCACTCGCGTCGGCAAGTCGCTCTACGATCCCGGCGCGCATGGCGAGGCGCACGCGACGGTGGCCACCGATCCGCCGCTGCCCGCCGAGCACGGGCCCATCTACTTCAACAGCGACGTCTTCCCGCAGCCCAACCTGAGCAAGACCAGCGACGACGGCGGCGCGCTCTACATCCAGGTGCCGCCCGGCGACTATCGCTGGTCGGCATACAAGGGCACGGGGATCTTCACGCAGATCAAGAGCAAGTGCCGCGCCGGACTGCTCGTGAATTCGTCGCCGCCGTGGGGGCTGCAGAAGCACGCCACGCCATAAGGCCGGCGCGCGCGCAGCGATGGCCGTGCCAGCTCCTTGCACTGTGGTGGATGAGGCCGTCGATCGCGCGGACGCATCGACAGCGACACGGCTCAGGCTCCGTCGCCCGTCGGCAGGACCTCCAGCATCAGCGTCGGGATGTTGCACGTGTTGTTGCGAACGGTGAGCACGCGCGTGTTGGGACGGCGGCCGGGCCGCACCTCCGAAACGTCGAAGCCTTCGGCGAGCAGGCGGGAGCGCGCCGCATCGGCATTTCCGACGCGATAGGACAGGCCCCACAGCTTGTCCTCGTCGATGTCGTGCTCTTCGCGCTCGGGCTCGGTGCCGTCGCTGTCGACCATGCCTGCCACTTCGACGGTGACGCCCCCGACGCGGAAGAACAGCAGACGCGCGCCCCAGTCCGTGAACGTCTTGTCGAGCGCCAGACGCAGCCCGAGCGCGTCGCCGAAGAAGCGCTTGGCGGCCTCGGCGTTCTGGGTCTGCACGACTGCATGGTCGAGCGCATAGACGGCGGCGACCGAGTCCCCGACCGCCGCTGCGCGCGGCAGGGTCTCGACCGGCGAGAGGTGCTCGATCGCGAAAAGCAGCATTCCGCGGGTGCGATCGATCGGCAGCGTGACGCGTCGCCACTGGCGCACGGCGCTGCTCGAGCTGTCGTGGCCCTCGCCGTCGTCGATGTCGCCCGGCGCCAGGCCGCGCTCGCGGAACACCGCGTGACAGTGCTTGGCGTCGTCGGTCCCGAAAGCCAGCCCGAGCAGTCCCTCGCCGCGCACGTCGATCCAGTCGATGAGCATGTCGGCGAGCGGGCCGTCACCGGATGGAGCGAGAAGCTCGAGATACGTGTTGTCGAGACGGAAGAGCGTGTTGGCGGTGCCCCAGCGCCGGTGCTCGCCGGTCCACGAAGGCGAAAGGCCGAGGAGACTCTGGTAGCTGGCGCGCGCCGAGGCCAGATCGCGCACGGCGATGATCACGTGATCGAGGCTGGTCAGGACGTTGGGCGTCTCGGTCATGGCGACAACCTCCGTGGGGGAGCGGGCCGGCGCGACTCTTCAACAATCCGCGCGCGGTTCCAACGCCGCCACTGGAAACGGCCCGGGGTTGAGAGGATGGTGGCCGCGTGAGATCGCGCTGCGTACTCGTCCTCGCCGTTACGACCTTCGTTTGCCTGCCCGCGGTGGCCTCTGCGGTCACCGACGATTTCCTCGACCTGGAGCCGCACTGGGCGACGCCGCGGCTCGGGCAGCCGCAAGCCTCAGCGGATGCGCCGGTGGCCGACGACGACGCGCTCGACGGCCAGGTGCTCGAGCTGATGTATCCTGGCGGGACGGCCAGTGAGGAGACCGGGCCTGGCTTCGCGACCGAGATCTCGACCGTCAACGAGCGGACGTTCGGTTTGTACGAAGCGCGCCTTCGCACGCCGAAGGTCGGACGCGCGACGGGTCTGGTTTCGTCGTTCTTCACCTACTTCAACGACGGCAAGGACCACGACGGCGACGGCCTGGTCGACAACCACGAGATCGACATCGAGTTTCTCGCCAACGAGCCAGACGTCATCTACATGAGCGTGTGGACGGAGTACGAGGCCGACGACGGCGGCGAGCGCTTCCGCAAGACGTCGCGCAAGGTGAATCTGCGAACGGGTCAGGTCTGGCAGACGCCGGCTGGAGGCGAGGCGAGCTATGAGCTGGTGCCGGCCGAGCCGCTGGGCTGGCAGGCACGGCGTTTCAAACACAATCGCCGGTTCCACACCTACCGCTTCGAGTGGATCGCCGGCTCGGTGACGTTCGGCGTGGACCTCGAGGACGGAGCCGGGATGCGCACGCTGTGGATGCTGAGCGGGGCGCCGAACGTCACGATACCGTCGCTGGTATCGCCGCTGCGGATGAACCTGTGGCACAACGGCGCGCACTGGCTCAGCGGCAAACCCGCTCGCGTCCCGCCCCGCGACGTGCGTTACCACATCGACCGCGTCACCTTCCCGTAGCGGGTCGCCGCAGCCGTCTCGATTCTCGATCGAACGTTTCCGCGGGCCGCGGATGAATCCCCGTGCAGCCGACTGGGCGACGGGAACAGTGTCGCGGGCGGGCTCGATCGGCTCTTACAGCAGCTCCTTCTTCAGCTCGCGTTTGAGGATCTTGCCGGCGGGATTGCGCGGCAGCGGCTCGGCGTAGAACCAGATCCTGACCGGCACCTTGAAGCCCGCAAGACGGTCGGCCACATGCCGCTTGAGCTCGTCCTCGGTGACGCTGGCGCCCTGCGCAAGATGCACGACGGCGCCGACCTCCTCGCCGAGCACCTGATGCGGAATGCCGATCACCGCCGCGTCGGTGACGGCTGGATGCTCGAACAGCGCCGCCTCCACTTCCACGGACGAGATGTTCTCGCCGCCGCGGATCAGCAGATCCTTGGCGCGGTCGACGAGGTAGACGAAGCCTTCGTCGTCGATGCGCGCGAGGTCGCCCGAGTGCAGCCAGCCGTCGGTGAACGACGCCTCAGTTTCCTTCGGCTTGTTGAAGTAGCCTTTGACGACGTTTGGGCCCTTGATCCACAGCTCACCCACTTCACCCGCCGGCAGCGCGTTGCCTTCCTCGTCCACGACCTTGACGTCGCACACCGGAATCGGAACGCCGACGCTGTCGGGCTTTCGCAGGTAGTCGTAGCCCGCGTTCATCGTCGAAACCGAAGAGGTCTCGGTCAGGCCGTAGCCATTGCTCGGAGTGCGGCCCGGGAACAGCTCGGCGATCTTGCGTACAAGCTCGGGCGCCGCCGGCGCGCCGCCGTAGCCGATGCCGCGAAGGCTCGAGAGATCGCGCTTGGAGAAGTCGGGATGCGCGATCATCTGCCAGACCATCGCCGGCACGCCGCCGCAGTTGGTGACCCGCTCGCGTTCGATCAGCTCGAGCGCCCGCGCCGGATCCCACTTGTGCATCAGCACCAGACGATTCCCCGCCGCAATGTTCGCGACCAGGATCGAATGGCATCCGGTGGCATGGAAGAACGGCACCGACACGAGATTGACGCCCTGACCCGGCGGGGCCGGTTCTTGCGGTGAGGCGGGGGCGACGGCGGCTGCGCTCGACGTTGCCGCCGCGTCTGCGGCCTCTGCTGCTGCGGCCGCGGTGCGTGCACCATTGCGCGCAATGACGAAGCCGAGGCTCAGGAGATTGCCGCAGATGTTGCGATGCGTTCCTACCACGCCCTTGGGATTGCCGGTGGTACCCGATGTGTAGAACAGCGTCGCGTCGTCCTCGGGATCGAGCGTGACGGTGGGCAGCTCGGCCGACGCTGGCGCATCGCCGGCGACGTCTTCGAAGCGCTCCACACCGTGCGGAAGGTCTCGCGAAGAATCTGCCCGCACGACGAGAGTCCTCATCCCGTCGCGCGCCAGCGAGGGAAGCTCGCTCTCGATGCGCGCAAGCCGCTCCGCATCGCAGATCAGAACGCGCGTGCCCGAGTCGCGCAGCCCGTACAGCAGCTCCGGCCCCGTCCACCACGCGTTGAGCGGGACGACGACCGCGCCGGCAGCGCTGGCGCCCCAGAACGCAACCGGCCACTCGGGAAAGTTGCGCATCGCCACGGCGACTCGGTCGCCCTTGGTGATGCCGTAGCGCTCGATCAGGACGTGCGCGAGATGCGCCGCCATTCGGAAGTGCCGATCGTAGCTCCAGCGCTCGTCTTCGTAGACGAGGAAGTCCCGCTCCCCGAATCCGCGGCTGCCCCTCAGGATTGTCGCAAGCGACGGCGGCGCATTCTTCCAGACGCGCGTCGGAACGCCGCGAATGATGCGCTCCTCCATCTCGAAGGGCGCACCGGGAGCAGTCAGATTTGCGGTGATGTCGGCGATCGACGGGATGCTCATGGCCGGCCCTTACAACGGAAGATGGGACGGGGCGAGCGCGGGTTTGCTGCCATCAGAACCACGGTTTCGGAACGCGACCAGCGGCGCTTTGGTCCCGGCTCGATGCGCTCGCTGTCGCGATGGGCTCGCGGTCGCGGCGCGAAAGACGCCCCCTTGCGGTCGCTATCTCGTGCCGCGCCGCCGCGTGTCCACGCCGTCGGTCATCACGCGGCGCCAGTAGCCCCACGGGTAATGTACGAGCTCGAGCTTCATGTCGTCGGGACCGGCAAAGAACACGGCATAATAGTCCGGGCCGTACTGCGGATACTCGGCAGGCTTGTCGAGGATCCACACACCCTCCGCGACGAGGAACTCATGGAAGCGATCGACGTCGGTACGCCGGGCGCACGCAGCGCGAGATGGTGCAGGCCGACGCGATATCGGTCGAACTCACTTCCGCGATGGTCGTCGGCGGGAGCCCGCAACGCGATCGACGTGCGCATTGGCGAAGATCGCGTGCGCCTTGTCGGGCACCCGCTTGAAGCCGAGATGCCCGAGTATCTTCGCGTAGAATGCAGCCCAACGTTCCGGATCGTTGACGGTAAGGTCGATGTGGTCGAAACCGAGAACTTCCATGCGATCCTCCTTGCGCGACGAAGCCATTGGCTTCGAATCAGTCGCGCGTTCTCGCGGCCAGCACGGTGAGTACGAACGCCACCATCGCCATCACGGTCCGCACCCAGTGCCAGGTCGACCAGCGCGCAAGCTCGTCGGCCAGCTGCGGCTCCGATGGTGCCGCGGCACTGAAACTCGAATTGGCAGCCTCGAAGTAAAGCGGGAACATCACGATGCATCCGATCAGCAACGCGCCGGCACAGATCGATAGCCAGCGAGTCGAATCCGCTTTCCACCACGAGATGACGGCAACCGCGAGCACCGGGACGGCTGTGAGGATCGTCAGTCTGCTGAAGAACGAGTACAGGCGCTCATCGTTGGCCGCGTACCACGTGAAGAATTCGGCCGCCGGCAGCGAACGCCAGTAGGGAACGAGCAAGCCGCCTTCGGCAAGATTGGCACCCGCGAACAAGCCAAGCGCGACTGCGGCAAGAACACGCAAGAGGCTCATGCGCGCGGCTCGCTGGATCCGGCCAGGGCGTAGCGGCCGTGATCGCGGTCGGGCCTCCTGGACGCGCCGAAGTCGGTGAGGCGGCGTGCCGGCCACGCGTGAAGTGATGGATGCGGTCGAGTCATCGCTGATATCTCCTGGCCATCGGTCGCGACGATAAGACTATGCGCGGCGTGAGAAGTCTCGCTCGAGTTTTGCGCAGGCGTCACCGGTGCACGCGGCGCCGACGGCGCGAGAGGATGGTGTCGCAGGCGGTGTTGCCTTGATGGGCGGCGAGGTGCTGTTGCATCGGCAGAAGCAGGTGGTGTCCGCGGGGATTGCCGTGGTGGCGGGTCAGCGCAGCGGTTCGAGTGGCAGGGTTGATCACGCCGCACGACGCTCGCATCGTGAGGCGGGCGGTGCGGGCGCCAGGCATGCCCGTGCTACGGTTCGCATCGAGAGACGTGCAGTGCGAGCACGCCTGCGCTGGTGTCGCACATCGGTGCGATTGCTCCCACGGCGCGGGCGCCAGGGATGATGTCGCACGTCAATGTCAGGGCCGGCACGGGGAGACGTGCACTGCGGCGGAGCGGATGATGCTGCACGTCGTGTTACGGCGCGCGCCAAGAGTCGCCCGGTGCAGGCGCCAGGGAGGATGTTGCATATCGGTATGAGGGCTGACACGGGGCAACGAGCAGTGTGGCGGGGAGGATGATGCTGCACGTCGTGTTACGGCTCGCGCCGAGAGTCGTTCGGTGCGCGCGCGTGGCGGCTGTTAATCGCTTCACGATCCACCCTCGCGTCACCAGGGCCGATGGCCGTCGCACGGGACACGGCATTACCGAAACAGCATAAAAATAGGCGTGGGAACTCTTGCTCTTCGCACGTGTTTCGTAGTACTTTCGCTCCATGCTCGACGCCGCCGCGATCCTGCAGGGCGGGCTTGCCCCGCCATCCGACCGCGTTCCGGTGGTCGGCGTTTCGATCCCGGCAGACCGTTGCGGCTGGAGGCCCGGACCAGAGCCCGGCGTGCGACCGCCGCTGGATCGGTCTGGCCGTAGCAGCACTCCGGCCGGTCCGCGCACTGACGCGGAGAAGGCCGATGCGGAAGCCTGCGAAATTGCAGCGCTAGAAGTGCACTGCCGTCTGGTCCAGGCACAGATCGTCGCCGAGCTCGGCAGGCGCCAACTCTGGCGACATCTCGGATCGAGCAGCCTGCGAGACTTCGCCGCCGAGCGGCTCGGCGTCACCGGACACACGATCCAAAAGGATGCCCGTATCGTCACCGCACTCGCAGAGTTACCCCTGCTTCGTCTCGCCTTCACCAGTAGAGCCATCCACTGGACGCATCTCCGGTCGCTGGTTGGCATCGTCACGCCGCAGACCGAAGGCGGCTGGCTGCGGTTTGCGCTGATCTCGACGACTCGGCAACTCGCGGACACAGTGAAAGGGAAACCTCGCGGCGCGCGCGCACCGGGCGACCAGGGGAGTCCAAATGCGTGCGCAACGTGCGGGACGGTTTCAGACCGGTGCGCCGATACGAACCCGGCCGGAACGGCGAGTCCAAATGCGTGCGCGGCGTGTGGTGCGGCTTCTGGCCAACACGGCGGTCCGAACGCCGGCGAGACGGCGAGTCCAATTGCGTGCGCGTCGTGCGGTGCGGGCTTTGGGGCAACATCCTCTACGGGAACGGCCACTGGCGATTCGCCCGGCCACGGCGATTCGACCACTGGCAACGCCGATCCGGACGACCCCATCGTCCGCTGGACCATCAACGTCTCGCGCGACGACCGAAAGCTGTGGCGAATGCTCAGCGACCTCGCCTCTCGCATGTGCGGCACCGACGTGCCCGCAAGCCGCGTCGCCGAAGTCGTCGCGGCCGAGGCAATGAGCTGGCCGTATTGCGATCCGCCCAGTCCGGAAGCGCCGCCGCACCATCCGACCGGCAGTCGCGAACAGGCGTTCATCCGCTATTTCGAAGCACGCTTCGGTACCTCCGAAGGTTTCGAAGGCCTCAACCCCCTGCCGAATCGGCGCATCGAAAAGCTCGACCGCCTGGCTGCGAATCTCGCAGATGCAGATGCGTATGAGATTGATGCCCGGCTGCGCACCGTCCGCACGACGATGCAGCGCATCGATGGCGAGCTGAGCGCCATCCTGCGCACCTTCGCCGATCGCAAGCTCCATCACCTGCTGGGTTTCGCCAACCTGCGTCTCTACGCCGAAGCGCGCCTCGGCATCTGCGGCAGCAAGGCTCGCGCCCTGGTTCGTCTCGAGCGCGAATGCCAGCGCAGATCGCCGCTACTCCTGAACGCGTATCGCAGCGGCCGCGTCACCTGGCTGGCTTCGACCGCTTTGCTTCCGGTGATCAGTCGCCAGCACGAACGCTCCTGGGTCGAGCGCGCCGAGTCCGTCACTCTTCGTCGTCTCAACGCGGATGTGAGCTGGGCGCTCGACCGCGCCGACGACAGGCGCGGCGCATTCTTCCAGCCGCCGCCGCCCATCGACCTCGACGTCACCGCCGATGCAATGGCGCGCATCGATGAGGCCGAGGTCCAAATGCGTGCACAGACCCAGACCGACCTCGGCAGCTTCAGTCGCCGAGTCGGCGCACGAATCAGCATCGCGATGCCCGCAAGCATCGTAACGCTGCTCGAAGAGGCCATCGAAGGCTGCCGCCGCGCCATCGAGCCGCGCTGGAGGGCCTTCGAACGCATCCTCGCGCACGCCTATCTGACCTGGATGGCATTTCCGGAGCACAAGAACCCGGTCTTCGCGCGCGACAGCTATCGCTGTCAGGTACCGGGCTGCTCACGGCGCGGCATGCTGCATGCCCATCACGTCTGGTACCGCTCCCACGGCGGCCCCGACTTCACCTGGAACCTGGCCACCGTCTGCAACGACCATCACCGCGAGTACATCCACCGCGGCTACATCCGCGTCGAAGGCTGCGCGCCCGACGGTCTGGTGTGGGAGCTTGGATGCCGGCCGGGGCATGAGCCGGTCATGCGGCTGAGGGGCGATGTGTATTTACGGAAGTGAGTATGTGCGGTCACCGGCACGTTGGCACGTCGGCACGTCGGCACGTCGGCACGTCGGCACGTCCGCACGTCGCCGCGTCGCACGTCGGCACGCGGCACGTCCGTACGTCGACACGTCGACACGCGAACCGGCTCGCACGCGGCATACGGGCGACGCGGTAGGCACCGGCGCCTCGAACCCGGCACCCCATGCCCTCACACCGCGCCGCATCCTTACACCGCCCCTACGCCACCGGACACGTCAGCTCGACCTCCACGCCCACCGCCGCACGCAACACGCGCAGCGAGTCGGACGCCAGAATGGACCCGTTCCCGTCGACATCGCAGCGCACCGGCGGACAATCGCCCTCGCCGCCAACCGCCGCGCGCAGGACCGCAAGAGCGTCGGTGGCCTTGATCTCGCCATCGTCGTTGGCGTCGCCGCAGAGCACCGTTACCGCACACGCGCAGGCGATCGTGCACTCGCCGGGACACGCCTGGTCGTCGCCGCCGTCGCAGTCTTCGCCGTCGTCGATGCCGCCGTCACCGCAGGCACACGGGATCTGCGCAGCAATGTTGCCCGTCTGTGGCGCATTGTTGCGTGGCATGGCCGGCGCCTCGCAGGAGAAATCCTGCGCGCTGTCATGAAAATGCCCCGTACGCACCAGACCTCGCCCGAACGGATTCAGCGGATGCGGCGAGCTCGTGTGGCTGTTGTCCGGCCCCGTGTAATCGCCGTAGGAAACACAGTCCACGTAGTGCTCGGGGTTGGTCTGCGTCACCGGCTTGCCCCAGCACACCATGCCGTCCTGCGGAATCAGGCCATTTCCGCCGGCCGTAGAGAAGGTAAAGTCCGGCGTGATTCCGGAAGCCGCCGCAAACCCCTCACTGGCCATGATCCACGGCCTGTCGTTACCGCTGGCCACATTGCCGCCAACCGTCGTGATGACGTGCGAGAACGTGCCGGTGGAATCGAACGCGGCCAGCTTGCTGTTGGCCACCACCTGCTGTCCGGTCGTGTCCATCACGATCTCGACGTACTGGACATCCCCCTCCGGCTGACCCGACATCACGCGATTGATGTGGGCGAAGTGAAAATTCGCCGCCGCAGGCGTTGCGGCCGCCGCCGCGCCTGCCAGGCAACACGTCGCAACCAGTTTCCGAACGTCGAACATCATCTACCTCGAGCAATGGTCTCGACATCGGCACCGTCACCGCCAACCCCGAGCGGGCGCAGTCCGTCCGCCGTCGCCGTCACCGCGCATACTTCGTGAGCTCCAGGCGGAGCGTCCAGTACAGATCGTGAACCCAACTCGGCGTAGCCGCCAGCGCCGCAGTGCCGCCCTTGCGGAAGTCGGTCGGACTGATCACGACCTTCACCTTCTCCAATCCCACCAGCGCGGCAAGCACGAACAGATCTTCGGCCGCATCGTTGCCCATGGCCAGGCACCCGACCGAAGAGTTCTCGCCGTGGATCATGATGTCGCTGCCAAGACGGGTGCGCCCGTCGCGCTTGCCCATCTCCTGGTCGAAGGCATTGGGGTAGTCGAGTCGCAGCGACAGATGGAAGCGGCTGTTCGGGTTCAGCGCCGTCACGGCATAGATCCCCTCCGGCACCTGCTTGTCGCCTTCCTTGAGCTTGGGCCCGCTGTTGCCGCTGGCTCCCTCGACCCCGTACTGCTTGACGAAGACCCACTTCGTCTCACCATCGGCCGCCCGTGCGTACACCTCGAGCACTCGCGTATCCTTGAACGCCAGCAGCGCCAGCTCGGGCGGCGGATACGGCAGCTTCTTCTCCTCGAACTGCTTTCGCAGTCGTCCCTCGACGACCTTGGCGTACTGCGCCAGCCGCTCTTCTGTCGTGTAGGGTCCCCGCATCCTCCCCCAGAGATATTCGAGCGCACTGGAAGCAGAATCGACCGAAGCAGCCGCCACCACCGAAGGCGAGGCCAACGCTGCGAGCAGTGCCAGCGCCAGCGGCAACGTTCGAGGCGCCGTCGCGTTCACCGCCGCGGCACCCGCAGCGGCATCACGATGCTGCCGCACCACGAGCTGCCGCACCACGTCACGACCGGCGCGCGCAGCACCGCCGCCACCGTCGCCGGTCAGCGCCCGCCGACGCTCTGGATCAGCTCGATGGCGTGCTGGGTAAGGCATTGCTGCAGAATCACCTTGCCGGCCACCGCCGCGCGCGGCGATGAGTTCGTACGATTGCGGGCCTCGGTTCGCACCCGCTTCATCGGCGACTTGGCGCTGCCACGCCGCAGAACCACCGTCGACTCGATCGCACACGTAAGGTCGTCGGCACGCGCGAACCCCGAGTGCCGCTCCAGCCGCAGCTCCTGGATCTTGACGTCGACCTTGCTGAACGGGAGCGGAACGTTGACCGGCGGCAGGTTGGCATACACCGCACGTTCCAGAGCGATCTCGATGGCCGGCTCCGGATTGAGCGGATACGCATCCGACGGCGCCGTCGCATCGATGTCCGCCAGCCGCGTCTGCGGATCGATGCGTCCGTCCTTCACCTCGAGGTCAGGCTTGCCGCGCGGCGTTTCCGGAATGTCCAGACGCACGGTCGCAGCGGTCGTCTTCGATCCGCTGCACGCAGCCGCCAGACAGCAGGCCGCGGCCACGATCGCCAGCAGCACGACCGATCGCCCACGAGAAACCACCGTCGGCCGCCTTCGCAGCGCCGCGGCCACCGGCCGCCCGCTCATCGCTCGCACCGGCCGCCGCTCATCGCTCGCACCGGCCAAGCGCTCGCCGCTCGCACGGACCACCCGCCCCACACCCGCAACGAATCGCCCGCTCACACCCGCAACCAATCGCCAGCTCACCGCCCCAGCTCCCACGCCGCCAGCTCTCCGTCGTTGTCGATCGCGAGGATCGTGTCGCGCGCGCCCCACGCGAACCCCGCGAAATTGGCGCGGTGCCAGTCGGTGCTCTCGAGCACCTTGCCCGATGGCAGCGCATGCACGCGGATCGTGAAATCTCGCGCCGTGGTCGCTGCGCGCTTTCCGTCGGGCGCCACGGCCAGTCGCGACAGCGGCTTCCCGACGTTGGTGCGTCCGACCTCGCGCCCCGAGGCCGGATCCAGCACGCGCAGCATCCCGTCACGCCCCGCCACGACCAGTCCTGCCGCTGCGAACTCCATCGCAGCGATGGCCTGCGTCGAAACCGGGATCGCGCGCGGGCTGCTGCCGCGCTCCAGGTCGAACACGAAGACGCCACCGATGCTGGTGCCGACCGCGGCGCGCGAGCCGTCGGCGCTGACGGCGATCGCGACCGCTTCACCTTCGACCGCGAGCTTGCCTGCCGCGCGCATCTGCCCATCCAGCAGATGCGCCGCGCCGCCGGCGATCACCACGATCCGTGTCCCGTCATCGGACGCGGCCAGCGCGCCGATGCGGCCGCCCGGTCCCTCGTACTGTGCGGTCTGGCGTCCGCTGTCGAGATCGTATCGGAAGATCTGGCCCGTGACCGTCAGCAGTACTTCGCGCCGCGCATCGCTGACCACGATCACGCTCGGATCCTTCTCGGTGGCCAGAGGCTGCAGCGCCCGTACCAGCGCCATGTCGGGAACCGTCCACGTCGTCGTCGACCAGTCGATCAGCGAGACCACCACCAGCGATCCGCCCGCATCGGCGCCCATCGCCGGGCTCGCGCGCCGCAGCGAGACGACGCATCGAGGCTGCCTGCCCTTGCTGTCCACGCGCGAGGGCTTCTCGCAGCGTGCATCGGGTAGGATGGCGCGGATCCGCGGGTCCTGCGCCTCTTCGATGCGAACTCCGGCTTCGGCCGGAGTGATGCGCGATTTGTTCGGGCCGGTCTGCGAAAGCCCGGCCGCGCGCACGGCGGCCTGGTCGTAACGGATGATCTGCGGCGAAGTCGACGCCTCCGATGCCGGGCCCTTGGCACGCGGCGCCGGCTCGTCGACGACCGCGCCCATCGGCGGCTCCACCCCGACCCCCCTGCGGCCCGCATCGCTGGCGCCGCCGCTGCTGCATGCGGCGATGGCACCAGCGACGAGCACGATGGCGAAAGCTCGGGGAAAGCTCGAGGTCATCCGCCGGCTTCTATCCTCGCGGAGGAATCGCTTCCATCCGCGCGCCTGCTTCGGCTATGGTCCGCGGCCGGCCTACCTGCGGGAAACGGGTGGCCAGGCCTGGGGGTTTTTCGTGAAACTTCTGACTGCCTTCCTGACCGCCACGCTGCTGACGGTGGCGGCTCCCTCCGCCTTCGCACAATCGCTGACGCGCGGACCCCTTTTGCAGAACCCCGACGGTCTCACCACCACCATGACCAT
The DNA here is from genome assembly GCA_035626675.1 of Binatia bacterium. GTDB lineage: Bacteria > Desulfobacterota > Binatia > UBA1149 > CAITLU01 > DASPNH01. The sequence continues at coordinate 23,071 of DASPNH010000149.1, forward strand.
CCTGTGGTGGACCAACCTCACCGGCGACAGCAAGGTCGAGTACGGCCTGACCACCGGCCTCGGCCAGTCGGTGACGGTGGCCCAGGCCTCGAGCTGCGAGATTGGCGGCGCCGGAGCATGCCACACGGTGCGCCTGACCGGCCTTCAGCCCGGCACTCGCTACTACTATCGCCTCCTGACCAACAATGTCGTGGTCCTGAACACGACCTACTTCCACACCTTCAAGGCCTTCACCGACACCAGCGAGAACTTCTTCGCGGTGGTCGGCGATTTCGGCGCCGGCACGTCGGGCCAGGCCAACGTCGCCAACAACATGAGCGCCTCCGACCCGCCTCTGGTCATCACGGCCGGCGACAACGCCTATCAGAACGGCACGCAGTCGGACTGGGACGACAACGTCTTCATCCCCGAGTACAGCGACAACCTGCTGCGCCGCTCGGTATGGATGCCCATCCTCGGCAACCACGATCTGAACGACGTCGGCACCAGCAACTGGGCCAACTCGGTCGAGATCAAGATGCACGCGCTGCCGCGCAACGCGCCCGCCGGCCAGGCCGAGCGCTACTTCTCCTTCGACCAGGGCGACGCGCACTTCGTCGTGATGGACTCCAACCCTGCCGGCATCAACTCGACCCAGACCAATTGGGTCGATGCCGACCTCGCCGCCACCACGCGCAAGTGGAAGTTCGTCTTCCTCCATCACCCGCCCTACTCGTGCGCCAACGGCATCGCTTCCTTCGGCACCGACCAGCCGGTGCAGAACGCGTGGGCTCCCATCTTCGAGAAGCACAAAGTCGACATCGTCTTCTTCGGACACGATCACATCTACGAGCGCTCCAAGCTGCTGGACCAGTACCTGCCCAACGGAGCGCAGGGCTCCGACGGCCTCGCCACCACCTACGTCATGACCGGCGCCGGCGGCCAGACCCTGGACAGCGCCGCCAGCTCCGACGGCGGCGGTCCCTATCGCCAGCCGCTGTTCGGCAGCAAGACGTACTGCAACTGGATGGCCAACAACTGCCCGAACGGCGTGGGCGGCCAGTACTGCAGCTTCGCGCGCTTCCAGCACGTGGAAGTGCGCATCGCCAACAACACGACGATGACCATGAAGGCCATCGACCAGAACAACGCGGTCTTCGACCAGCTCGTCATCACCAAGACCGGCGGCGTCTGCGACAACGGCGTCATCGAGTCGGGCGAGCAGTGCGACGACGGCACCAACAATGGCTCGGCAACTTCCTGCTGCACGGCCTCGTGCACGTTCAAGACGCCGGGCACTTCGTGCCGCGCCGCCGATGGCGTCTGTGACCAGGCTGAGACCTGCACCGGAAGCTCGGGCTCCTGCCCGGCCGACACCTTCCTCGGCAACGCCACGACGTGTCGCGCTGCGGCCACCGTCTGCGACGTGGCCGAGAAGTGCTCGGGCGCCTCCGCAAGCTGCCCGGCCGACGGCTTCGCGGCCAGCAACGTGTCCTGCCGTGCATCGCTGGGCCCATGCGATTTCGAGGAATTCTGCAGCGGCGCCTCTTCGGTCTGTCCCGACGACCAGCTGCGCGCCTCGGGCGAAGTCTGCCGCGTATCGGCCAGCACCTGTGACGCGGCCGAAAGCTGCACCGGAGCATCGGCCGCCTGCCCGGCCGACGGCTTCGCGTCTTCCACCACGCCGTGCCGCGCCGCTGCCGGCCCCTGCGATCAGGCCGAGAGCTGCACCGGCACGTCCAATACGTGCCCGGCCGACACGTTCCTGGCCGGCTCGAACGTCTGCCGCAACGCCGTCAGCATCTGCGATCAGCCCGAGAGCTGCACCGGAAGCGCCGCCACATGCCCTGCCGACACTTTCGCATCGAGCTCGACCGTATGCCGGTCGGCCTTCAGCGTCTGCGACGTTGCCGAGACATGCACCGGGTCGTCCTCGGTGTGTCCGGGCGACGGCTTCGCCTCCTCGTCCGTGGTCTGCCGTGAATCGACCGGCGTTTGCGATCAGGCCGAGAGCTGCACCGGCTCTTCGTCCTCATGCCCGGCCAACTCGTTCTTGTCCTCGTCCACGGTCTGCCGCGCCTCCACCGGCGACTGCGACCAGGCCGAGACCTGCACGGGCTCGGCGGCCGCGTGTCCTGCCAACGGCTTCAAGAGCAGCAGCACCGTGTGCCGCGTCGCCGCCGACCTCTGCGACGTCGCCGAAAACTGCAGCGGCGCCTCGGCGACGTGTCCGAACGACGGCTTCGCTTCGAGCACGTCGATCTGCCGTCCTTCGGCCGGCGGCTGCGACGTGGTCGAACGCTGCACCGGCTCCGGCATCGCATGTCCCGCCGACGCCTTCGCTGCCGACACCACCGTATGCCGGAACCTTGCCGGCCCCTGCGACGTCGTCGAGAGCTGCAGCGGAAGCTCGGCGGCGTGTCCGGCCAACGTCTATCAGCCGGCCAGCGTGGTGTGCCGAGACGTAGCCGGCGTGTGTGATCAGGCCGAGAGCTGCACCGGCGGCGGCCCCGCCTGCCCCGGCGACACGTTCAAGCCGAGTTCGGCGGTCTGCCGCGCGTCCGCAGACCTGTGCGACAAGGCCGAGAGCTGCACCGGCACCGCTGCCGACTGCGGGCCCGACGTTCTTCACAGCGCGGGCGTGGAGTGCCGCGCCTCCACCAGCGTTTGCGACGGCGCCGAAGTCTGCACCGGAACCGAGCCAAGCTGCCCGGCCAACGACATCGCCGCCGACAGCGACGGCGACGGCACCTGCGATCTGCTCGACGTCTGCCCTGCCGACGCCGATCCCGACCAGACCGACGCCGACTCCGACGGCGCCGGCGACGCGTGCGATCCCTGCTCCAACTTCACGCCGGTCTTCGCCAGCCGTCCGAGCATCACCATCACGCGCCTGGCAACGGCCGAGGCCGACGATGCGATGAAGTTCTCGGGGCGCCTGGCGGTGCCTGCCGACGAGCCCGTCGATCCGCTGAGCGACGGCGTGCGCGTGATGCTGGTGGACAGAACCGGCGCTTCGATCGTTGACGCGACCGTTCCGGGCGGCCCCTACGACGCCGACCGCAAGGTGGGCTGGAAGGTCAATGGCGCCCGCACCACGTTCACCTACTCGAACACCGGCGCCTTCGAGCCGCTCATCCAGGGCATCAACAAGCTCTCGATCAAGACGAGCCCGACCGATCCCGGCTCGGTGCAGTTCACCATCGGCGGCAAGAACGGCAGCTACGACGTGCAACCGGCCAATCTTCCGCTGACCGGAATCGTGGTGCTGGATCCGCCCGCGGCCGCCACCAACCTGTGCGGAGAGGCGGTGTTCACGGGCGTCTCGGGACGCTGCGTGTACGTCTCGTCCGGCTCGGTCAAGTGCAAGTGACAGCGCCGGCGTTGTACTGAGCCCAATTTCCACCTAACCCTGCGGCGGTGACGGCGCGCGATGAGCGCCCTCACCGCCGCACATGTTTCCATTGCAGTCCGATCCAGGCAGCGATTCCGCAGCCGCCTTGGCCCTGCAGGCCGACCGAGGCGGCCTTGCCGCGCGTATCCTTCTTGCGCTGCGCAGGCTGGCCATCGGCGTGTTGCTGGCGGTCAATCTGGCCGGCGGCATCTACCGCTACGCGCATCCCTATGAAACCGGCGAGAACCACGTGGTGTGGGACCTCAAGGGCGGCGTGCGCATCACCCGCGCATGCGATCCGATGCTGCTCGGCGCCACGCCGCCGCCGCACGAATGCCGCGCGGCGGTGCCGTATCTGCCCGGCGGCTTCGTGTTCTTCCGCTGGCTCGGCGTTCTGCCATGGGACCTCGTCGCCGCGGCGTGGCTCGCCATCTCTCTACCCGTCACCTTCCTGCTGTACCGGCGCACGATCCTGCACCTGGCGCGCGGTCCCGATCCTGCCAGTCCTCGCGCGCGCGCGGTCATCCTGGGCAGCCTTGTGGCGTTCAAGGGAACCTCCCTGGCGCTGTACAGCGGCAACTTCTCATTGATCGCGACCTGGCTGCTCGGCTACGCGGCCATCCATGAGCTGCTGCGGCGGCGCGGCTGGGAATGGCACGTTGCCCTGTGCCTTGCGCTGGCGGCGACCAAGCCGAGCCTTGCCGCGCCTTTCTTCCTGTACCTGCTCCTGGCCGGCGACCTGCGCGCGTTCGGATTGGCGTGCGCTGCCACCATCGCCATCCACGTGCCGGCAAGCTTCGCCTACCTCGGACCGTTGCGGCACCTCGAGATCCTGACGATGGGACTGAACACGGTCGAGACCTATCACCTCAACGCCTCGGCGCTGCTGGGCGCATCGGGCCGCGTCGACCTGCGGCCGCTTCTGGAGTCGCTCGGGCTGGCCTCGCGCGCCGTCGCCGCAGTCCTGGCTTCCCTGTTCGCCGCCGCCACGGGCGCGCTGGTGTGGTACCGCCGCCGCACCGGCGACCGCCTGCTGCTGCTCAACTGCAACCTGCTGTTCTTCGCGCCGATGTATCACCGCGACTACGACATCCCGCTGCTGATGCTGATCGCGATGCCGCTTCTGTGGAAGCATCGTCGCCGCTTCGGGATGGCGATGGCGCTGGTTGCCCTGCCGGCGGTGCTGCCGCTGCAGTTCCTCTACGCCGCCGGCATGCAGCGCGCGCCGGATCTGACGATGCTGTGGAACGCCGTGGGAACCTCGATGATCATTTCGGTCCTCGGCATCGGCGCGTGGCTGAACTGGTGCGAGCTCAGCCCGCGCCGCCGAGGCGATCCCGGTCCGGCCGCTATTCCCGGACGAAGTTCTCCGTGATCAGGCTCCAGCCGCCCTGGCTGACGTCGTGCTGCAGGATCAGCACCGGCGAAATGCAGACCGAGCAGTCGCCGAGCGTGTCGGGGAAGCCTTCGTTGAAATCGATGGTCGGATACTCGAAGTCGCAGAACAATCCCGAGAACGGATTGTAGTTGTCGGCTCTCCGGTTGGCGTTCTGGTATGCCTCGCCCGCCGACTCGAACGCTTCCTTGATGCCGTTGAAGAACTCGTAGATGTCGTCGAGCGTCTCCATCTCGTCGGGATTGAACGCCGAGATGAGGTTGCGCGCCTGCTGCGGCGCCTCCGGTCCGATGAACAGCACCTGGTTGAGCTCGGCGGTGGTGTTGAAGAACGAGCCCTCCAGCCAGCTTCCCGGGTAGTTCGGCACGTTGACGCTGGCCGAGGCTCCACCCTGCGCGTCGCACAGCGAGGTGGCGGTGTAGTCGTCCAGCAGGCCTTCGAGCACCAGCAGGGCGACCATGTTCTCGAGGTCCTCGATGATCTTGCCGTAGACCTTGTTGACGATGTCCATGATCGTGCCCTGGATGCCCATCGCGCCGACGATGTCGAGCAGGAACGACGCGTGCGCGTCCCTTGGCGAGATGGTCGAAAGCAGCATCGCGATCCAGCGCGAATCCGGCGCAGGCGACGCGCTGACGGTGCCCGACTGTGCCATCTCGATGGACGTGGTCAGCACCGTCTCCAGCAGCTTGGGAATGTCCTGGCCGGTCAGCACGTTGATGCGGTCCTCGCGTGCGATGCCCGCGTACACCGTCGGATTGGTGGCCAGCAGGTTGTTCGCCAGCATCGCCAGGTTGTTCACCTTGGCCTCGAGCTGATCGAGCTGCGCCTCGGTGACGTTGGGCGGCGTCAGCGACAGCTGGAAGGCGATGATGTCGCGCACCGCGGCCTGGATCTGATCCAGCAGCAGCATGTAGGTAGTATCGGCCGCGGTCTGGCCATGGCCGGCCGTCTGCACCTCGCCGAGCGAAGGCGGGAAGCCGGTGGGTGGCGACAGCGGGGTCACCAGCGCCATCTGTTCCAGATCGAGAGCGTCCAGCGTCATGATCATGTCGGCGATCGCCGAGTTGAGCTCGGCCTGGCTGCCGCCCTGCACTGCCGCGGCGGCTTCCTCGAACGCCAGCTGCGCGGCCGGGAACATCGAGGAGAACTCCGAGACCTGCGTGTTCATCGCCGTCGGCTCCATCACCGTCAGCGTCTGCGAGTCGGTGATGCCGGTGCCGGTGACCGTGGCGGTCACGGTGAAATTGCCGATCGTGTCGTCGTCGACGACGATGGTGCTGCCGACGACCGTGGGCGTCGGGCCGCTGACGGTGCCGTCGGGCGCAATGGTGACTTCGACAGGCGGCTGCGGATCGACCGCCTCCCCGCCCGAATCCAGAACGGTCGTGGTGAAGCCGATCGTGCTGCCCGAGGTCGTTGCCGCACTCGACAGCAGCAGGTCCACGCTGGCCGGGCCGCCCGGCAGCGTGGTGGTGGTCGTAGGAGCCAGGGTGGTCGTGGTCGGCTCGAGCGTGGTCGTGGTCGGCTCTTCGGTCGTCGTGGTGGGCTCGACGGTGGTTGTGGTCGGCTCCAGCGTCGTCGTCGTGGGCTCCAGGGTCGTGGTCGGCCCGACGAGCGTCGTGGTCGGCGTCTCCAGCGTCGTGGTCGGCGTGTCCAGAGTGGTGGTCGTCGTATCCAGCGTGGTCGTCGGGGCCACCGTGGTGGTGGTGCTGCTGGTGGTGCTGCTCGAGGACGTGGAGCTCGAGGATGTCGTCGTCGTGGTCGTCGGCGCGACCGGGCAGTCCAGGGGAACCTCCTGGCCGACTGCAGCCTTCAGGACGATGAGCGCGTCGGTGGCAGTCACCGAGCCGCTGCCGTTGGCGTCGCAGATGAAGAGGCTGCACTGCAGCGTCCCGACGGCAGTGCGCAGGACGTAGAGGGCATCCGATGCGGTGCGGTTGTCGTCGTCGATGGGGTCACCGCACACGAGCTCGTCGCCCGCCGCGGCAGGCGCCGGCAGGCCGGCCATTCCCAGCATCAATACCGTCAGGACCGAGGCGATGGACGTAACGGACAGTCGGACGAAGTACCTGCTCATGCGAACCCCCAGGCTGTGGTAGTGGACGAACGTCGTTCGGCTTCGTGTTTCTTTTCCCACGGGCAGACGTTGCTGGTCAACGAGGTAGGCCCGCACAAAATGGCATCGAACGTCAGAAAAACAGGCCGTGCTCGGGGCTTTCGGGGCGATGCCCCCCGGCATGCGCTTCAGATCTCCATCTGCTGTGCGAAACGGCCGCTGTAGACGGCCTCCCCCTCCACCCGCTGCACGATGAGCTGGGCGATGCGCACGCCGGCATGGAGCCGCAGCGTGTACGGCGCGACGTTGGAGATCTCCAGGACCTGACGGTTGTTGACGCCTGGGGCGACGAAGCCGGCAGTGATGTGGATCATCAGGCCGAGGCGCGCGAAGCGCGAGCGGCCTTCGAGCCAGCCGGCAAGATGCGGCGCCAGGCGGATGCGCTCGCGCGTGATGCCCAGAATGGTCTGCCCCGGGCGCAGGTCGTAGGGCTTGGCCAGATGCTCGACCTTGCTGAAGCGCACGTAGTCGGCGTCTTCGGTGACGTCGACGCATTTCACGTACGGGTTGAGGACGCGGATCTCGGCCGCCAGATGCAGGTCGTAGGAGGCGGGGCCGAGGAACGTTTCGTCAAAAGGATCGATGGCCAGGTTTCCGGCGGCGATCTCGCTCAGGACCTTTTCGCGCGTCAGGATCACGACGCCATCATCCACGCGCGGCCAGGCGCCGCACGACTTCGAACAGCACCTCGGTGCCCAGACGCAGGTTGGCCACGCTGATGCGCTCGTTGTGTCCGTGGATGGTGGTCAGCTCCTCGCGCGTCAGCAGCGCGGGCGTGAAGCCATAGGCCTGGGCGCCTGCGTGGCGATACGCATGGCTGTCGGTGAAGCCGGGCGAGAGCTGCGGCATCAGGAACGCGTCGTCGCCGAGCTTCTCCTTGATGACCTCGGCGGCCAGGCTCACCACCGGCGTATCCATCGAGGACATGCCCGAGTCGTGCTGGTAGATGACCTCGACCTCGATGTCGGGATCGTCGACGATGCGGCGGATCTCCTCGACGAACTCTTTCGGATCGGTGGTCGGCAGCAGCCTGCAGTCCACCGTGGCCTCGGCGCCGGCGGGAATGACGTTGATCTTGCTGCCCGAGTGCACGCTGGTGATGCTGACCGTGTCGTGCGTGATGGCACTGAGATGCGCATCGACCGAGGCGAGCATGTTCAGAACGTTCTCGTCGCGCGGGTCCAGGTCCTCGGGCAGATAACCCTTTTGGGCGAGCGTGCGCAGCATTCCCTCGACGGCCGGGGTCAGCACCGCGCGCCGCTCGTGCGCATCGATGCGCGCCAGGGCCTTGACCAGCTTGAGCAGCGCGTTCTTGGAATGCGGCACCGAGGCGTGGCCGGGAATGCCCTTGGAGCGCACGCGCAGCCAGCACGGGCTCTTCTCGCTCGGCGCGATTCCGACGATGCTGGCCTGGCGCCCCATGAATTCGCAGAAGCCGTAGGCGCCTTCGTTGAAGACATAGGAAGCGTGGAGCACCTCGGGATGGTGCTCGGCCAGATAGTGGATGCCGTGAATCCCGCCTTCCTCCTCGTCGGCCACCGCCACGAAAACGAGATCGCGATCCAGCGGCAGCTTGTGATGCTTGAACAGCGCCAGCGTCAGCAGCTCCATGACGCCCATGCCCTTCATGTCGAGGGCGCCGCGTCCCCACACCACGTTCTCGACAACGGCGCCGGAGAACGGATCGACGCGCCAGTGCTCGGGCTCGACCGGCACCACGTCGATGTGCGAGAGCAGCACGATCGGCGCCAGTCCGCGATTGACGCTGGCAGGCACGCGCGCCGACATCGAGACGCGACCGCCTCCCGCATCGTAGAACTGGCTGTCGATGCCCTCGCGCGCGAGCGCGTTGCGAAGGAAGATCGCGCCTGCCTCCTCGCCGCCCGGAGGGTTGGTCGTGTTGATGCGGATGTAGTCGGACAGGAGCCCGGTGGCCTGCTCGGTGATTCCGTCCCAGTGAATGGCGGGTGCTGCGGATGTCATATGCGAGCGTTATAGCAGCGATCGGCGCTGTTGTAAGGGGCCGTCGATAGTGGCACCAATGTCTGCGATGGGCCTGGTCACCGTCACCGTCGAGCTGAACCGCGGCCGCAATCGGCGCGACGTCGAGACGCTCGCCGACGGTGGCGCGGTGTACGTCGCCGCGATGACGGCGCCAGCCTGAGGAGCACGTCACGGCCGCCGGCAGTCAGGCTCGCGTTCTCGTCCTTCCCGGCATCGGCGGCTCCGGCCCCGATCACTGGCAGACGCGTTGGGAGAGCATCCATCCCGAATTCCGGCGCGTGCAGCAGAGCGACTGGAATCATCCCGAGCTCGAGGACTGGATGTTCTCGCTCGACGCCGCTATCGCCTCCGCTCCTCCCGACGTCGTGCTGGTCGCGCACAGCCTTGCGTGTCTGCTGGTCGCACACTGGGTGCAGGAAGAGACGATGCTGCGCACCGTCTCGCAAAGCCGCGAGAGCGTCGTGCCGGTGATCGGCGGCGCACTCCTGGTCGCGGTGCCTGATCCGGACCGGCCATCGTTCCCGCCCGAGGCCTCCAGCTTCGCGCCGGTGCCGATGGTGCGCTTCCCATTCCCTAGCATCATCGTGGCCAGCCAGGACGATCCCTACGGCAGCCTGAAGCACTCGGCTCGCTGCGCACGCGCGTGGGGCAGCCGCCTGATCGACATCGGAGCCGCCGGCCACGTCAACGCCGACAGCGGCCTCGGCGACTGGCTGCGCGGTCTGGACATCCTGACCGAGCTCGTACCCGACCTTCCACCGACAAGGAGAACCTCATGAACGCTGCCCGCACCTGTCTTCTTGCTCTGATGCTGCTCGCGCTCGTCGCCGCTCCCGGCTTCGCCAAACCCGACGCGGACCCGGAGTGGACGCCGCAGATGTGGAGCGAAGAGGACACGCTGCAGTTCCGTACCGACTGCCCCGACGAAGGCGAGCACTGGTCGTACGTGTGGCTCGTGGTCATCGACAAGGACGTCTACGTGCGCCTCGGCTCGCGCGCCGCCGAACGCATCGACTGCAACAAGACCAAGCCCATCGTGGCCATCCGCATCGCCGACGACCTGGAGTTCCCGGCCGTCGAGATGGTTCCGGCGCCCGACAAGGCTGACGCGGTGGCCGACGCGATGGCGGGCAAGTACTGGACCGACATCTTCGTGCGGTACTCCAATCATCCGTACACCATGCGTCTGGTGCCGAGGGCGAAGGGTGAGGTGCTCGGGAGCGGCGGCGACGGCAAGAACGGCGCAGGGGATGGCGACGGCAAGGGCGCTGCCGGCGGTTCGGCGGGCGGTGCGGATGCGGCGCGCGGCGCTGCCGGCGGTGCCGGCGGTGCGGCGGGCGGTGCGGATGCGGCGCGCGGCGCGTCAGGCGCCGGCAAGGATGAGGCAGCGAGATGACCAGCGAGCGCGGCTTCGACGAGGAACGCCTCCAGCGACTGCGCGCCGCCGTGCGCGCCGACATCGATGCGCAGCGCTACGACGGCTGCGTCCTGCTGGTCGCTCGCGGCGGCAGCATCGGCCTGCACGAAGCCTTCGGATTCGCCGAGCGAGCCAGCGGCCGCCGCGCGCGCATCGATGACGTCTTCTTCTCGATGTCGATCGCCAAGCAGCTGACCAACACCGTCGTGATGATGCGGGTAGAGCGCGGCGAGATCGCGCTGACCACGCCGGTAGCCGAGCTGATCCCCGAGTTCGGCGTGCTCGGAAAGCAGCACGTCACCATCGGCGACCTGATCGTGCACAAGGCAGGGCTGCCGCTGGGCATGCCGCCGATGCCACCCGAGCTCGGCGGCAACATCGAAGCGGTTACGATGGCCACTGCGCGGCTGGCTCCCGACTCGGTGCCGGGCACGCGCATCAGCTACGCAGCCATCGTCGCGCATTCGGTACTGGCGGCAGTGGTGTGTCGCCTGGACGGCGGGCGCAGACCTTTCCGTCGCATCGTGGCCGAGGAGCTGCTCGAGCCGCTCGGCATGAAGGACACCTCGCTCGGCGCACGCGCCGACCTTGCGGCACGGCGCGTGCCGGTGGTCGTGCGCGACCGCTCCATCGACCTCTTCGACCCCGACCTTCTCGAAGCCGTGGCGGCGCTCGTCGACGAGGGCTTCGAGCTGCCGGCTGGCGGTTACCTGACCACGGCGCACGACTTCTTCCGCTTCGCCGAATGCTTCCGCCGCGGCGGCGAGCTCGATGGCGTGCGGCTGCTCGCGCCCTCGACGATCCGGTTGATGACGACGAATCAGACCGGCGACCTGCCCAACAGCCTGTGGGACTACGCGCGCTCGATGCTCGGCTGGCCGGTGTTTCCCGCCTACCTCGGCTACGGCTTCTTCGTGCGCGGGCAAGGCGCGTACTTCCCGACGCCATTCGGGGTCTCGTCGTCGCCATCGGCGTACGGCGGCTTCGGCGCCGGCTCCAACTGCTTCTGGGTCGATCCGGAGCGCGACCTCACCTACGTGTTCCTGTCCTCGGGCTTGATGCCGGAGACGAAGAGCACGCCGCGGCACCAGCGCTTGAGCGACCTGGTGCAGGCGGCGGCGGTCTGACGGAAAAACGGGTCACGCACCCTGCGTGCGCGGTGCGCGTTGCGAAGCCGTGCAGTTTTCCCGCGACGCAGGCTGACGCGGCGTCGTCGTACCCGCGTTCACGACCTGACCCCAAAACCGCGTTTTCAGTACCTGACCCCGTTCCGGTCAGCGGCCGTCTTGGCGGTAGTCCCAGGGGGTGGTGAATTTGCCGTCCCAGGCGCCGCGGCGCGAGACGCGCGCGTCGTCTTCTTCGTCGGTGTAGTCCTGGCTGTACTGGCGGTAGGCCAGCGCCACGCCTTCGCGCACGAGCTCGGCGGCGAGGTCGGTCTGGCCGAGCATGCAGCGCGCGACCATGCGTCCGTACACGTCCACGTCGCGCTTCTCGCAGGTCAGGCTGGCATTGCCGACCAGGCGCTCGAGCGTGACCTTGGCGACCTGTCCGCAGGGAAAGCGCGTGCCGTCGGCCCGGCCGCACAGCTGATCGCGCTCGAAGGCGTCGATGCCGTAGAGGCGGATGCGGGTGCGCGCGATCTCGATGCTGTCGCCGTCGTTGACCAGAGCGCGGCCGCGCACGACCTCGGGGTAATCGCGCGACCTCGACCCGCGTGGCGCTTCGGGCCCGGTCCACACGCCGAACAGGTAGGCGAGCACGGCGCCGACCACCAGCACGACCGCCTTCTCGGTCAGGGTACGTGGCATGCGAACGCCGCGGCGGCGGCGCGGAGGGAAACCGTTCAACTGCCGACCTTCGCGATCACGTCGTCCGCGAAACGCTGGAGCGTATCGATCTTCTCCTGCAGCGTGACAGTGTCGTCGCCGAAGTACGGATTGCGAAAGCCCACGATGGCGTCGGTGACGCCACGGTCGCGCAGCCGCCGCGCGCCATCGACCGTGTAGGCATCGAACGAGATCACGTGCACCTCGAAGGGACGCTTGTCGGTCCCCGCCTCGCGGCGCAGCTCGTCCAGACGCGCCAGCAGCGCGTCCAGATCCTCCATCCCTCCGCCGTGCATCCAGCCGTCGCCGAGCACGGCCGCGCGGCGCAGCGCGCCCTCAGAATGCCCGCCGACCAGGATCGGCACCGGCTCGACCGGCACCGGGCACATCTTGATCCTCGGAAAGTCGAAATGCCTGCCGTGGAACTCGAAGTACTTGCCGGTCATCAGCCCGCGCAGGATCTCGATCATCTCGTCGGTGCGCGCGCCGCGATTCTTCCACGGCGTACCGGTGATCTCGTAGTCTTCGGGCCATGGGCTGGTGCCGACGCCGAAGCCGATGCGGCCACCGGTGAGCACGGCCAGCGAGGTCAGCTGCTTGGCCACCAGCACCGGATTGCGAATCGTCAGCTTGACCACGAAGGTCGTGAAGCGAAGGCGCGAGGTGACCGCACCCATGGCCGCCATGAGCACGAACGGCTCGATGAAGGGCTTGTTCTCGAGAAAGCTCCGGTCGCCGTCCGGAGTGTATGGATACTTGGCGTCGGAGTGCTCGGGATAGGCGATGCTGTCGGGCACCACGAAGGACGACCAGCCCGACTCCTCGCAGGCCCTGGCCAGCGCAAGCAGCTGCATCGGGTCGCACATCGATTCGGCGTAGGTGAAGCGCATGCCCGGCTTGTAGCGCAGAAAAAGGGGTCAGGCACCTTTTCCGGCAGCCGGGAATGTGCCTGACCCCTTTTTCGAACGACGCGCTCGCCGCTGGTCAGTCCCCCTTGTCCTTGCCGGCCAGCTTTCCTCCGGCGACCTAGCTGCAGGTCAGCTGGCCTCGCATCTGGTCGGACCGGCAGTCGCCGGAAAAGTACTTAGTTGCTGCGCACGTACCTTCCTGTGCCGGTACGTCTCCGATCTCGAAGTGCAGCCGTACCGGGGAATCCTCGGCGGCAATCGCGTACGTGGATTTGCGGCCCAGGATCTTGACGGCGAACCTGTCCTCGCCGCGTTCCTTGAAAGAGACCTTGACGATGCCGGCCACGGGCGAACCGGTGCGATCGAGGTAAGTCCAATCCGAATGCTTGCGATGCCAGCCGGCCGTGCCACCTCCTGCATATTCGCCAGGCGGCAGCACTGCATCCACCAGCAACGCGCCGGACGCCGACGTGATACGGATTCGCGCCCCGTGCGAATCCGCGCTCGCTACTGCCTGGCCAGCGAGCGTTCCGGCAAATTTCAGCGAGTCGTTGCCGCCGACGCCATCATCGAGGCCGCTGAGGGACAGTCTCGACCGATCGTCGAAGTTGCCCTGGCCATCCGTGTTCTCGCACAGGTCGCAGGCATCGGGGATTCCGTCCTCGTCGTCGTCGCCTAAGTCGGAAGCACCGGCGCATGCGTCGCACACGTCCCCTGATCCGTCGAGATCGCCATCGGCCTGGTCGGAGTTGGCATGCAACGGACAGTTGTCGACGTCGCCGCACGATCCATCTGCGTCGCCATCGTCTGCTGCATCGGCGGGGCAAGGGTCGGCGGTGCCACAGAGGCCATCCTCGTCGACGTCCACGCACACGTAGCGCGCGAAGATCCCGAAGGAGTCACCGTCGAGGGTCTCATCGACCCATGGCACCAGATACGTGTCATTGGCCGCGCCGGCCACGGCGGGTGTGCGGCGCATGCCCGAGAGCGAGTCGGTCAGATTCCCGTCGTCCGACGATGCGCCTTCCAAAGTGAAGGGGCGCGCCAGAATGCGTGCGGTAAACGGGTAAGGCTCGTCATCGGTCGCGCGATCGCACACCGCAAGGTAGCCGTTGCCCGCGGCTGCAACACCGCCGCCATGCTGGCCCTCGCGCTTGGAGGAATCCGAAGCCAGAATTCGCACGAAAGATGGCGTTCCCGCGGCATCGTATCGACGGAGCCACACGGTTCCGTAGTCTGAGAGACAGTCATCTGCCACATACACGTTGCACTGTTCCCCAACGGACGTCCAGATGACCATGAACCCGCCGTCGCTCCCCGAGACGACATCGCTCCCGTAGACGAAACTGAAACCTTCGTAGGGGTGAGGGATCGGGCCTGGTTCCTGCACGATGATCGCAGGTCCCGTAGCCGTTCCGCCTGCGTCGAACCTGCGTGCGCGCACACGCCGCGACCACCGAAGGTTCGGATGGGCCACCTCATCGTCCCAGACCACGATGAACGAGCCGTCGGGTGCGACGTCCAGGCCGCCGGGAATACGCCGAACGTTCGCGGTCTCGTGCGCAACGCTTTCGTCGACGGGCTGGCCATCGATCCCGAAGGGCCGCACACGAACCTCGGAGTTCTCGCCCCACGCCATCACGAAGCTGCCGTCGCCTGCGCAGCCGACGGAGGGCAGGTACCCGTCGCCCGAGCTGCTTGCCGATACCTCTTCACCGACGGGTGAGCCTGCCGGCTCGAACCGCCGAAAGTAGACACCATCGGCAGCGCCGATGGCCGTGCCGTCCCAGGCCACGACGAACCCACCGTCGTCGTGCACGCAGACGTCGGGTGCGTGCTGGTCGCCCTCGGTCGTCGTCGCGACCTGCAGATCGACCGAGACGGCGCTGCCGTCCTCGTCATAGATCCGCGCGAAAGCTCCCGCGCCAGATCCGTCCTGGCCGATCGACGTCCACACCACCACGCAGCGGCCGTCGCCGTTGCAATCCACGCGCGGGTCGTGCTGAGACCCCGCGGTGTGAACGTTGACAGCAAAAGAGGCGCCCTGCGGCACCATGATCTGGGCGCTGGCCGGCAAGACGCCGAAGGCGGACAGCCACGAAACGAAGACGAACGTTACGAATGCGAAGCGCTGCGACATCGGTTTCCCCACGAGACGCGGGCTTCTACCTCGCCGGGGGTTGCCAAGTCACGCGACTTTTATTTTTTAAAGCGCTGGCTCAGTTCTCGAGCGCGCTCTTGCGAAGCAGCGGCTCCAGCGCCAGATCGACGGCCTGCCGGTTGCGTTCCGGCGCGGCCAGTAGCCGGCTCTCGGGCAGCGCCGTCCATCCCGACCCGCCCTTGATCTTTCCTGCGAGGAGCTGGATTCCACCGCTGCGGAAGTACAGTTCGCGATCGGAGGCCAGGTCGTGAATGGACAGCCACAGCGACATTGCCGAGGCCCAACCGTGCGCTCCGAGGGTTGCACCGCCGGCGACCTGATCGCTCACACCGTCCCATCGAGCCACGCCGTTTCTCCAGTTGCTGCGCACGACGCCCAGGTACGGCCGCACGACCGCCTGGCAACCCAGCTCAGCCGACATCGCCTTCGCGACGTCGGCGCGCAGACGTGAATATCGGGCCTCGTCTCGGGCGCCGGTCACCGGATCGTACCAGCCTCCGAGCTTGCGAAGCTCACGATCGCGAAACGCCGTCGTCACGTTCGCATCCACGACCTTGAAGCCGGCATCGGCAAGGCGCGCCGCCAGAACCTGCTCGAAGGTAACGACCCGGTCGCGACAGCACGCGAGGTCCACGTCGGAGCCCGCGCGCTCGATGCACACGGTGTGGACCGAAGCACGTACCGATGCGACCGCCGTCTCGTCGACTGGCTCCGGCAGCTGAGCCGACGAACAGGACGCAAGCGACAGAGCCAGGACCAGAATCCGACCCGCATCCGTTCGCCATGTCGCCGCCATGCGCTGCGACATCTATGTGTGTGCCGCCGCTCTGCCAAGAGCGGTTCCGGCAACCGCTGCATCGTGCTTGCGTCAGCCCTACCGATGGTAGAAACGCGCCAGTCCATGATACCGGCGTTCATCTTGCGCAGGGCCGTGAAGTCCCTCGCACTCGCGACGTTGATGACGGCCGCCGTGTCTTCCCGCGTGGAGGCGGGCATCGACGACAGCTTCCTCGTACCCAAGGAACAGCTCGTCGCGCAGGTTCGCACCATCGCCCTGTCCTCCCCGGTGCTGCCGCCGGGAGTGCCCGACCCTGAACGCGCCCGCCGAACGCTCGAGGAGCTGGTGACGTCAGAGCTGCGGACTCTGGGTTTCCGCGTCATCGATTCGAGCCGACACGCACAGATCTGGCGAGCCAACGCCGAGCGACTCGGGGGCATCTTCGACAGCGTGACGGGAGAGGCCGACCAGACGAAGCTGCAGACGTGTCGCGACTATACGGGCCGCGAGCTTGGCCGGCTGCATGGCGCCGATGCCGTCGGGGACATCATCGTTCAGCGCGGGAATCTGGCCGAAGGCTCGGGAGAACAGGTTTCGTGGCGCGGCACTACGGTTCGTCCCGATCAAGTCAGCATTCGCGGAACCTGGCTTGCCTTCCTTCTTCGGGACCTGCCCGGCAACCCGATGTACGGCGTGCGACGCACGCTGGAATGGACCGAGGTGCACGCGTCGCAGAGCCATGAGCTGCGGGCGGAGCCCGAGCTTGCCAGGCCGTCGACGATCCAGGCTTCGGTCGAGACCGTACTCTTCGACCTTGGCCGTGCCGTCCGTTCGTCGCGGCCAGTGACAGCCGCCGACGACAACGACGAAGCTGCCGGGTCAGAGCGCGAGAACCCGGCCGCCGCCGCGCAGACCGGCCCCGGCATGTCGGCACGATGAGCATCCTTGGGATACGGCAGCCGCGCGTGCTCTCCCTGCTTCTGCTCGCGGTCGTTGCAGCCGGCTGCGGAGGCGCCAGCGTCCGGCGCTTCGAAGGAAAGCCTGTCGCCGTCGCGCGCGACGAGAAGCTTCTCTGGCAGGAAGCCGCGCAGCTCGAAAAGGCGTTCGCGGATTCCAAGCTGCTGATCCGCGATGATGCCGTGGACGGGTACCTGAACGCCGTCACGGCGCGCGTGCTCGACGCCTACGGTGTCGAGGATGCATCCATCCGCGTCTACGTCCTGCGTAATCCGTTCGTGAACGCTTTCGTGCTGCCCAATGGCAGCGTCTATCTTCATACGGGCCTGTTGGCTCTGCTCGAAAACGAAGCCCAGCTCGCGGGAGTTCTCGCGCACGAGCTCGAGCACTACCTCGGAAGGCACAGCCTTCGACGTGAGCGCTCGCGCGAGCAGCGCGAGACTCTGCTGCTGCTCGGTGGTCTGTTCGTCACGATCATGGGCGGCCCCGGCGAAGCGATGCTCGTATCGAGCGCTCCGGCCATCGAAAGCAGCGTGCGGGGATACTCGCGCGATCTCGAACGTGAGGCTGATGCGGCTGCCTACCGTGCGATGATCGCGGCCGGATACGACGGAGGCCAGCTGGCTCGTACGTTCGAGCTGCTGATGTCGGTCGAGCGCGAAGCGGGTGTGGAGGAGCCGTTCTACTATTCGAACCACCCGCTGACTGCCGAGCGCTTGAAGGACAGCCTTGCCTGGCAGACCGCCGCACCGGGGGATGTGAGCGCGCCGCGGCGGAGCGAGCGAGACGACGGCTACGGCAGCGGCGTCGCGAGCGTACTCCTGGTCAACGCCGCCGAGGACGTACGTCTGCGGCGCTTCGACCGTGCAAGCGAGGCGGTGGAACGCTATCTGCGACTGCGTCCCGATGACGCTCGCGCCCACTTCACCTTCGGAGAGCTGCTGCGGCACAAGGCGGGCGGAAGCGGCACGGACCTCGACAGGATGGCGGTCGCATACAAGCGCGCCACCGAGCTGAGCCCGGCAATGCCCGAGGCACATCGCGAGCTCGGCCTTGCCTACCGCGCCATCGGACGCGCCGCAGAATCGCGCGCCAGCCTTCGGCGCTATCTGGAGCTTTCACCGACCGCAGCCGACCGCAGCATCATCGAAAGCTATCTCTAGCCGAAAAAGGGGTCAGGCACCTTTCCGGCAGCCGGAAAAGGTGCCTGACCCCTTTTTCTCACAGGCACAGCTCCGCCATCGTTCGCATGTCCTCGCGCCTCTGCAGCGACAGGATGAGGGCGTGCACACCGGACTGCTTCCAGGCGGCGACACGCTCGGCGATGCGCTCTTTCGGTCCGACCAGCGTGATGGCATCGACCAGGTCGTCGGGGACGGCGGCCGTGGCCTCTTCCTTCTTGCCGGACAGGAACAGGTCCTGGATCTTCTTGGCCGGTCCTTCCCAGCCCATGCGCGAGACGAGGGAGTTGTAGAAATTCTTCTCGCGCGCTCCCATGCCACCCACGTACAGCGCGATGCCGGGCCGCACGCGGTCGCGGCACGCCTGCACGTCGCTGCCGATGACCACGTTGAGCATCGGCATGATCATGAAACGCGACTTCTTGCCGGGATCGCCCGAAGCGGCGAATCCCTTGTTGAGCGAGGTCTGGAACGTCGAGAGCCCTTCGGCGCTGGTCCAGATCGGCATGAAACCGTCGGCGACTTCGGCGGCGACCTCGACGCCCTTGGGCGAGATCGTCGCCGTGATGATCGGGATGTCCTTGCGGCCGTGCAGGATCGAGCGAAGCGGCTTGCCGAGCCCGCTGGCCCCGGGGCCGCGATACGGGATCTGGTAGTTCTCGCCTTCGAACGTGACCGGCTCCTCGCGCGCGAAGATCTTGCGCAGGATCGTGATGTACTCGCGCGTGCGCGTCAGCGGCTTGCCATAGGCGACGCCGTGCCAACCCTCGATCACCTGTGGTCCCGAGGGACCGAGGCCGACGATCATGCGACCGCCCGAGAGCTGATCCAGCGTCATCGCCTGCATCGCGCACATCGCCGGCGTTCGCGCCGGCATCTGCATGATGCCGGTGCCGAGCTTGATCCTGCTGGTGTTCGCGCCGATCCACGCCAGCGGCACGATGGCGTCGCCGCCCCAGGCTTCGGCAGTCCACACCGAATCGTAGCCGAGGCTCTCGGCTTCCTTGATGGCGTCCAGGTCGATCTTGATCTGCGCGCCGAAAGCGCCAGCGGTCAGTCCGAGCTTCATGATTCCTCCAGTGGCTTCAAGAGCCTCAAGGGGACAGTCCCCTTAGGGCTGCCTTAAGGGGACTGTCCCCTTAAAGCGGCCGTTGAAGCGGTCAATCCTCGAGCGTGGAAATGTCGCCTTCGTCCTGGCCCAGTTCGCGGGCCTTGAGAAGACGTCGCATGATCTTTCCCGAGCGCGTCTTGGGAAGCGCCGCGATGAACGCGATGGCCGCCGGCTGCGCGATGGGTCCGAGCGTGTCGCGGACGTGCGCGATCAACGCGGCCTCGAGCTCTTCACCGGCCGTGGCATTGGCGCGCAGCACCACGAAGGCCTTGATGCACTCGCCCTTGATCGCATCGGGCAGGCCGATCACCGCCGACTCGGCCACCGACGGATGCGTCAGGAGGGCGCTCTCGACCTCGGCCGTGCCGATGCGATGCCCCGCCACGTTCAGTACGTCGTCGGCACGGCCGAGCACGGCGTAGTAGCCCTCGGCGTCGCGCACGGCGATGTCGCCGGTGACGTAGCCGCCGAGCTTGTCGTTCCAGTAGGAATCGTAGCGTTCCTGGTCGTTCCAGAGCGTGCGCATCATGTAGGGCACCGGCTCCTTCATGACCAGAAGCCCGCCCTGCCCGTCCGCTACCGGTGCTCCGCTGGCATCGACGATCTGCAGCCGCACGCCCGGAACCGGCTTGCCCACGTAGCCGGGACGTCCGTCCATCGAGGGGAACGTGCCGATCATCGGCGAGGCGATCTCGGTCTGCCAGTAGTGATCGACCACCGCCGCCCCGTTCTTGCCGAGGTGTCGCTGCGCCCACACCCACGCTTCGGGATTGAACGGCTCGCCCGCACAGTAGAGCACGCGAAGCGAGGAGATGTCGTGGTAG
>DASPNH010000150.1:0-48951 GCA_035626675.1 Binatia bacterium
CATTCCGGCGACAGCGCGTGCTCGATTCCGGCCTGGTCGCTGTCGCTGGAGATCCAGGACGAGATCCGGCGCCAGACCATCGCGATGGCACGCGACCTCGGCGTCATCGGCCTGATGAACGTGCAGTTCGCCGTCGTCGGCGACGAGGTCTACGTGCTCGAGGTCAATCCTCGCGCGTCGCGAACGGTTCCCTTCGTCTCCAAGGCCATCGGCCGGCCGCTGGCCAAGCTGGCCGCGCGCGCGATGGCCGGCGAGACGCTGGCGCAGCTCGGCTTCACCGAGGAGCTGATTCCCGCCTACATGTCGGTCAAGGAAGCGGTCTTCCCCTTCATCAAGTTCCCGGGCGTCGATACGCTGCTCGGTCCGGAGATGAAGTCGACGGGCGAGGTGATGGGCATCGATCGCCGCTTCGGACTCGCCTTCGCCAAGGCCGAGGAGGCCGCCGGCAACCGGCTTCCGTCCAAGGGCACCGTGCTCGTCAGCGTACGCCCCGAGGATCGCGAGCGCATCGGTCGCGTCGCGCGGCGCCTGATCGAAGCCGATCTGGCACTGATGGCGACCGAGGGGACGTGCGAGTACCTGTCGAGCCTGGGTCTGGAGTGCGAGTCTGTCAAGAAAGTGAGCGAGGGAGCGCCCAACACCGTCGACGCGATCCGCGGCGGCAAGGTCTGCCTGGTCATCAACACGGTGGGAACGCCCGAGGCCGTGCGCGATTCGTTCACGCTGCGGCGTGCGGCGCTGGAGACGGCGGTTCCCTACTTCACGACGATTGCTGGTGCGGCGGCCGCGGCCGAAGGAATCTTCCTGCGCAAGGGCAATGGCGTTCGCGTGACCGCGCTGCAGGACTTCCACGCAGGCAAGTGGAGCTGAGCTCGACGGGCCATCACGACCCGAGGATTTCTTCCAGAGCCAGTCGCGTCTTCGGTGCGAGCTGACGCTCGTCGAAATAGCGCATCACGATCTCGAGCGCTTCGGCGGCGGTGGAGACGTTCAGGTAGCGGAGCAGGTAACGCACGTCGTCGAGGTCGTGGAATTCTGCGCCCAACCGCATGGCCGCGCATTTCATTGCAAGCAGGTAGTGCGGCTCGGCCGTGAAGACTTTCAGATGAGGCAAGTCCAGGAACGGGACATACTCTCCGCGCGGGCTCAGGAAGCCCTTGACGGCGTCGTTGAGCCATTTCGGACCGATACCTGCCCTGGCTGCGACGCGAGCAGCCGCCTCGCGTAGCACGCGAGCGGGCTTGAAGAGCGCGTCCACGTCGCGCGTTGCAGTGCGGGCGCCGAGAACGAGGCACATCACGGCGCCGCCGACCATGTACAGCTCGCCGTGGGCATCCACCGTGGCAAGCTCCTCATCCAGCAGCCCGAGCAGCCGCCGGATGTCGCCGCTGGACAGCTCACTGCGCACGGTCAGACCCGGTCATCGATCGTGGAATCGACGAAGATGTTGCGTTTCTTGAAGGCGGCAGGCGACGCAATCAGGAGCCAGGGCCTGAGCGCGGGCAGATCGGCTGCGAACCATGGACTTTCCAGAGGCTGGATCCGGCGCGTCCATGACGGCGGCGCGACTTTCCGCGTCGCCGCTGCATGCTCGACCATTGCGGCAACGTAGTTGGCTGTCACATCCTCGTGCGCGGACAGCTCGACGCGCGACGTGACCGCTGCGAACTCGTCCGACGGTATCGCCCGCAACAAATCGCTCAGCTCGGCCAGCAGATAGCGCGGATCGTCGGCATCGCGCAGGTGGTCGATGATTTCGACGAAGCGAAGGTGCGTAGAGGGCAGGCTGCGAGCCAGGACGTACGCGGAAAGATCCTGGCCGGCGCTCCGGGCCAGGCGCTGAAGTCGGCTCTTCTGGTCACCGCTGACGCGAATCTGCAGGTACGTGTCCTTCACTCCCACGACCTGAGCTTATTCGCCGGCGACGCCATGTCAATACAGGCGTAATGACATACTGGGCACGTCGCGGTTCCTCCGTTCTCGCCGTCATGGGTACGCGGAGCCCGCGGCCACCGGACCCAGCAGTCCGAGCGCGGTGAACCGCCGCGCGTGCACGGCCCCAATTCTTCCAGTCGGGCTTCAGAACGCGAACGAGCTTCAGCGCAAAAACGGGAACGACCTCAGACTCGGTCAGGTGGAGGTGCGGCAGATTGTGCGCGACTCGGTGCTCATCGTTCTTGCTGGCTCGTCTGGCGCGGCCTAACCCGAAGAGATGCTATTCGTCGAATCGAAACGCCGTGCTCACGTTTCTTCCAATCGGGTGATGAGCGCGGCCGCGCGGATCGCGGCCGTTCTGATGACTTCGGCGCTCGTGCTGCCTGCATCGGACGCACAGGCGCAGACCGCAGCCGAGACCGCTTGCCGCAACACCATCGCGAAAAGCATGACCACCTATGCGCGGGCCGCGCTGCGCGTGACCAAGAAGTGCCACCGCCGGCGCAGCTCCGGCGCCATCGCGCTGTCCACCCAGTGCAATGACGTCGATACCGCCGACGTGCGCGGCAAGCTCGCGGCCTTTCGCGCGGCCGCGGCCGAGAGCCACCGCGGGCAGCTGCGCACAGACGCCGGCGCTGCTGTCACGCTACACTTCCTGTCCCGATCCCGCCGAGAACGCCGACGACGGCGGCGCGACCACGGGCATCGACAGCTTCGCCGAAGTTGCGCAGTGCCTGATCGCCCTGACCGATGCCGAGATCGGCGAGCTGGCTGCCAGCGCCATCGGCGAGCCCGATGCCGTGCTCGAGGACGATCTGCTGCGATGCCAGACCGCGATCTCCGAGGGCGTCAAGCGCATCACCAAGCGCTACCTGCACGATCGGCGGCTGTGCCAGCGCCGGCTCGATCAGGACGGCGGCGGACTGGGCTACGCCTGCGACGGTCAGGACCCCGAGGGCCGCATCGTCGCAGCGCGTGCTCATGTCTCTTCCGCCATCGCCGGCGCATGCAATCTTCCGCAGGCCGAGCTGGCGATGCTCGATTCGTGCGGCGATACCGTGGCCGAGCTCCAGCAGTGCGTGATCGCCGAAGCCGACGAGACGGGCGCCGAGCTGATCCGCTACGCCTACGGCCTGCCCGATCCGGGCTCTGGCACTCCCACGACGACCCTGGACCCTACGACGACGACGCTGACGGGCCCCACCACGACGCTGGACGCTCCGACGACCACGCTCGCCGGACCGACGACCACGCTCGACCAGCCGACGACGACCGTCACCTCGCCGACGACCACATTGAACGTGACCACCACGACCCTGGCCGCAGTGGCCTGTACCGACAGTTTCCCGGCCTGCAACGGAAGCTGCGGCGGCGGCCAGTTCTGTCAGGAGGATTCGGGCGCGTGCCAGTGCGCGGCAGCCACCGGCGCGTGCGAGCCGGCAACCATCATCCGGACCTTCAACGGCAAGTACGACACTCCGCCGACGCAGACGAGCCTGAGCGTGGGCTGGTCCGGCAACGTGCACGACGTCGAGATTCCCAACGACAGCCGCGACGTCGTCGACGTCACCTGCGACGAGAACTGCCAGAGCTGCGTCGTCTCGCTCAACGTCCAGGAGGGCAGTCCGGTTTCCAACTGCCGCTGCACCAGCAATCCGCAGACGACCTGTACCGAGATCAACGGCTCCGATCCCGACAGCTGCGGCAGCCTGGATCCGACCTGCCGCTGCTACTTCGGCGCTCCGCTGCCGCTGTCTGCCGGCGGCACGCCGGTGTGCGTGGTCAACCGCATTCGCGAGGACTACAGCGGGACGATGAACCTGCGAACCGGCGAATGGGACTACGACGTGCGCCTGGCGTCGGTGGTCTACCTGGGTCTGGACACGATCCACCCGTGTCCCACTTGCGACGGCGACACCGCCGCCAACGACGGCGTGCGCGATGGCATCTGCAACGGCGGCCTCTCGAGCGGCTCCTGCGACGTCAACGGCGAGCACGCCACGCTCGGCCCGACCAGCTTCGACTGCCTGCCGGCCTCCGCCACCAACATCAGCGGCACCGGCCTGCTGCTCGAGCTGCACAACACGACGGGAACCCAGACGCTGGAAGCGAACCTGCCCTGCGACACGCCCAGCGGGGCGCAGTGTCCGTGCCGCGTCTGCTCGGGCAACGCGTCGGTGGGATGCGCGTCCAACGCCGACTGCCAGGCCGTCGATGCAGGTGCATGCACCGCCAGCGGCGGCGCCGGCGTGCAGCCCAATCAGTGCGAAGGCTACGAATGCGGCCAGGACGGGCGCTGCACGACCGGACCGATCGATACATACTGCGATGCGGTCACGCATCCGGACGGGCGCGGCTTCGTGCCGTGCAACGACGATTCGGACTGCTCCGCCTCCGGAGGCGGCTCCTGCAGCGTGATCGACGTGCGCCGCTGCTTCCCGGATCCCATCGTGGTCCAGGGCGAGGCCGACCCCGGCAATCCACTGACGGCAGCAGCCTTCTGCATCCCGCCGACGACCAACCCGGCAGTGAACCTTTCTGGCGGCATTCCGGGACCGGGCACGCTGCGGGTCGATTTCGATCTCGACATCCGCTGCCAGAACAATCCGGCTGTAGCCTACGAGCTGCCGAGCGGCGCGAACTGCGCCGGCACGGCCACGACGTCCACGACGCTGCTGCCGCTGCCGGCATGCGTCGACGCCGTCTCGCCGATCTGCGGCGGTGCGTGTCCGGTCGGCCAGACGTGCACCGATGCTGGCGGCACCTGCGGTTGCACGGGCCTGCCGTTGCCGTCGTGCGACGAGGCGATGGCGCCGCTCTGCGGAGGTCTGTGCGCGGAGCCGGGCGAGGTCTGCACCGACGACGGCGGAACGTGCGAATGTCAGCCGCCGACGTTGCCGCAATGCGCGGATGCGATCTCGCCGGTGTGTGGCGGCCAGTGCCCTGTCGGCGAGCTTTGCCTGGACGTTGCCGGAACGTGCCAATGCCAGGCGCCGGGCCTGCCGGCGTGCGGCTCGGCAACCGCCCCGGTGTGCGCGGGCGTCTGCGACGTCGGCCAGTTGTGCACGGCAAGCGGCGATACCTGCACCTGTCTTGCGGTATTGCCGCCGTGCGGCCAGGCCGCATCTCCGGTGTGCGCGGGAAGCTGTCCGGTCGGTGCCATCTGCACCGACAACGCCGGAACGTGCGGATGCATGAGCCTGCTGCCGTGAAAGCGCTGCGACCGAAGCGAAACGAAAGGCGCGAGCCGCACTCTGCAGAAGCGCGCGCCGTACGCCACGCTAAAGACGCGAGCCGCACTTCCTGCAGAAGCGCCGCCGTACGCCACGCTAAAGGCGCGAGCCGCACTTCCTGCAGAAGCGGGCGTCGTACTCGTGTCCTTCGGCTGCACACGAGGGACAGGCCTGCCCGGAGATCGGCGTGCGAGCGGTGCGCGTCATCTCGGCCGTGACGATTCCGGTCGGCACGGCGATGATGCCGTAGCCGAGCAGCATGACCACGGTGGCCAGCAGCTGGCCGAGCGGAGTCTGTGGCGAGATGTCTCCGTAGCCGACGGTCGTCAGGGTCACCACGGCCCAGTAGATGCTGACGGGAATGTTGTCGAAGCCGTGCTCGGGACCTTCGATCAGGTACATCGCCGAGCCGACGATCACCACGATGGTCAGCACCACGAACAGGAAGATGGAGATCTTGCGCCGGCTCGCGCGCATGGCGTCCCATAGCTGACGGGACTCTTCCAGATACTCGGCCAGCTTGAAGATCCGGAAGACGCGCAGCATGCGCAGGGCCCGGATCACCACCAGGCTCTGCGCGCCGGGCACGACCAGGCTCAGGTAGTTGGGAAGGACGGCCAGCACGTCGACGATGCCGAAGAAGCTGGTCGCGTAACGCCACTGCTCGCGCACCGCATAGAGACGCAGACCGTACTCGATCGTGAACAGGATCGTGAAGGTCCACTCCAGTGCCAGCAGCACGCCGTGGTAGCGCTCGCGGATGCTGGCCACGCTGTCGAGCAGCACCACGACGATGCTCAGGATGATGGCCAGCAGCAGCAGGCTGTCGAAGCGGCGGCCGGCAGCAGTGTCGGCTTCGAAAATGATCTCGTGAAGCCGCCGCCGGCGCGCGCCCACCGGATACTGGTCGTCGTGCATGCCCGGATTGTACGGGGACGCTCGCGCGACGCGACCGTTTCCATGCCGGCTTGGAGTTGCCCTGCAGGCAGTGCCAAAAGGCCACTGCCGCGCTCAAGTTTAAGGGGACAGCCCCCTTAACCTTAAGGGGACTGTCCCCTTAAAAAAGCGCGACGAGGCCATGAGCAGCCATGCATTGACCGTTCGCGCCGGCCGTGAGGCGCTGCAAACGCTGAGAAACGGCGGCTTCCGCGCCGATGCATTCTCGACCCTGCTCGGTGCTTCGGGCGGGCCGAAATGGCTGGTGCTGGCATCGATGGACCGCGTGCTCGCGCGCCATCTCGTGGCCGGCCGCACGCGGCCGCTGCACGCGCTGGGCACTTCGATCGGGGCCTTCCGTCACCTCTGTCATGCGCAGCGAAACCCGCAGGTGGCCTTCGAGCGTTTCGAGGAAGCGTACGTCGGCCAGGCCTACGAGAAGAAGCCGACTCCGAGCGAGGTGACCGAGGTCAGCCGGCGCATTTTCGACGTCATGATCGGCGAAACGGGTATCGAGGAAGCGCTCGGCCACCCGACGCTGCGGCTGCACGTGGGAGCGGTGCGAGGACGCGGCCCGCTCGGCAGCGACGCGCGCGCGCGTCTGGCGTTCGGCCTCGGCGCCGCAGCCACCGCCAATGCAATCTCCCGCCGGATGCTCGGAATGTTCTTCGAGCGCGTCGTCTTCCATTCCGGCGACGCTCCCGGGATGGTTTTCGCCGACGTGCGGACTTCCAACGTCCGGCTCACCGCCGCCAATCTGCGCGATGCGACGCTGGCCAGTGGATCGATCCCGCTGGTGATGGCTGCCATCCAGAACATCGAGGGCGCACCGCCCGGCCTCTACCGCGACGGCGGCATCACCGACTACCACTTCGCGATGGACTTCCAGGCACCCGATGGTCTGGTGCTGTATCCGCACTTCTTCGACCGCATCGTGCCCGGCTGGTTCGACAAGCCGCTGAGCTGGCGCAAGGCCAGGGGCCGTCTGCTCGACCGTACGCTGTTCCTGGCGCCGTCGCGCGAGTTCGTGGCCAGTCTTCCCGGCGGCAAGGTTCCCGATCGCGACGACTTCGTCACGCACCGCACGGCGGAGCGCCAGCGCACCTGGAAGCGCGTGCTGTCGGAGTGCACGCGTCTGGCCGACGAGCTGCACGAGCTGATCGAGAACGACCGCATTGCGGACGTGGCACGGCCTTTTGCCTGAGATCCGGACGCAACGTTCGCGGCCTGACGCCGGATTGGATTTTTCAGCGCCGCGCCGCTGAATTGCCCGGCGTGCAGCTCACCGACTCCGTCCAGTTCCTCAAGGGCGTGGGCCCGCGCCGCGGCGAGCTGCTCGAGAAGGCCGGCCTGCGCACTCTCGAAGACCTGCTGTTTCATCTGCCTTTCCGCTACGAAGACCGCCGCTCGATCACCACCCTGCGCCAGGCTGCCACCGGCGGCGAAGCGACCGTGGTCGGCCGCATCACGGGGGTTCGCGAGCACCGCCGTCCAGGACGGCGCGGCGCCATCCTGCGCGCCCTTCTGGCCGACGAAAGCGGCTGGGCCGAGCTGCTGTGGTTCCATCAGACCGCGTACTTCAAGGAGCGCATTCGCGAAGGGACCGCATGGCTCGTGCATGGCCGTGTCGAGGCCTCGCCTCGCGGCGGCCTGCAGATCGTCCATCCCGAGATCGATGCCATCAGCGTCGCCGACGAGGAGAGCGATCCGGCCACGCAGCATCGGGCGGCGAGCGCTGGGCCGGCTACGTCTCGCGCGACGGCCGAGACCGCTGCCGAGCTGCGCACGCTGGCGTCACGCCTCGCGCGCATCCTGCCGGTCTACCAGAAGCCTGGCGACATCCCGCTGTCGGCGATGCGACGCGCCGTCAACCAAGTCGTCGAAGAGCTTGCCGGCGATGCGCGCAGCGTCCTGCCCGAGCCGGTGCGGCGCCAGGCGCGTCTGATGCCTGTGGACCTCGCCCTCCGCTACGTGCACGCGCCTCCTGGCGATGCCGACGTCGAGCTGCTGCACGCATCGGCGACCGAAGCGCATCGCACGCTCGTCTTCGAGGAGCTGTTCGCGCTGCAGGTGGGAATGAGCCTGCGCCGCGCCGAGCGGCAGCGCGAGCCGGGCATCGCCCTGCCGCGCGCCGACGATCGCATTCGCGGCTTTTTCGGACGGTTGCCGTTCACGCCCACGCGCGCGCAGAAACGAGTCGTCCACGAGATCGCCGGCGACATGGCCGCGCCGCAGCCGATGAACCGCCTCGTGCACGGCGACGTCGGCAGCGGCAAGACGGTGGTCGCGTTCGCGGCAGCGCTGCAGGCGGTCGCGGGCGGGTATCAGGCCGCGTTCATGGCGCCCACCGAGCTTCTTGCCGAGCAGCATTTCGCGACGATGCGGCCTTGGGCGGAAGCCGAAGGTCTGGAGATCCGGCTGCTGACGGGAAGCCTGAAGGCGGCGGCAGCGCGCGAAGTGCGTGAGGCGATCGCGTCGGGCCATACGCACGTCGTCGTCGGCACGCACGCGCTGATCCAGGATGCCACCGGCTTTGCGCGGCTCGGCCTTGCCATCGTCGACGAGCAGCACCGCTTCGGCGTCATGCAGCGCCAGGCGATCCAGACGGCGGCCGTGGGAGCCGACGGCCGGCCCGGCGCGCGCGCCGACACGCTGTTGCTCAGCGCCACGCCGATTCCGCGCACCCTGTCTCTGACGCTTTACGGCGACCTCGACGTCTCCTTCCTCGACGAGCTTCCCCCGGGGCGCCTTCCGGTGACGACGCGGGTCATCCGCACCAGCGCCCGCCATCGTCTCTACGAGCGCATGGCATCGGCGATGCGCGAGGGTCGCCAGTGCTACATCGTCTATCCGCTGATCGAGGAGTCGGAGGCGATGGATCTGGCCGATGCGACCTCGATGGCGCAACAGCTGCAGCAGACCGCGTTTCGCGAGTTCCGCGTCGGCCTGCTGCACGGCCGCATGAAACCGGCCGAGAAGGACGCCGTCATGCGCCGCTTCAAGGCCGGCGACCTGCAGGTTCTGGTGGCCACGACCGTGATCGAGGTTGGGATCGACGTCCCCAACGCGACCATCATGGTCGTGGAGCACGCCGAGCGCTTCGGCCTCGCGCAGCTGCATCAGCTGCGAGGCAGGGTGGGTCGAGGCTCGCTCGAATCGTTCTGCTGCCTGGTGGCCGACGTCGGTCAAAGCAGTGAGTCGTTCGAGCGCCTTCGCGTGATGGAGTCGACCAACGACGGCTTCACCGTGGCCGAAGCGGACCTGAAACTGCGCGGACCGGGAGAGTACCTCGGCACGCGACAGGCGGGAGCGCCCGCCTTTCGTGCGGCCAACCTGGTGCGCGATGCCGAGCTGCTATCGGACGCGCGCAGGGCCGCCCTGGAGTGGCTGGCCAGGGATCCCAAGCTCGCAACGCCGGAATCGGCCGACCTGCGGCGCGCCATCGAGCACCGCTGGGCCACACGACTCGATCTCAGCCAGGTCGGCTGACGCGGCCCGGCGACACCAGCGATTCCTCTCCCGGCCGGCTGTGGGAGCTCCAGACCGTCCCCGCATTCGCATCGGCGCCGAGACCGAGACGCCGGCGGTAACGCCCGAACTGTTTGACATTTTTCCTCAAGCGGCCGATTCAATCGCCCGATTGAATCGGGTGATCGATGGGACTTCGGCCAGGCAAACCGGCGACGGACGAGCAGCGCGACCCGCGCGACACCAAGGAGCGCATCCTGGATGCTGCCGAGGCCCTTTTCGCGGCCCAGGGCTTCTCGGCGACCTCGCTCCGAAACGTGATCGGCGAGGCCGGCGTCAACCTTGCCGCCGTCCATTATCACTACGGCTCCAAGGAAGAGCTGATCCGGGCCGTCTTCGCGCGCCGCTTCGATCCTCTCAACAAGGAGCGGCTGGCACTGCTCAGCGACCTCAAGCGCAGCAGGGACGGCAAGCACATCCGCATCGAAGACATCCTGGAGATCCTCATGCTGCCGGTCATGAAGGCGGCGCGTGAACAGATCGAAGGCTGGTCGGTGATCGCCACGCTGGTCGGACGCGTGCACACCGAGCCGGAGCTGGCCATCCGCGAGATCTTCTACTCACAGTTCGAGGAAGTGGGCGACAGCTTCGTCGATGCGCTCGGCGCCGAGCTGCCGCATCTGTCTCGCGAAGAGCTCTTCTACCGCTTCCACTTCGGAATCTCGGCCATGGCGGCAACGCTGGTGCAGCCCGAGGAAGTCCGGCATCTGTCCAAGGGTCGCATCGACCCGTCGGCCGACCCGCTCCTGTTCGTACGACGCTGGGTCGCGTTCGTCGCCGCCGGCCTGCGAGCTCCCGCGCTCGGCAACCACGGCGGCGGAGGTGCGTCGTGAGCGGTCCGGGTCGCGCGCTTTTCATCCGTGCATCGAGCCATGCCTCGCGGCCCGCCTCGAGCGGCATTTCGAGCCGCGCCTCGAGCGGCATTTCGAGCGGCGCCTCGAGCGGCATGCTTTCCAGTCGCGCCTTTGCGCTACTCGTGTCGGCCTGCGCAGCCGCGCTTTCCGCTTGCGCGATGACGGCCGCCGACAATGCATCCGTAACCGGTGCCCGGGCACCCATGGCCGCCATCGCACCCGAGCAGTGGGTTGCGGGCGGCGCCTCGGCGCCGGGAAGCATCGCCAGCGACTGGTGGCGCGACTTCGGCGATCCGGCGCTCGATGGGCTGATCGCGGAGGCCCTGGCCAACAACCACGATCTGCGCCAGGCCGCCGCGCGCGTGCTCGGTGCGCAGGCCGAAGCGCGTATTGCCGGCGCCGACCTGTGGCCGCAGCTTCAGACCGGCGCCAATGGATCGCGCGGACGACAGGTCTTCGTCGGCTTTCCGACCGACGCATTCGGTGCGAATGCGCCGTGCCAGGGCGGCGGCTGCACGCCCGCACCATCGGGCCCGCTGTCGAGCACGTCCAACAACTTCGGCGTCTCCCTCGATCTGTCCTGGGAGCTGGACCTTTGGGGTCGCATTCGTGCGAGCAAGACGGCCGCCTCTGCCGAAGCGGACGCGGCGCGCATCGCGTTCGAAGGCGCGCGACTGTCGCTGGCTGCGCAGACCGCCAAGGCTTGGTTCGCGTTCGTCGAAGCGCGTGAGCAGCTGGCCCTGGCCCTGGCCACGCGCGACAGCTACGCGCAGAGCAGCGGCCTGATCACCGAGCGCTACGAGCGCGGCACTCGCTCGCCGCTGGACGTACGGCTATCGCTGACCGAAGCTGCCGCCGCCGAGGCGCGCGTCGCGCAGCGACGCTCGGTGCTCGAGCGCATCGCGCGCCAGCTCGAAGTCCTGGTCGGCCGCTATCCCTCGGCCGAGCTTCAGCCCACCGGCGCGCTGCTGCATCCGGTCACTCCCGTGCCGGCCGGTGTTCCGGCGCAGGTTCTGGTACGCCGTCCCGATCTTGCCGAGGCAGAGCAGCGCGTGTTCGCTGCTGACCGCCGTCTGTATGCCGCGCGCGCCTCGATGCTACCGCGCCTGGCGATCACCGGAAGCGCGGGCAGCATCAGCGACGACGTGGCCGATCTTCTCGACGGTGACTTCGCGGTCTGGACCATCGCCGCCAACCTGGTGCAGCCGGTGTTCCAGGGCGGACGCCTTCGCGGTGCCGTCGCACGCGCCGATGCGGGCGTCGATGCAGCCATGGCCGCGTACGCCACCGCGGCGCTACGGGCATTCTCCGAAGTCGAGAACGCTCTTGCCGACGAGCGTCACCTGGCCGTCGTCGTCGCCGCGCTGGCCGATGCGGCCGAGCAGTCCGCGGCCGCCGAGAGCCTGGCGACCGAGCGCTACTTCGGCGGTCTGGAGGGATACGTCACCGTCCTGCAGGCGCAGCGCAATTCCCTCGAGGCCAGGGCAACGCTGCTCGAAGCACGCCGCCTGTTGCTGGAAACCCGCATCAATCTGTATCTGGCCCTCGGCGGCGGCTTCACCTCCGGTGACGTCGCGGTCGTGGCAGTCGTACCCGAAGAGCCGGCGCCGGCTTCGTCTCCGCTGAAGGCGCCTTCGTCATGAACAAGAAGCTTCTGTTTCCCATTCTGACCCTGCTCGGCACGGCAGTGCTCGCGGTCCTGATGGTCGTTGCCCGCCCGCAGGCCGAGCCCGAGATACACACGCCTCCTGCGCCGCTGGTGCGCGTCGTCAAGGTCGTCGCGGCCGACGAGCGTCTGGTCGTGCGCGCGCAGGGCAGGGTGGCTCCGCGCACCGAGATCGATCTGGTGGCCGAAGTCTCGGGCAAGATCGTCGACATCCCGCCGTCACTGGCAAGCGGCGGCTTCTTCAGCCAGGGCGACGTGCTGGCACGCATCGACGCCAACGACTACGAGCTGGCGGTCGAGCGCGCCAAGGCCGAGGTGGCACAGGCCGAGGTCAAGGTCGCGATGGAAGAGGCCGAGGCAGAGGTCGCCGTGCGCGAATGGAAATCGCTGCGCGGCGGCAATGCGCCCGCTCTGGTCGCGCGACGGCCGCAGCTCGGCGAGGCGCGTGCCCGGCTTGCCGCCGCTCGCGCGATGCACGAGCAGGCCAGGACCGACCTTGCGCGCACCGTCCTGCGCGCACCGTTCGATGGACGCGTGCGCAGCGAGCAGGCCGACGTCGGGCAATTCGTCGCGCGCGGCACGCCGCTGGCGCGCCTCTACTCGACCGACGCTGCCGAGATCCGCGTGCCGCTTCCCGACGAGGATCTGGCCTTCCTCGAGCTCGACCTCGGCTTCCGCGGCGAAGCGGCAGCGCCGGCCGCTCCCGAGGCAATCGTGCGTGCGCGCTTTGCCGGCCGCGAACACCAGTGGAGCGGCCGCGTCGTGCGCACGGAAGGACAGATCGATCCGGCCACGCACGTCATCCACGCCATCATCGAGGTGCGCGATCCCTACGGCCGCACCGATTCGCAGCGCCCGCCACTTGCCGCCGGCACAGGCGAGCGCCCGCCGCTTGCCGCCGGCACAGGCGAGCGCCCGCCGCTGGCCGCCGGCACAGGCGAGCGCCCGCCGCTGGCCGCCGGGATGTTCGTCGACGTCGACGTGCTTGGGCGCAAGGTCGCCGGCGTCATCGCCGTGCCGCGCGCCGCCATGCGCGGCCCCGATCGTGTCCTGGTCGTGGACGAGAGCGACCGCCTGCATTTCCGCAGCGTGCGCGTGCTGCGTCGCGAGAGTGACCGCGTGCTCATCGCCGAAGGACTGCGCTCCGGCGAGCGCGTGTGCGTCTCGCCTCTGGAGGTCGCCGTCGAAGCGATGCAGGTGCGCGTCGAAGAGGGAAGGGCCAAGGCTGCCGTGGAGACGCCGAGCATCGGCGTCACCGATACCGGCGAGGGGCACCGCACATGAACCGCGTCATCGCCTGGTTCGCCGCCAACAGCGTTGCCGCCAATCTGCTGATCGCCGTCATCTTCGTCGGCGGTTTCCTTACCCTGCCCACCATCAAGCAGGAGATCTTTCCGGAGTTCGAGACCGACATGGTCACGGTCTCGGTCCTTTATCCGGGGGCTTCGCCGGCGGAGATCGAAGAGACCATCAACATCCGCATCGAGGAGAAGATCGCGGGCCTCGAAGGCGTCAAGAAGATCACTTCGACGGCAGCCGAGAACGTCGGAGCCGTCGTCGTGCAGGCGCAGACCGGCACTTCGCCGCGCGAGCTGCTCGACGACGTCAAATCGCAGGTGGACGCGATCGACAGCTTTCCGGTCGAGGCCGAAGAGCCGATCGTTTCGGAGGTCTCGATCCGCTACCACGTCATCTCGGTCGCCATCTTCGGCGACACCGACGAGATGACGCTCAAGCGCCTCGGCGAGCAGGTCCGCGACGAGTTGTCGGCCAGCCCCGTCATCTCGCAGGTCGATCTGGTCGGCGCCCGTCCCTACGAGATCAGCATCGAGGTTCCCGAGGAGACGCTGCGCCGCTATGGCCTGACCTTCGACGAGGTGGCGGCGGTCGTGCGGCGCTCGTCGCTGGACCTGCCCGGCGGCTCGATCCGCGCGCAGGGCGGCGAGATCCTGCTGCGCACCAAGGGCCAGGCCTATGTCGGGGCCGAGTTCGAGAAGCTGGTGCTGCGCACGCGTCCGGACGGAACCCGCCTGCTGCTCGGCGACATCGCCACCATTCGCGATGCGTTCGCCGAGACCGATCAGGGAGCGCGTTTCGACGGCAAGCCGGCGGTCCTGCTCGACATCGGGCGCGTCGGCGATCAGAGCGCGCTCGAGATCTCCTCGGTGGTGCGCGAGTACACGGCGAGCATGCAGAGGCGTCTGCCGCCCGGCGTCTCGATCACGACCTGGAACGACGAGGCGCGCATCCTGCGCAGCCGCATCCATACCCTGGCCAACGACGGCATCCAGGGCCTGATCCTGGTCTTCATCAACCTGGCGCTGTTCCTTCAGATGCGCCTGGCACTATGGGTGACCTTCAGCATCCCCGTCTCGCTTCTGGGCACGCTGTGGGTGATGCCGGCGCTGGACATCTCCATCAACCTTCTGTCGCTGTTCTGCTTCATCATGGTCCTCGGCATCGTCGTCGACGACGCCACCGTGATCGCCGAGAACGTCTACAAGAAGAAGGAGGAGGGCCTGCGCGGCCTGGAGGCCGTCATCGCCGGCACGACCGAGCTGGCCAAGCCCGTGCTGTTCGGCGTGCTGACCACGTGCGCGGCGTTCCTGCCGATGATGTGGCTGCCGGGCGCGACCGGAAAGATCATGCGCACCTTCCCGCTGGCGGTGATCCCGGCTCTGCTGTTCTCGCTCGTCGACTCGCAGCTGACGCTGCCGGCGCACCTTCGCCACGTCGTCGCGCACGAGGAGCGTAACACCGGTCCGATCTCGCGGCGCTGGAAGGCCATCCAGGACGCATGCAATTCGGGTCTGCAGCGTTTCGTCGAGCGCGTCTATTCGCCGTTCCTCGATCGTGCGCTCGAGTGGCGGTACTGGACCGCCGCTTCGGCGGCTTCGGTGGTCATGATCGGCATCGCCGCGGTGATGGGCGGGTGGATCGGCCTTGCGTGGTTTCCGGAGGCGGAGGCCGACAACGTCGTCGCGCTCCTGACCATGCCACAGGGCACGCCGCGCGAGGTCACGGCCAGAGTGCTCGCGCGCCTGGAAGCATCGGCCGAGCAGCTTCGAAAAGAGCTGGACGAAGAGACCGGGACTCCGGGCGGATCGTTCCGGCACGTGCTGGCCAGCGTCGGCGAGCAGCCCTACCGGGCGGCGCAGCGCCGCAATGCCGGCTTGTCCGAGGGTGGCAGCACGGGCGCGCATCTTGGCGAGGTCAACCTGCAGCTGGCGCCGTCGGAGGAGCGCAACTTCGACAGTGCCATGGTCGCGCGCCGCTGGCGCGAGCTGACCGGGCCCGTGGCCGATGCGACCGAGCTCCTGTACACGGCCAGCCTGTTCAACCCCGGTCCGCCCATCGCCATCCAGCTGGCGAGCACGCACATGCACGACCTTCAGGAGGCGGCTGCGCGCCTGAAGCAGGCGGTGGGGCAGTATCCGGGCGTCTACGGCGTGGCCGACTCGTTCCGGCCTGGCAAGGAAGAGATCAAGCTGTCGATCAAGCCCGAAGGCGAGGCACTGGGCCTGACGCTCTCGGATCTGGCACGTCAGGTGCGGCAGGGGTTCTACGGCGAAGAGGCGCAGCGCGTGGCGCGCGGACGCGAAGACATCAAGGTGATGGTGCGCTATCCGCAGGAGCAGCGCGGCACGCTGGCAACGCTCGAGGAGATGCGCGTGCGCACGCCGTCAGGTGCCGAGGTTCCGTTCGCGACCGTGGCGGCGGTCGAGTTCGGGCGCGGCTACGCGCTGATCGAGCGCGCCGACCGCAGCCGCGTCGTACAGGTGGCCGCCGAAGTCGATCCTCGCGCCGGCAATGCCAACAAGATCGTCGCCGACGTGCAAAAGGACGTCCTCCCCAATCTGGTCTCCGACTACCCCGGGCTTACCTGGGACTTCGAGGGCGAGCAGCGCGAGCAGCGCGAAGCGATGTCGAGCATGATCGCCGGGCTGGGCGTCAGCCTGGTGATGATCTTCGCGCTCATGGCGATCCCGCTACGCTCCTACATCCATCCGCTGATGGTCATGAGCGCGATTCCCTTCGGCGTCATCGGCGCGATCTTCGCACACGGCCTGCTCGGGCTGGACCTGACGTTCCTGTCGATCTTCGGGATCGTCGCGCTGGTAGGCGTGGTGGTGAACGACAGCCTCGTGCTCGTCGACTACATCAACGAGCGCCGTTCCGAGGGCCGCCCCGCCGAAGAGGTGGTGCGCGAGGCGGGGCCGGCACGCTTCCGCGCCATCTTCCTGACTTCATCGACGACGTTCATCGGCCTGGTGCCGATCCTGACCGAGCGCAGCCTGCAGGCGCAGTTCCTGGTTCCGATGGCCGTCTCGCTCGGCTTCGGCGTCGTCTTCGCGACCTTCGTCTCGCTGGTGCTGGTGCCGTGCCTGTACCTGATCGTCGAGGACCTGCGGCTGCTGCCGGCGATGGTGCGCGAGCGCTCGCTGCGGCCGCGCGTTGCCGCGGCGCGCGGTGACATACGGATCAAGGGAACGCGCCGCGCGTAAGCGGCCCGAATGCTCCTGACCCGATCAGTGTGAGCCGTAGGGCGAGCGATTGGCCGGGCGCAGCGAGATGTGTTCCTGCGACGCCTTGGCCTGCACCGCGGTCGGCGTACGGCCGAGCTTGACGCCGATCACGCGCGTCGGCGTGTTCTGCTTGGCGAGCTTTCGCAGCTGGGTGAGCTCGGCAGGGGTCCAAGGCTTGCGGCTGTTCTGGGTCGTCTTGGGCATGTTTCACCTCATCTGGAGCGAGCGGTCGGTGTCTGTCTCAAAGACGTCGAAAGCTGCGTCCTTCATCAAAATTTTCCGCTGCATGCCGCGATGGCTTTCGCACGGATCGCGCCCGGCAGTGCAGGCTGCGGCTCGTTTCCGAATGCCCAGCGCCCTTTCGGCGCCGTTGCTTGAGATTCAAAGCGCGTGCGATGTGCAAAGCCCCGGTTTCCCCGCCTTGCCACCTCGCTTATAACGCGACGATGTCCGCGTCTGCGCCCCTTCGCCTGCCTTCCTGGGTGATCAGCGGTACGCCGCAGCTCGGCGCCACCGATGCGCTCAAGCGCCAGCTGCGGCGCGGCAAGCTCGTCACCGTGTGCGAAGAGGCGCGCTGCCCCAACATCGGAGAGTGTTTCGCCAGCGGCACCGCCACCTTCATGCTGCTCGGTGATACCTGTACGCGGCGCTGTCAGTTCTGCTCGGTCGCCACCGGCCGCCCTCTGCCGCCCGACCCGCACGAGCCGGCGCGCGTGGCCGAGGCCGCCGCTGCGCTGGGCCTACGCTACATCGTCGTGACCACAGTGGCGCGCGACGACCTCGAGGACGAAGGGGCAGGGCAGTTCGCAGCCACCATCACGGCGCTGCACGAGCGCATCGAGGGCGCGCAGGTCGAAGTCCTGACCGCC
Organism: Binatia bacterium; assembly: GCA_035626675.1. Taxonomy (GTDB): domain Bacteria; phylum Desulfobacterota; class Binatia; order UBA1149; family CAITLU01; genus DASPNH01. Next base: position 17,548 of record DASPNH010000150.1, read on the forward strand.
GACTTCAACGGCCGCCGCGAGCTCATCGAACAGGTGATGGCCGCGCGCCCCGAAGTGTTCGGGCACAACATGGAGACGGTGCGCCGGCTCACGCCCGAGGTCCGGGGCCGTGCAAAGTACGATCGGTCCCTGGAGGTGCTGCGCATGGCAGCGCAGATGCCGCGGCCCGATGGGCGCGGGGTGGTCAAGACCGGGATCATGGTGGGATTCGGCGAGGCGCGCGTCGAGATCAGCCAGACCTTGCGCGACATTCGCGAAACCGGCTGCGAGCTGGTGACGATCGGCCAATACCTTCAGCCCACGCGCGAGCATCGGCCGGTCTCCCGCTTCCTGTCTCCCTCCGAGTTCGAGGAGCTGGGCACCGAAGCGCGCGAGCTCGGCTTCACCGAAGTCGCCTCCGGCCCGCTGGTACGGTCCTCCTACCGCGCCGACCGACTCTACGCAGCCGCCGGCGAGGCGCACAAGTGAAAGGGGACAGTCCCCTTATCCGTGATGGTGGGCATTGCTCGTTGCCGGGGCTGCGATGAGTCGCGACTTCGCGCGCATCAAGCGGCTGCCGCCCTACGTCTTCAACGTCGTCGGTGAGCTCAAGCTCGCCGCGCGCCGGCGCGGCGAGGACATCATCGATCTGTCGATGGGCAATCCCGACGGCGCCACGCCCAGGCACATCGTCGAGAAGGCCGTCGAGGCGCTGACCAAGCCGGCCAATCATCGCTACTCGGTCTCGCGCGGGCTCTACAAGCTGCGCCTTGCCGCATGCGGCTGGTACCAGCGCAAGTACGGCGTCGAGCTCGACCCCGATGCCGAGATGATCTGCACGATGGGAGCCAAGGAAGGACTCGGGCACCTGGTACTGACACTGGTCGGCCCTGGCGACACGGTGGTGTGTCCGTCACCGACCTATCCGATCCACCAGTACTCGGTCGTCATCGCCGGCGCCGATTTGCGCCACGTGCCGCTGGCTCCGGGCGTCGACTTCTTCGAAGGCATCGTCGAGGCGGTGCGCGATGCCTGGCCCAAGCCCAAGCTGCTGATCCTGAGCTTCCCGGCCAATCCGACCACGGCCACCGTCGAGCTTTCCTTCTTCGAGAAGGTCGTCGAGTTCGCGCGCGACAACGACCTGATGGTCATCCACGACAACGCCTACGCCGAGCTCGTCTTCGACGGCTACCAGGCGCCGAGCCTGCTGCAGGTCCCGGGCGCCAAGGAAGTCGGCGTCGAGCTCTACACGCTTTCGAAGACCTACAACATGCCGGGCTGGCGCGTCGGCTTCGTGGCCGGCAACGCCGAAATGATCGCCGCGCTTGCGCGCGTCAAATCCTACTACGACTACGGGATGTTCAACCCGGTGCAGATCGCCGCCATCGCCGCGCTCAACGGCCCGCAGGACTGCGTGGCCGAGATCGTCGAGACCTATCGCGAGCGGCGCGACTCGCTGATCGCCGGCCTTGCGCGCGTGGGCTGGGAGGTGCCGAGCCCCAAGGCCACGATGTTCGTGTGGGCGCGCATCCCCGACGAGTACGTGGCGATGGGATCGCTCGAGTTCACCAAGAAGCTTCTGGCCGAGGCCCGCGTCGCGGTATCGCCGGGCATCGGCTTCGGCCCCTACGGCGACGAGTACGTGCGCTTCGCCTTGATCGAGAACCCGCACCGGATGAAGCAGGCCATCCGCGGCATCCGCAAATTCTTCGGCGCCACCGCCGAAGACTAGGAACGGGGTCAGGTACTGAAAACGCGGTTTTGGGGTCAGGTACTGAAAGTGCTGTTTCGGGGTCAGGTACTGAATGCGTGGTCTGATCCGGACTGCTGAAAGCGCGGTTCCGGTTCAGGCGCATGCGGCTCGGCATCACTCGTTGCGCCGCGGTGCCGCGCGGCCGCCGGCGCCTGGGACGACAACTGCTTCGCGCCCATCGGCCGGCAGAGAAAAGGAGAGGGAAACGTGCCCAAGAAAGAAATCGGCGTCGGCCTGATCGGCTTCGGCACCATCGGCACCGGCGTCGTCCGCGTGCTGCGCGACAACGCGGCCAGCATCAAGGCCCGCCTCGGCGTGCCTCTGAAGCTGGCCAAGATCGCCGACCTCGACATCAAGACCGACCGCGGCGTCAAGATTCCGAAAGACATGCTGACGACCAGCGCTCGCGAGCTGATCCACGACCCCGCCGTCGACATCGTCGTCGAGCTGATCGGCGGCCTGGAGCCGGCGCGCACCTTCCAGCTCGAAGCGCTCCACGCGCGCAAGGCAGTCGTCACCGCCAACAAGGCGGTCCTGTCCGCGCACGGAGTCGAGCTCGCCAAGGCTGCGGAGCAGGCCGGCGTGGGCCTCGGTTTCGAGGCCAGCGTCGGCGGCGGCATTCCGGTCATCCGCACGCTCAAGGAAGCCGTGGCCGGCGACCGCAACCTCGAGGTCTACGGCATCGTCAACGGCACCTGCAATTTCATCCTGACCGAGATGGCAGCCGGCGCCGGCGAGTTCGCCGACGTCCTGACGCGCGCGCAGAAGATGGGGCTTGCCGAGGCCGATCCGAGCTACGACGTCGACGGCCTCGACTCGCTGCACAAGCTCGTCATCCTGACCACGCTCGCGTTCGGCAAGCTCATCGATCCCAAGCAGGTGCACGTCGAAGGCATCCGCAGTGTTTCCGGCATCGACATGGCCTACGCCCGCGACTTTGGCTACACGATCAAGCTGCTCGCCGTGGCGCGCCAGACCGAGGGCGGCATCGAGGCGCGTGTGCATCCGGCGATGGTGCCCAACTCGCACCTGCTGGCGAAGGTCTCGGGCGCGTTCAACGCCGTCTGCCTCAGCGGCAGCGCGTTGGGAACGTCGGTCTACTACGGCCGCGGTGCCGGCATGATGCCGACGGCGACCGCGGTCGTCGCCGATCTCATGGATACCGCGCGGGTCCTGGTCGCCGGCGGCTCGCCACTGGTTCCGCCTTTCGGTCAGCCCACGGCCAATCTGCAAAAGGCCAAGGTCGTCTCGATGAGCAAGATCGAGCACGAGCATTACATCCGCTTCCAGCTCAGCGACAAGCCGGGCGCTCTGGCCAAGATCACGACGATCCTTGCCAAGTCCGGCATCAGCATCGCCACCGTCGCGCAGCACGAGAAGCCGAGCCAGGGCTCGGTGCCGGTCGTCATGCGCACGCACCGAACCAGGGAGGCGGCGCTGGCCAAGGCGCTGACCGCCATCGCCAGGCTGCGCGAGGTGCGCGCCAAGCCCGCTGTGATCAGGGTCGAGGAGAAGCTCGGCGAAGAAGGGTAGAACGGCGACTTCGCCGCTCCCGTCACCCCCGCAGCATCCGCCTCCCCGCGGAGTTCATCTTCTTCCGGCGCGGCTTGGCTGGCTCCGGCGCCGGCTGCTTCTTCGGCCACGGACAATCGTCGAACAGCGGGCACTCCTCGCACTTCGGCTTGCGCGCCACGCAGATCCTGCGGCCGTGAAAGATCATCGCGTGCGAGAACCGGGTCCAGTCCTTCTTCGGCACCAGCGTCATCAGCTCGGCCTCGATCTTGACCGGATCGGTCTGGGCGGTCAGCTCGAGCCGCTGCGAGACGCGCGAGACGTGGGTGTCCACGACCAGCCCGGGCGTATCGTAGGCGTTGCCGAGCACCACGTTGGCCGTCTTCCTGCCCACGCCCGGCAGCTCCACCAGATCTTCCATCTTGCGCGGGACCTGCCCGCCATGCGCGTCGCAGAGCGCGGCCGACAGCCCCAGCAGCGAGCGGCTCTTGGCCTGGTAGAACCCGGTCGACCGGATGATCTTCTCGACATCGGCCGGCCGCGCGCCGGCCAGCTCGCGTGCATCGGGATACTTGCGGAAGAGGTCCGGCGTCACCTTGTTGACGCGCTCGTCCGTGCACTGCGCCGACAGGACGGTGGCGCACAACAGCTCGAACGGAGTGGTAAAGTCCAGGGCGCACTTCGCGTCGGGATGGGTCGCGAAGAGCTTGCGCACGATGCGGCGCGCGCGCGACTTCTTCTCAGCGGCCGGTTCGATGGCGGGCACGGCGGCAAGCTAGCACGGACGCAGGGCCGATCTCGCGACGGGGCGTGCACACGGCTGGTCGCAAGCTGGCCCGCATCCGAGGGTTGACCGTAGCGGCCACGCAGTATCGCGCCGATGTCGCGCCGTCGGCACGGCCGCGGACTCGGCGGCGCCCGCAGTTTTGAGCAGGGCGGGTTAGCCAGTAGAAAGGACGCAGCCGTGACGCGGCCGAGGCCGGTCCCTTCGCGTCACGGCAACAGGAACGAAGCATGAGCTGGCCCGGCCTCATCGAGTACTACCGAGATCGCCTGCCGGTCGGCGACCTTGCGCCCGTGACCCTGCACGAGGGCAACACGCCGCTGATCGAGGTGCCGCGCCTGGCCGAGCGCCTGGGCCTGAAGGCGACGGTTTACGTCAAGTACGAAGGCCTGAACCCGACCTGCTCCTTCAAGGACCGCGGCATGACGATGGCCATCACCATGGCCGTGGCCGAAGGGGCAACCGCCGTCATCTGCGCCTCCACCGGCAACACCTCGGCCTCTGCGGCAGCCTACTCGGCGCGCGCCGGTCTGGACTGTTTCGTCATCATTCCCGATGGCAACATCGCCCTGGGAAAGCTCAGCCAGGCGGTGATGCACGGGGCCAAAGTCCTCGCCATTCAAGGTAATTTCGACGATGCCTATCGGATGGTCTCGAGCGTGGCCGAACGCCGCCGGGTCACGGTGGTCAACTCGATCAACCCGTATCGGCTACAGGGGCAGAAAACCGCAGCTTTCGAGATCTGCGACGCTCTGGGGCGAGCCCCCGACTATCACGTCCTGCCGGTCGGCAACGCCGGCAACATCACTGCTTATTGGCTGGGTTACACCGAATACTTCGACTCTCGCGTGACCAGGACCAGGCCGAGGATGATGGGGTTCCAGGCCTCCGGCGCAGCTCCCATCGTGCTCGGGCACCCGATCACTGCGCCCGAGACCGTGGCCACGGCCATCCGCATCGGAAACCCGGTGTCGTGGAAGAAGGCCGAAGCCGCACGCGAGGAGTCCGGCGGCATCATCGACATGGTCACCGACGAGGAGATCATGGCGGCCTACAAGCTGCTGGCCGCCACCGAAGGCGTCTTTGCCGAGCCGGCCTCGGCCGCCAGCATCGCCGGCCTCGCCAAGCTGGCCGACGAGGAAGCCATCCCGGCCGGGGCCGTGGTCGTCTGCACCCTTACCGGCCACGGGCTGAAAGATCCGAACAACGCCATCAAGTCGTGTCCCGAGCCTGTGCGTGTCCCCGCCGATCTGGACACGGTGCTGGACGTCATGGGACTCTAGGGAAACTCGTGGAACGAAACCTTGCACTCGAGCTCGTGCGCGTCACCGAAGCGGCTGCGCTGGCAGCGGCCCGTGAGAACGGTCGCGGCGACGAGATGGCGCCCGAGCGCGCCGCCTCGCAGGCCATGTCGCATGCGTTCTCGGCGGTAGGTGCCTTCCAGGGCGAGATCGTGCTCGGCGATGCAGGCGCCGGCGTGGGCGACGCACTGTGCACGGGCACGCGCCTCGGCTCCACCGGCAGCGAGGTCGAAGTGGCCGTCGATGCCCTGGAAGGCGCGACCAGCTGCGCGCTCGGCGGCCCCAATGCCATGTGCATCATGGCGCTGGCCGACGTCGGCTCCTTCCTGCGCTGCCCGCAAGGCTCGTACATGGACAAGATCGCCGCCGGGCCCGACGGGGTCGGCGTGGTGGACCTGGATCTGTCGCCTGCCGAGAACCTTCGACGTCTTGCCGAGGTGCGAAAGTGCTACGTCGAGGATCTGACCGTCGTCATCCTGGACCGGCCGCGACACGATGCGCTCATCGAGCAGGTTCGCGAAGCCGGCGCGCGCGTACGGCTGATTCCGCACGGCGACGTCGCGGCCGCCATGGCCACGGGCAAGGAGGATTCCGGCGTCGACCTGCTGCTGGGCACCGGCGGCGCCACGCAGGGAATCGTCTCGGCCGTGGCCATCAAGTGCCTGGGCGGCTTCATGCAGTGCCGCTTCGTTCCGCGCGGCAACACCGATCGCGACGAGCTCTACCGGCTGGGCATCAAGGACGCCTCGGCCAAGCTCGACATCGAGGACATGGCCAGGGGCAACGTGATGCTTGCCGCCACAGGCGTCACCGACGGCGCGTTCCTTCGCGGGGTGACCTTCACCAAGGGCGGTGCGATCAGCCACTCGGTGGTGATGCGTTCGCAGAGCCACACGGTTCGCTACCTGGAGACCCATCACAAGTTCGAGTTCCGTCCGAGCTACTGAGTTTTCGGGAGACGCCTGCATGAGCACGGTCAGCGCCACGAACGTCGAGTGGTCCGACTGCTGGCTGGAGCCGTCGTCCCTGACGCCCGAGCTGACGGCGCAGGTCAAGGCCGCCACGGGCGGAATGGTGCTGGCATGGGCGACGCGCCTGGCGCCGGTCCCGTGGGTGGTACGAAGCTTCGCGCACTGCGCGGAAGCGAAGATCGCGCACATGCCGCTGCGGCTGTACGACCTGATCGGCTTCGCCGTCAGTCAGGACAACTCCTGCCGATACTGCTACGGCGCCACACGCACCATCCTGCGCGTCCTCGGTTACAAGGAGGAGATGATCGACCGCATCGAGCGCGATGCGCAGCTGGCCGAGCTTTCGCCGGTGGAGGTGGCCGGTCTCCGGTTCGCCCGCAAGGTCTCGCACGCCAACCCGAAGCCGTCTGCCGCCGAGATCGCGGCGCTCGAAAAAGCGGGGCTGACCCGCGCCGCGGTCTCCGAGATCGCAGCCTGCGCCGCCATGTGCGGCTACAACAACCGCCTTTCGACGATGTTCGCGCTGCCGCCCGAGCCCTTCGAGCACGTGCTGGACAATCCGTTCATGCGCCTTGCGCGCCCGCTGCTGGCCAAAAAGTTCAAGACGAAGAGGTCGCCGCCATTTCCGCTGCCGGCCTCCAACGACGGCCCCTTTGCCGAAGTGGTGCGCGTCCTGGATGGCTGCCGCGCAGCGTGGGTGCTGCGTCAGATGATGGACGAGGCCCTGGCCTCGCCCGTGCTCGCCCGGCGCACCAAGCTTCTGATGATCGCCGTGATCGCGCGCGCCCTGACCTGCGACTACGTCGAAGAGGAAACGCGCCGCGAGCTTCAGGCGCACGGGCTGGGTTCGGGCGAGGTCACGCAGATCCTGACCAATCTCGGCTCGCCTCAGCTCGATGCGCGCGAGGCGCTGCTGATCCCCTTCGCTCGCGAGACCGTCCGGTTCCGTCCTCTCGATCTGCAGGCGCGCACACGCGAGCTGCGCGCGTCGCTGACCGACGAGGAAATCATCGAAGCGGCGGGAACTGCTGCAGCGGCCAACACGCTCACGCGTCTGAGCGTGCTGCTCCAGGCGTGCTGACGCTGGTCGCGGCGGCCGCGCTGCTGGTGGGCGCGGCGGCATGGTGGCAGATGCGAACCGGCAGCCAGCGCATCGAGGAGCTGGAACGCCGCCTGCAGCGCGCCACCGTCGAGCTGGAGACCCTCGAGAACGCGTTCACCCGCTTCGCGCCGCACGAGATCGTCGAGCGCATCATCGCCGAGGGCATCTCGACCCAGGCCGAGACCAAGGAGATCACGATCCTGTTCGCCGATCTCGAGGATTTCACGCCGATGGCCGAAGGCCTGGATCCGTCGCGTCTGCTGGTGCTGCTCAACGGCTACTTCGAGAGGATGGGGCAGGCCATCGCCGGCAACCGCGGCTACCTCTCCAAGTTTCTCGGCGACGGCTTGCTGGCGCTGTTCGGCGCGCTCGAGCCCAACCCCTGGCATACCAACGACGCACTGCACGCGGCGCTGGCGATGCGCGCTGCGCTGGCCGACTACAACCTGCAGCTGGCAGGGCAGGGGCTGCCACAGCTGGCGATGGGCATCGGCATCCATCGCGGCACGGTCACCGCCGGCGTGCTCGGCACGTCCACCGTCAAGGAGTACGGCGTGCTCGGACGCAACGTGAACCTGGCCTCGCGCGTCGAGAACCTGACGCGGCTTCACCGCGCCGACATCCTGGTGACGGAGGCGGTGCGAATCCGCTGTGATCCGCGCTTCCAGCTGCGCGAGCTGCCCGCGGCCGAAGCCAAGGGCATCGCCGAGCCGATCGTGACGTATGCGCTAGAGGGCTTCGACGCCGGCTGAGCCGGTCTTTGCGGTGCCACCGTCGGTCGCATCCGGCTCGCACACGCCGCAGTTGCGGTCGAAGATCGCAAGCGCGCCGGCGGTCCATTCCTGGTCCCAGGAAGGTCGCGGCACGTTTTTGACGTGCTCGCGCATCCGGTCCAGTCGCGGCGATGCATCCGGGAAACCCTCGAGCAGATCCAGCAGGTGGGCCGTCAACGTGGCTGCGTCGGAGAAGAACTCGGCATCGCGACCCTGCTCGAGGATCTCGCGCAGCACGGGGCCGTAATCGTACACGCACGACGGCAGCCCCGCTGCCAGGAAATCCTGAACCTTGATCGGCAGGTCGATGCCGGAGGCCGAGACGTGACAGCAGATGCCGACGTCGGCCGCGGCCAGCAGCCTCGGGTACTGCCCGGCAGGCAGCCACGACGTTCGAAAGCGCACGTGTTTCCATCCGCCGGCCTGCGCGCGTTTGTCGAAATCGGCGCGCGCAGGGCCTCGGCCGGTCACGACGATCTGCAGGTCCGGGTGATTCGATCGCGCATCATCGCGATGGCGGTCCCAGGCATCGGCGACCTCGAACAGCAGGCTCAGGTCTTCGTCGGGCGTCCAGCTCGTCGACGATACGAGAACCGCGGTCCGATCACGCGCCGCCGCATCGAGGATGCCGAGCTCGGCAAGAACCGCACGGCGTGCCGCTACGCCGTCGATGGCGTCTCCAGCGGCAGGGCGGTCGTAGACGACAGTGGCGGGCACGGGCAGGGCACGCGCCATCGCCTGCGACACGCACAGATGAGCGTCCGCGCGCGCCGCCAACCTGCGCTCGTGGCGTCCTGTCGAACGCGTCATCCAGTGCGAGCGACCCAGACGCTGCGCAAGATGCGCCTGGCCGATGGAGTGCCAGTCGATGATCCATCGCGCGCCGCGAAGACGGGCCGCCAGCCACGCGATCGCGAGCGTGGGGATGGCCGGAGGGTTCTGCACCAGGATCAGCGAGGGACGCTTCACACCTGCGACCAGCGTGGCCAGCAGCGATGCGGCCAGGGCCACGCCTCGAACGGCTGCGTAGGCGGCGAACAGCGCCCGCGCCAGCCGATGCGGGCGTTCCATCGCCAGCGACGGCAGCGTGTGAACGGTGAGGCCGGCGACGGCGGCGAGCCGGCCCGCGACCTCTTCGCCTTGGTAGCCGATCAGGTCCACCTGGTATCCGGCGCGCGCCAGGGAGAGCGCGTGACGAAGCGTGCGGGGGCTTCGTGTCAGATCGCCGAGGACGACGACCGCGACGCGATGACGGCCGCGTCGCGCCGCGTGAGCGACGGCGTCGACGCTGGCTGTTTCCTCGGCCTGCACGTTGGTCACGGGATGGTCGTCCTGCCGTCGAGGAGCTGGCGCCGTAGCGACCAGACCAGACCGCGCAGGGCCTGGCGCGGGGTTTCGCAGTAGATCATGCGAGAGTGCGGATTGATGAAGCCCACGGCGGTGGCAAGGTTGCTCGTGGTGTGCAGCAGCACGTCGCACTCCGCCAGCAGCAGGCAATCGACGACGGCCTGCCTGCCGAGCGCCACGCCCGCTGCAGGGTTGTCGTAGTGGAGCTGTCCGCCCCGCAGCGAAGTTCGCGCGACGTCGGGCTGGACGATCAGGCGGTCGCCGAGCTCGGCGCGAAAGAAATCGACGGCATCCTCAGTATCGGTGGCCAGGGCCACGGCCCACGGACCGCGGCGCGGCACGAGGCGACGGACGCGTGACAGGAATGCATGCGCGGTCTGTTCGCGCGCCGGGCCTTCGCGATGGTCGGGATGCCGGAAATGCACGCCGATCATGCAGCAACCCGGGTCGACGCGGCGCCGGATGTCCCGTACGCTCGCGGCGATGTCGGCGACGGGACGGATATGGCGGCGGTAGGCGGCGTGGTAGCGGCGGCGCCAGAGGAAATCGAGCTTGTACATGCGGTAGGCGCTGTCGTGCGTGATGCCGAGATCGACGTAGGTGTCGGTGTGGATGCGCCGTGGCGGCATCTCCGCGAACTGCAGCGGCTCGAAGAACCGCGGCCACAGATTGCCGTCGGCCGCGGTGCCGTAGGGGAACTGCGTGAAGTCCGCACGCGCCCGCCATTCGACGGTGGCAGCCGCCACGCCGCCGCGCCCGAGCCGATGCACGAGGTTGTCGACGACGTGGTTGAAGTTGGAGAAGAGCCCGGCATCGCGGTTCCCGATGACGAGCGTGCACTGCTCGCTCGCGGCCGGTGGCGCAGCCGCCTTCACGCGAAGTACTCCGCCCGATGAGCGCGCCCGGTTCCGACAGGCTGCTGCTGGTGATGGCCTACCACAGCCGGCGCGAGCTCGATCGCTTCCAGCGCATCCTCGACCACTGGGACGAACTCGTCGAGATGCGCACGCCGTTTACGCTGCTCCTGGTGCGAACGATCGACGAAGAGCTGCGCACCGATTTGCCGCGGATCGATCTTCGTCGCAGCGAAGACGCCAGCCGCCCGAGCCTGGAGCTGGTGGCCGAGGAGTTCCTCGAGATCTGCCGGTACGTCGAGGACAACCTCGAGTGCCGCTGCTGGTTCTGGTGGGAGCACGACGTGCTGCCGGTGCGCAAGGATTGCTTCGACTTCTTCCTGCGGCGCTGGCGCGCAGGCACCAGCATCATGGGCTACCGCGTGCGCGACAGGCTCTGGAACATGAAGAACCGCATCAACGGGGTGGCGTTCTATTCGCGCACGTATTGGAGCCATCTGAAGCCGCACATCCGCCCCTCGCAGGCGTTCGACACCTGGAGAACCTACACCAGGCGCGCCGACGGTCGATCCTTCGTCGAGCTCAACCGCTGGTACGCGCTGGTTCACCACGAGAAGCACCTCTACCTCACTCCCTCGCTGCGGCTCGTGCACGGCATCAGCGACGACACGCTGTTCGAGGACCTCGTAGGCGGCACGCGGCATCATCGCCGAGTTTCGCGCCCGTACCGGGCTCTGCGGCTGCACGTGCGCAGGGCGCTCTTGAACTGGCAGATGCGCTAGGCCGGGTCGCGCCGTCCGGTGCGACGGGAAAAGCGGCGCCATGCATGCCGGCTGCGGGTGCACCGTCATCGGCGGTCGCTTCCGGTTGCGTTGGAGGGGCCGGCCAGCGGCGCCATGCGCACCTTGCCGCGTTCCTTTTCCGGGATCTCCGGCAGCCGGTGCCATCGGTCCAGCCACGAGTAGGTCGGCACGTGAATGGCCCTGGTACCTGAAGGCGCGTTCTCGGGATGGCGGAACGAGACGAAGTACCACGGCAGGATTCTTCCGTCGGTCCGGGTCGCGTCGGAAGCGGGCAAGGCAGGCAGCAGGGCGCTGTGTGCCCACGCCGCCGTGCGGACCGCCGCGTTCAGCGTAAGAAGCGCTGCCAATGCCAGCGCCAGCGCCGGTCGATGCGACGCCGCGCACAGCAGCACCGGCACGATGATCAGCGGCACCTGCCACAGGAACCGGCTCGACAGCGGATCCATCACCCACGTCGCGCTGAAGACGGCCAGCAGTGCCAGGAAGTTGCCGGCGGCAAGCATCAGCGCCGCTCGGCACCGCAGCGAGATCGCGGCCTGCCGGTGCGCGACCAGAAGTCCCGCCACCGCCGCACACATCAGGACGCCGGCGCCGATCCGCAGGGAGTGCGACCATGGCTCGGCGCTCATGAAGAGCCGCCCGATGCCGTCGAGCGATTGCTCGACGTACTCGACGAAAGCGTATCTGCCCGGCGCGACCCGATGACCCGTCATCTGGTCGAGCCACCATCGCGATAACGTCCAGGGCACCACCGTTGCCAGCGCCAGTCCAGCACCGAGCGCGCGCGTGCGAATGGCCTGTTGCGGCGACACGGCCAGCACGCCCGCGCAGGCGGCGACAAAGGCGACGGTTGCGTGATGTGTCAGCAGCGCGAGCAAGAGGAACATCGCCAGCGCGGCCGATCGGCGTATGAACTCGCCCTTCGGTTGCGGCTCGACCATCCGAACGACGATTCCGGCGGCAACGCCGACCAGCGCAAGCGCCATGAGGTTGGCGAGCAATTGCAGGCCGCACAGCGGGACGAAGACGGTGACGAATCCGATCGACAGCACGCGCACGATCCGCGCGCGCGCGTCGTTGCCCGGAGCGATGCCCAGCGCGAAGAAGCCCCACGCAGCGGCGTTGGCTGCGCAAAGCAGCGAGACCGCGGTGCATATCCAGGCGCCGGTGGTGCGCCCCATGCCCTGGACCGCGGCGAGATAGGCAGGGAACAGCGGCGGCCACTCCCAGATCGCCTGTCCCATCCAGCGCTGAAAGCCGTCGCCTTCCAGCAGCGAGATCGAGGCCTCCCAGTATCCCCAGCCATCGGGGCTCGCATCGATCCCGTTTCGAAGAATGAGCGCGCTGAGCAGTGAGGCCGCGACCGCCGCGCACGCGACCAGGCCCGCGGAGGCTTTTGCCGGTGGCGCCGCGACGCCTTGCCGCAAGCTGCCTGCTGCAGCCGGGAAGGCGCTGAGGCTGAGGTCGCCGTCGTCGCGCTCAGGTGCGGTCATGATTGGCGTTGCCGGCTCGCCGCAGGTTTGACCGCCTCCAGCGTCAGCGTTTCCAGCTCCAGCAGACCTTCGGGCATGCGCCCTGCATTCTCGAGTCCGCAAAGGCCGGGCTCGGAGCTGACGTTGAGCGGGCACCTGGTGACATGCACGAACCCGGCGCGCTGGAGCGAGGCACGCAGCGTCTTCTCGTCGTAGATGAACTGGTGGCCCCAGTCGCGGAAGAAGTTGTTGATGACGAAGGTGTCGCTGGCGGAGTCGCCGTCGAGGAACTCGGCCGTCACCCAGCGCACGTACTCGTGCTGCCTCGATGTCTTGTCCTCGCCGTGCAGGTCGATGAGGAAGGCCAGGTCGGGGGTCGAGATGCGAATCCTGCCGCCTGGCCGCAGGATGCGGTGGCATTCGGCGAGCATGCGAAGGCCATCGGCGTGCGAGATGTGCTCGATCATGTGCTCGCTGAACACGAAGTCGAAGTCGCCAGTGCCGATGCGGAAGGGCCGGGTCGCATCGAGTCGCAGGATCTGCGGGAAGCGCAGCTCGAGGCCCGCGTTGAGCCAGCCGGGCAGGGGATTGTCGAGGCAGCCGATATGCAGCTTCCTGACCTCGTTCGTGCGCAGGTAGCGGGAGAGCATCCTGTCATCGGCGGCCGTGATCTTGCGCAACAGATCGCTGTTGCGGGCCGCGAACGCCGTGCGGCGAGCCAGTGCGCGCAGGTGCAACGCCTCGAGGACCCGGATCAACGCATCGCGCATCGCTCAGTCCCTTGCCGCCAGCGGCCGCAGACCCCCGGCGGCTTCGAGCGCGGTCTGCACCAGGGGCAGCATCGCCCCTGCAGCCACTTCATGTCCGAGCTCGTTCCAATGGCCATCGTCGGCGAAGTACAGCGGCGCGGAGCCGGCGTCGACGCGCGCACGGAACTGCGGCGTCAGGTCCGCGCATGCCACGCCGTGCCGTGCGGCCAGGCGGCACAGGCGTTCATAGCCTTCCTCCTCCTCGGCCACCCCGTCGCGGCCTCGACCATCGTGCGGCGGATACAGCTTTCGGTAATCGGTCCGGTAGGCCGACTCCTTGGAGGGGAACAGGAATACCTGCAGCGTCACGTCATTGCTGCGCGCCACCTCGATGATGTCGGCCAGCGCCTGCTCGACCTGCTGCGCCTTCGATGAAGACAGATAGTCCGGACTGACCATGCCGGCTCGGAACAGGGAGAGCCCCTGCGAGGTTTTTCGCGGCGCGGGCTCGGCCCGCAGCCACTGGCCGAGGATGCGAGAGGAATTCTGCAGCACGCTCGTCTTGGGATAGGCCGCATCGGCGAAATAGGACCAGCCTTCGGCATCGTACCAGCCGGCGAGGTAGTCCGGTGCCGGGGTACCGCGAAGATCGTTGGCGAAGATGCACAGCACCGCCAGGCGCGGGCGGAACGCGGGCAGGTAGCGCCGGGCCAGGATTCGATATTGGGCCAGCCCGTAGCCTTCCACCCCGAGCGTGATCACCGGACGCTCCAGCTCCGTCTCGAGCAGGCCGTAGAACGTCCGCGCGCGTTCGACCCACACACCGAACGTGAACGAATCGCCGAGGACGAACACGTCCGCAGCCGCATAGTCGCGCCCGGCGTTGCGAAAGCCGCGCTCGTCGGTTTCGTATCGGGTGGACAGGCCGGCGTCCTCGAGCGTCAAGGAGACGCCGCGCAGGTTCGGCCGCAGGCGAAATCCGAGCTCGGGGTCCGGCTCCTCGATCGAATAGAAAAGCTCTCGATGCTCTTCGAAACCGTGCGGCAGCAGCACGCCGGTGGCGACGGCGAACGCTTCGACTGCGGCCATCGCGGCCACGCCGCCTGTGACGACCAGAGCTGCCGGCGCGCTCCAGCGCGGCCGCCGACGCAGGATCACGACGGCCAGCGCGATCCACGACGCTTCGGCGGCCATGACGAGCAGCAATGCCGCACCACTCAATGTGCCGTCGATCGAGTAGAAGGCCAGGGTCGCCGGATTGAGCGCCAGCGCCAGCACGATCAGCAGCCAGCCGAGATAGCGTGCTGCGGCGTCGCGGGCGCGCGCGGAGAGCTCGAGATCGCTCATGCGAATTCAGTCGCGCGACGCCAGGGGGGGCGGGCTGCCGGAGCGCTCCAGCGCCGTTTGCACGGCCGGTCGCATCACCTGCGCGGCGACTCGATGCCCCAGCTCGGTCCAGTGGCCGTCGTCGGCGAAGTACAGGGGAGGGGAATCGGCTGCGCGCGCGCGGAAATGCGGGGTCAGGTCGGTGCAAGGCACGCCATGGCGCTCGGCCAGGCCACAGATGCGTTCGTAACCGACCTCCTCGTTGTCCAGCCAGTCACGGTTCTCGCGCTCCTGCGGTGGATAGGCCTCGAGATACTCCGCCTCGTACGCCGATTCCTTGGACGGGAACAGGAAGAGCTGCAGTTCGACGGCGCTGCGCCGGGCGGTGCCGATGATGTCGGTGAGCGCCGCCTCGACCTGCTCGTATTGCGAGTGCGACAGGTACTCGGGGCTGGCCACCGCACGGTGAAACAAGGCCAGGCCATCCGAGGTCCTGCGCGGCTCCGGGCTCGGCCGCAGCCAGCGCCCCAGGACGCGCGAGAAGTTCCGCAGCACGCTCGCCTTCGGATACGAGGGCTCGGCAAAGAAGCTCCAGCCCTCCTCGTCATACCAGTCGGCCATGTACGCGGGAGAGGGGATGGCCTGCAGGTCGTTGGCGAAGATGCACAGCAGCGCCACGCTCGGACGGAACTCGGCAAGATACCGCTCGGCGAGGATGCGGTATTGCCCCATGCCGTAGCCTCCCACTCCCAGGCTGATCACCGGACGTTGCAGATCCTGCTCGAGCAACCCGTAGAAGGTGCGCTCGCGTTCGACCCACGCGCCGAACGTGAACGAGTCTCCAAGGACGAAGACGTCCGCCGCTGAGTAGTCGCGGCCGGCGTTGCGAAATCCGCGCTCGTCGGTGTCGTAGCGGATGGACAGGCCCGCGGCCTCGTAGGTCATCGGCAGGCCGCGAAGGTTCGGCTGCAGCCGAAAGCCCAGCTCGGCGTCGGGCTGCTCGAAGACGTAGAACGTATCGTGGTGCTCCTGGAAACCGTCGGGCAGCAGGATCCCGGTGGCAATGGCGAATGCTTCGACGACGAAGAGCGCCGCGATCGTGGCCGTGGCCAGCAGCGCCGCCCGCGGGCTCCACCTCGGACGCCGCAGCAGAACGGCCAGTCCCGACCCGACGAGCAGCAGTTCGCCGCCGACGACCAGGAGCGAGGCAATGCGGCTCAGGCTGCCGTCGATGGAATAGAATGCGAGCGTGAGGGGATTGACGACGACGGACAGCGCGATCAGCAGCCATCCCAGATAGCGCGCCGACGCATCGCGTGCTCGGCGCGAGAGCTCGCCGTCGCGGCTCACGACGCTGCCGCCCCGCGATCCGGCTCGGTGCCTGCCAGCGCGGCGAAGCGCGGACACGTCCTGACCAGATCCTCGAAGCTGCCCTGGGCCAGGATGCGGCCGCGCTCCATCATGACGATCCGGTCGCAGCGGCCGAGGCTGACCAGATGATGCGCGACCATCACGACCGTGCGGTGTCCGCGCATGTCGTGGAGCCGCTCGGCGATCGCCCACGCCGTATTGTCGTCCAGCGAGGACATCGCCTCGTCCAGCAGCAGGAAGGCAGGCGAATGGTAGAGCGCGCGTGCGAGCACGACTCGCTGGCGCTGGCCGCCCGACAGCCTGGTGCCGTTGGCGCCCACGCGCGTGGCGGTGCCCTGGGGCAGAGAATCGACGAACGCCAGCATCTCGGCGACGGCGAGCGAGCGGCGAACCGCGGCCTCGTCGATGTCGTCCGGCGCGACCCCGAGGGCCACGTTGCCGCGGATCGAGTCGTCGAGAAGCGTCATCTCCTGCGAGACGTCGCCGATGGTGCGGCGCCATGCCGCGGCGTTTTCCCACAGATCGCGGCGGTCGACCTCGATGATTCCCGACGTGGGCCGCAGCAGCCCGGCCAGCAGGTACATGAGGGTGCTCTTGCCGGCCCCCGTCTCTCCGACGATGCCGATGGTCTGTCCACGCTCGATGCGCAGATCGATGCCGGTGAGCGCGTCGCAAGCCGACCCTTCGTAACGATAGCTGACGTCGCGAAGCTCGATGGCTTCGCGCAGCTCCAGGCCCTCGATGTCCCGTCCGACGGGATCGGCAGCCGAATCGAGCGCGTTCCAGTCGCCGAGAAATCTCTCCAGGAGCTGGCTTGCCCAGATCATCTTGGTCAGCGATTCCGCCAGCGTCATCGCACTGGGGATGACGCGCACGCCCGCATAGACGTACAAGCCGAGAAGCGGCACCAGCGCCGCACGGCCTGGGCCGTGCAGGAAGACCGCTGCCGTGGCCAGCACGGTAAGGAAGAAAACTCCCTCCAGAAGAAGCCTCGGCGTGGCAAGAAGGATGGCGCGGCGGTGCTCGCCTTCGGCGGCGACGTCGTTGGCGGCCCGGTAGCGATTGGCAAAGTGCGGCTCGCGTCCGAGAATCTTGATCTCGCGGATGGCGTGGAGCCCGTCGTGCCAGAGCCGGTTGCGCTCCTGCATCGAGTCGGCGGTGGCCTCGCTCAGATGAAGGAGGCGCTTGCGCGTGATCCGGTAGATCAGCATCACCCATCCGCCCACGAACGCCGCCGTGAACACGGTGACGGTGGCGTTGGCGAGCAGCAGGACGCCGAGAAGGATGGCGAGCATGAAAAGCGTGCCGGCGATGGTCAGCGCCGATCCCAGCACGTACTCGAACACCACGGACTCGGCCATGGTCGCGCGATGGACCAGGTCGACGATGCCCCGCTGCAGGTGAAACGAGAACGGCGCCGCCAGATAGGCCCGGTAGACGCGATCGCTGAACTCCTTGCGCTGCTGCAGCGCGACGCGGTGCTTGTAGGTCATGTTTCCGAACTGGAGTGCCAGCTTGAGCACGATCATGGCGCCGGTGGCGGCCAGGAACATCGGAACCAGGGTCGTCTCGTCCCTCCATTGCTCGGGCAGTCGCACGTACAGCGTGCGCATCAGAGGCAGCTCGGCAACGTGCGAGGTGTTGGCCAGCACTGCCGTCACGCCGAAGATGCAGGCCGCGGCCACGCCTTCGACGATGCCTCCGGCCAGTTCCAGCGGCAGCGCCATGGCCCAGCGCACGCGCTGCGGCGCGGACAGCAATCCGAGCGCGAGGCGAAGGTTGCGCAGCGCCAGCATCACCGCACTGGAAGCGGGAGACGACGCGGGAGCCGCCCTTGCATGTGGCGCGCGCCAAGGGACGCGCCGGATCAGGTCACGAACGGTCATCGGGGAACCAGCGTGTCTATCGGCGCGGCGGGCCCGTGTCCACGCCGTTTTTCCGGGCGATCCATCGCTTGGAACGGTTGGCATCCACGCATGCGCGACGTAAAACCGCGCTCACAGTTCTGCACCGACATTCGTCGGGAGACCGAAACGTCTCACGATGAGACGCCTGCACGACGATGCCCGACTCCCGCCGCTGCGAGGCCATGCTCGAGATCCTGGTCATCATTCCGACGGTGCCGCGTGGGAACGACCCAAGCGCATGGACGTTGACGAAAACGCTGCACGAGCTGAGTCGGCGCGCAGGGCCTGCGGCGACCCCCAAGGCCGACGTGCTCGTGGTCAACGGTGCCGAGCCGGCCGACTCGCATGCCGAGTGTACCGGGATCGTGGATCGCCTCGAACGGGGTGAGCCGTCAGGCCTGCCGGTTCACGTGAAAAGCGCGGTGGCTGAGCGCACGCGGTTCGAGCGGCAGGTCGCGGCCCGCGCGCATCTGACGGAGCGCGCGCTTTCGCCATGGCACCGTTGGGCAGCAGGATACTGCCTGGACTACGCTCTGGCTCTGCGCCTGGCCAGGCGCAGCGACGCAGCCTACCTGCTCGTGATCGAGGACGACGTTCGCCCGGCTGATGGCTGGGTCGGCAAAGTACTGCGCACCGCGGCGCCTCGCCTGCAGCGGTGGCCGCATCCTTCGTTCGTCGCGCTCTACTCGGCCGACCTCAGTGCGCGATACGAGGCCGGGGCATGCGCGATTCTCTACCCCAACGACGAGCGCATCGACGCTCTTGCCGATTACATCGAGCGGCGATGGGATCGCGGACCGCTCGACCACCTGCTCAGGGATTTCGCCCACGAGCAGCGGCGTCCGGCCTTCGTGCTGGTGCCCTCGCTTTTCGAGCACGTCGGCGACACGTCCACTCAGCTGCCAGCGCGGCCAAACGACGCTCCGGCCATCCGGCGAAGTGCAACCTTCGAGGCGGAACGCGACGCCGCCGGTGCCAGCATGCTCGAACGCGCTCGCATCCGTACGCTGCGCGGCAAGTGGTGGGTGCAGGCAAGCTGGCTACGCTGGCGGTCGGCTCGGAGCAGGCCGTGACGGTACGGGGCCAGTCCCTGCCGGCAACGGTGGCCAGGGATGCTGCTGCCCCCACCGCTGCTTCCGAGCCGCAGCTGTGCGTGATCGTATGCACGCACGAGCGGGCCGGCGTGCTGGTCGAGTGTCTTCACTCCCTTGCCGCCCAGACGCTTGCGCCGCAGCGGTTCGAGGTGCTGGTGGTGGACAACCGCAGCAGCGACGCGACGGCATCGGTGATCGGCCGCTTCCTGGAGTCGATGCCGAACCTGCGAGCGATCGGCGAAGGCCGGCTCGGTCTGAGCCACGCGCGCAATGCCGGGCTGGAAGCGACGCGGGCACGATACGTCGCGTTTCTGGACGACGACGCCAGGGCCTGTTCCCGCTGGTGCGAGAGCCTGCTCTGCGCCTTCGAGACGGTGACGCCGCCTCCGGTGTCGGTCGGCGGGCCCGTGCATGCCTATTTCGAGAAGCCGCCGCCGTCCTGGTTCCCGCCCGGCATGGACGATTACCAGCGCGGCGACCGCGGCCACTTCGTCGATCGCTGGAGCGTGTTCTGGGGCTGCAACGTGGCCTATCTGCGCAGTGCCGTCATCGAGGCCGGCGGCTTCGACCCACGCCTCGGGCTCGTCGGCAATCGCGTCGCGACCGGCGAGGACACCTCGCTCGGATGGAAGATCTACGAGAAGCGACCGTACTTCTGGTACGAGCCCGGGGCGGCGATCGATCATCTGACGCAGGCCTCGCGCATGAACGTTCGCTACCGCCTTCGACGCAGTCTTGCCGAAGGCCGTGCATGGGCACGCATCCAGGACGCGCGATGGCTGAGCATGCGCACGTTGCACGCTCTTGCCCGGCGCGTCCTCGGCCGGCCCGCGCCGGTACCTGCCGAGCACGTCGGGCCCGCCCGGCAGGGCAGCGCGCTGCAGGTACTGGCCTCCGCGTCCGGTGCGGCCGAGATGGCCGCGGCGGATCGAGGGACGACGCCATCGCGACCTGCCATGGCAGCGCGCGCGTTCCTGGCGGCCGCGCGTGCAGCGCAGCTTGCCGGGCGGCTGCTGGCGATTCGCTGGTGGTAGATATCCGACTCGCGTCGTGCACGTGCCACGGCCGCCATCGGCAACGATTACCGCAGACGACGCGCCCGAAGCGTGCGCCCGAGGCCTGCCGCTACGCGGCTGATGGCGCGCCCGGCCGCCCACCGGGTCAGGTAACCGTACACGAGCACGAACGCGGCATTGCGAGCCGCAACCAGCATTCGGTTGCCGTTGCCGGCGGTCGATCGAGCGAAGGATCGCACCGCCCTGCGCGGACGGCCTGCGTGCAACCATCGGATCGTCATGAACGTGTAGACGTTGCGATAGGCCGCGGCGCGCAGCGCCATCACCGACGGGCTCAGGTCGTCGCGCTCGAAGAGCTTGTCGAGCACGCGCAGCCGGCAGTCCAGGACGGCCTGCAGCGCTGGCGAGGACAGGCTCGTCACGTTTCCGTCGTGACGCCGGAAGCGTGCGACCTCGCGGTCGATGAAACGAAACGGATGCGTGCGCGCCACGCGCAGCCATATGTCCCAATCCTCGGCCGCCGTCAGCGTTTCATCGTAAGGGCCGGCCTCCAGCAGTGCCGTGCGGCGGGCGACGACTGCGATATTGCAGGTGCAATCGTCGTAGACGAGGCTCTCGAGAGGCCTTCCCGCGAAACGCGGCGGCGTTCCGACCGTATGGGCGAGCAGATGGCCGCCCGCCGTCATCGCGCGCCCGCGGCCGTAGACGAAGCCGAGCCGGGCATCGCTTTCCAGCTCGGCAACGAGCACGGCCAGCAGGTCGGGAAGCCAGGCGTCATCGGAGTCCAGCCGCGCCACGAAGCGCCCGCGGCTGGCGGCGACTCCTGTGTTCATCGCGGCCGAGATGCCGCCGTGCTCGCGACGGACATAGCGCAGGCGCGGATCGCGCACGCCTGCCATCGCCATCTGCGTATCGTCGGTCGAGCCGTCGTCGACGACGATGACCTCGAAGTCCGGATACGTCTGGTCCAGGATCGACCGCACCGCTTCGAGCAGGTACGAAGCGCGGTTGTAGGTCGGGACGATGACGCTGACGCTGGGCGCATCCACTGCGCCCGTTTGGCCGTGACGCGGTCGTGGTGCAAAGGCTCGCGTGATCCCCGGACGCATGCCATCTTGCGATCGTGGACGCCGTGAGCGCGGACGCGCGCGCCAGCCGTGCGTGGGTGGCATGGGCGCTCTGGGTGGTGCTTGCCGGCGCGCTGCTGGCCTTCCAGCTGGATGCCCTGTTCCGCTATCCGTCGCTGCGATTTCCGCGTCTGCTGCTGACTCTGCTCGCTCTCGGGCTCGGTGCATCGCGGCCGGCCGCGGGTCTGCTGGCGCTGCTGGTGATGACACCCGCCGCCAACCTGATCACGCAAGAGCTGCTGGCGGTGCCCGTCATCAGCCTGCCCGAGCACTTCGCCGTTCCGCTGTGCTTTGCCGCGCTGCTGCGCGCAGGACCGCCGCCGCGGCAGCGGGAGAGCCGCATCGAGATGTGGCTGCTGGCCTTCATCGCCGTCGCGCTGCTCTCCTCGATCGGCGTTTTCGCCGACGTCGCAGCCGCCGTTGGCAAGGCCATTCCCGGTCTGGCGATGGCAGTGGTTCTGGAGAACAACGTCTTCGGCCAGTTCACCGCCAGGGTGGCAACGCTCAAGCTCGGCAAGCTTCCGCCCGGAATGTGGGCGGCCGATGCGCTGGCCATCCTGACCGGTGCCGCGCTCGTGTTCCGATGCCTCATCGATCGCGCGCACGGCGTGGAGATTCGCGACGTGGAGCGCGCGCTCGGCATCGGGCTTGCCGTGCTGACGCTCGTGACGGGCATCCAGTGGCTGTTCCCGTTCAACCTCGACACCGTCTACTACCAGACCGTCCAGCCCGGCCTTTTTCGGCCCGATTCGGTCTGGAGCGATCCCAATTCAGCGGCCGCACATGCGCTGCTCGTGGCTCCGGTCGTTGCCGCCGGCCTGTGGGCGCAGCGGCGGCATCGCGCAATGGTTCTGGCGCCTCTGATGGCGGGATTCTTCGTCGTGGTCCTGACCAATTCCCGCACCGCCATGGTCGCTGCTGGAGTGACGGCGCTGCTCGCCTCGGCATGGATCGCATGGAAGCCGGCCGCGCTGCGTCTCGGCGAGCAGCGCCAGGTCCGGCGGCGTGCCATCGCGGCACTCGGCGCCATGGTTTTCGCGCCGGTCGTGGCCGTGGCAACGGTGACCGCTTTCGATATCGGCCGCGACGTCACCTATCACAGCGCGGTCAGCCGCTGGCAGACGGCGTTGTTCAGTCTCAATCTGAAGCATGGCGTCGACGACATCTCCACTGGTAGGGTCCGGTATTGGCAGGCCGGCATGCGCATGTGGCTTTCGGCGCCCTGGCTCGGCATCGGGTATGGACAATCGGCGCTTCACAAGAACGAGTTTCGCGATCCGGAATCCCACGAGATGGTTGTGTGGCATGGCGTTCATCAGGCGTATCTCGAGCTGGCCTCCGAGCTCGGCATGGCTGGCATCGTCGTGTTCGCAGGGCTGGCGGCCGCCATCGCTACGGGCCTGCGACGACTGCTGGCATCCCCGGTGCTGAGCCACAGGCGACGCGCAGCCGGACTGGCGGCCGCGCTTGCGGCCGTCGCCGTCGTATCGCTGGCGGCCGATTGGATCTGGCGGCGAGACGCCGCAGTGCTGCTATGGGCTTGCGTCGCCTTGGTACCGCTGGCACTGAAAAAAAATTCCGACGCCACGCCACCCGATGAATAGCTCAGCTACCATGGAAGGACGGCGCGCCACCGACGCGCGCGACGCGAGCGTCTCGCGCCGCCGGCGGCGCCTGCGCCGCGTGGCCAAGCGCGGCCTGGACGTGACCGTAGCAGCGTCGTTGCTGCTGGTCCTGTCGCCTGCATTGGCGGCGATCGCCGCAGCCATCGCGGTCGAGCGACGCGCTCCCGTCATTTATGCCGACGAGCGCGTGGGACGGAAGCGCCGGCTGTTCCGCATGTACAAGTTCGGCACCATGCACGCCGGGGCCCAGCAACTGCGCCAGGAGCTTCTCTGTGCCGCCGCGCAGCCCAATCATCCTTTCATGATCGCGAGCGACCCCCGTGTGACCCGGGTTGGCGCCTTCCTGCGGTCGACGTCGCTCGACGAGCTTCCGCAGCTCCTCAACGTGCTGCGCGGCGACATGAGCCTGGTCGGGCCGCGTCCGCTGCTGCAGGACGATCTTTCCCATGCGCTCGAGCACACCCATCACTGGCAGACGCTGCGCGCCAGCGTCCGCCCGGGCCTGACTGGCCGCTGGCAGATCCGCACGCGGTATCAGGTCGAGCCCTCTCACGATCAGATGATGGCCGACGATTGCGAGTACGTCCTGGCCCGCTCGCTGCGTCGCGATGCCGCCATCCTGGTTCGCACCCCGATCGCCATGCTGGCACCGCTGCTCGCATCCCGTCGTCGAAGATAGATGTCGTCCGCCATGGGCCCCCGTGCCGGTTCGATCGCGCTGGTGGCCGGCGGCACGGCCGGCCACATCGCACCGGCGATGGCGGTTGCCGAGGAACTGCTGGGCCGTTCCAGCGATCGGAGCGTGTTCTTCGTGCTGTCACGGCGAACACCGGGACAATGGCTGCTCCAGGACACGCCTTTCGAAGTCGAGACGATCGATTCGCGCGCGTTCTACGGCAATGGCTGGCAGCAACGACTCGCGCTGCCGTGGCACGTCCTGTCCAATGCCGCCGCAGCCCGGCGCCTCCTGCGCGCGCGGGGAGCGTCGCTGATCCTGGCCTTCGGCGGCTATGGCTGCGTGGACGCCGCGCTGGCTGCGGCCAGCCTGCGCATCCCCGTCGTCGTCCATGAGGCGAACGCGCGTGCCGGGCTGTCGAACCGGATCGCGGCGACGATGGCCAGCCGCATCTGCCTCGGCATGGCCGCGGCCGCGGTGGATTTCCCCGGTGCGCGCTGCGTGGTCACCGGAAACCCCGTGCGGCGGTCTTTTCGCGACTCGCGTCCGCCGCGTGACCGGCGCAGCGGCCGCCGCAATCTCGTGGTCGTGGGCGGATCCCTGGGCGCACGGTTCCTGGATGCGCGGGTCCCGGAGCTCGCCGCTGCAGTCTCTCGCCACGGAGTCGACATCGGGGTCACGCACTTTACCGGTCATCGCGCTACCGACGAGGTCCTCGGGCGTTACCGACAGCACGGCATCGAGGCGACCGTCCTGCAGCGGACCGGCGACATGGCAGGCACGCTGAGCGCATGCGACTTCGTCATTTCCCAAGCCGGCGCGATGGCGGTCGCCGAGATCGCGGCCGTCGGTGTGCCGGCGCTGTTCGTTCCGCTGCCAGGACACGCGCGCGAGCATCAGGCCGCCAACCTGCGCGCGCTACAGGAACGCGCAGCGTTGTGGTGGACGCAGGAGTCGGATTGGGACACCGAAGCGCTCGCGCGCCGGCTCACCGCCATCCTGGCCGACCAGCGGGCATCGGCGCAGGCCAGCGCTCAGGCGCGCGCAATGTCCGACCCGGGCGCAGCCGCAGCCATCGCGGACGTCTGCCTCGAGCTGTGCCGTTAGGCGGCGCCGGCGAGCCGAGCCGGCGCCCGCGGACAGCCCATCGCGGATCGCACACGACCGCGGCCGGACCTCGTCGAGCGACAGCGCAAGTCGAAAAGAGTGCCTGACCGCTTCTGGCGATCACGCGACGCTTTCGACGATCTCGCGCAGGCATGCGGCAAACCGCTCCGACGAAAAATGCGCCTGCACGTGTCGCCGTCCGGCTTCGCCCATGGCGCGCGCGCGCTGCGGATCGGCGTAAAGGGCACCGAGCGCGTCGGCGAACGCGTCGGCGGTGGGCGGACGCACGAAGCCGGTGACGCCGTCGCCGACGGTCTCGCGCGGCCCGCCGCTGTCGGCGACGATCACGGGCCGGCCTGCAGCCATCGCCTCGATCGGCACGTAGCCGAAATGCTCGTCCGTCGGCGTGTACAGAACGCAGTCGGCCTCTGCCAGCAGCTGCAGCTTCTCGCCGTCGGACAGGTTGGCCCGGATGTGGACCGATGCACCCAGGCCGTGGTGCTCGACGGCGCGACGAAGCTCGTCCATTGCGGCGTGGCTGTCGGCCAGGCGTGGATCGTGACTGCCGGCCAGCACCAGGCGCACGCGCTGGTCGTTGCCGAGCCTGGCGCGAAAGCGTGCGAACGACTCCACCGCCAGCGGCAGGTTCTTCTTGCGCTCGAAACGGTTGATCGACGCGGCCGTCCAGCAGTCGGTGCCCGGAGAAACGGCGGCCACCGCGCGGGCATGGCGCTCGACGTCGACGCCGGGCGGCAGCACTTGCGGCGGCACTGCGCGGGGGAAGACGCGCGTGAAGGCGTTCGCGGTGAAGCGGCTGTTGACGACCACGCGGTCGGCGAGGGCGATCCCGCGCGCTTCGAGCGCGTCGATCGGTCGCCGGTAGGCCGAACGCATCCGTCCGCCCGGCGGCGCCAGCAGGCGGTCGGGGTAGTGGCAGTAGAACAGCACGGGCACGCACGCCTGCTTCAGGAGCGGAATGCAGTGGGCGACGCTGTCGACGAAGAACAGGTCGCAGGGCTCGCTCCGTGCGCGCATCGCAGCCAGACTCGTGCGGGCGATCGCAAGAGGCGCCAGCATCCGGCCCGCGATGTGGCGCGGAAGCGGCGAGGAAGTCACGCGCACGTCGAGCGTGCCGTCGCGCGTTTCCTCGAAACAGCGCTCGCGGTCGTGGTGCGTCGTATAGATGGCGACGCGGTGGCCCGCATCCTGCAGCGCGACGGCCGCGTCGACGACGAGCCGCTCCGCGCCGCCGACGAGAAGGTCGGGATGGACGAAGGAGATGCGCAGGGAACGAGCCGAGCTCACGGCCTGAGCCCGATCGCGAGCGATTACTCGTTGTGCACCAGCACTTCGCTGCTGCCGACGAAATAGTTGTGGGTGCCGTCCACCTCGATGTTGTGGACGACTTCGCCGGTTGCAAAGGGCGAGGTCCCGAACGACGCGAGCTGGACGCCCGGCCGCGCGGCGATCGCCGGCGCCGCCATCGCCGTAGCGAGGTCGCCCTTGCACGACAGCTTGGAGATGGCGACGTCGGCGTCGTCGTGGAAGCTGAGGTTGCCGTCCTTGTCGGTCAACGACAGCGCCCCGGCGCGGAACGGGACCACGACGTCCGCGACTCGAAAGACGAGGGTGTGGCTCGCGTAAATTACCTGCATCAAGAGGTTGGTGCTCTGCTCGACCTTGAGCTTGGTGGGCGTGGAAATCTGGGCGTCCGGGCCGATCATCCGGCCGTAGACGGATACGTAGCCGGCATCGGGATGCGGATAGGAGCAGATGACGGTGGCAGGGTAGACCGACAGACTTTCTGTCTCCTCCTTCTCGACAAAAAAGGCGGCGAGAGCGACGTCGTCGTGGGCAACGGCGTCGGGAGCGGGGTAGGGGCGATCCGGACGATCGAAGGCGAGGGACGAAGCCGGCCACGCCAGCAGCGCCAGCGCACAGAGAAAGGACCCGAGGCCGAGACCATGCATGGCGAACCCCCTCGCCGCCGCTTCCTCGCGTCCGGCGAGCGCCGTCTTATGGTGCCGCCACCCAGGAAGCCAGCGGCAATGCACGCGCAGGCGCCTCGTGCGCAGCGCGCAGCAAGTGGTCGCGGGACGAGCGTCGTCGCCCCATCCGGCACGCTCGGCTGACGGTGATCCTGCCGGCGTTCCACGGCGCATGCATGGACGGATTCGCGCGTCTACATCCCCGATTTTCCTTGAAGAACCATCCCAGCTATTCTCCTGCGTCCTTTTCTCCGGGAAGGGGCATCAGGAGGCCGGATGTCCAGCGGTAGCGCAGCGCGAAAGTTCGATCCGAGGCCGAGTCGGCCCAAGCACTCGACGATCTCCGGCATGGAGATCGCGGAGTGCTACGGGCCCGGCGATCACGCCGGCCAGATCGGCGAGCCCGGCAAGTACCCTTTCACGCGCGGCGTCTATCCGACGATGTACCGCACCAAGCCCTGGACGATGCGCCAGTTCGCGGGCTTCGGCAGCGCCTCCGACACCAACGAACGCTTCAAGTATCTGCTCGCCCACGGCGGCGGCGGCCTCTCGACCGCCTTCGATATGCCGACCCTGATGGGCTACGACGCCGACCATCCCCGCGCCGAAGGCGAAGTGGGTCGCGAAGGCGTGGCCGTCTCCACCATCGAGGACATGGAGACGCTCTTTGCCGGGATCCGTCTGGACGAAGTGACCACTTCGATGACGGTCAACTGCTCGGCTTCCATTCTCCTGGCGATGTATCTGGTGGTGGCCGAGCGCAAGGGCTGCGACTGGAAGAAGCTCGGCGGAACCATCCAGAACGACATGTTCAAGGAGTTCATCGCGCAGAAGGAATGGATCTGCCCGCCCGAGCCGGCGCTGCGCATCGTCACGGACATGATCGAGTTCTGCACGCGCGAGGTTCCGCGCTGGCATCCCGTTTCGGTCTCCGGCTACCACATCCGCGAGGCCGGCTCGACGGCGGTGCAGGAACTGGCCTTCACCCTTGCCGACGGCATCGGCTACGTGCAGGCGGCCGTGGAGCGCGGACTGGATCCTGACGAGTTCGGCCCGCGCATCTCCTTCTTCTTCAACGTGCACAACGATTTCCTCGAGGAGATCGCCAAGATCCGCGCCGCGCGCCGGCTGTGGGCCCGCATCATGCGCGAGCGTTTCGGCGCCAAGACCGACCGCGCATGCCTGCTGCGCACCCACGCGCAGACCTCGGGCGTCTCGCTCACGGCGCAGCAGCCGCTCAACAACGTCGTGCGCGTGACGGTGCAGGCGCTGGCCGCGGTGCTTGCCGGCGTGCAGTCGCTTCACACCAACTCGCTCGACGAAACGCTGGCGCTTCCTTCGGAGGAAGCGGTCACGGTCGCCCTGCGCACGCAGCAGATCCTGGCCGAGGAGAGCGGCATCGTGAACACCGTCGATCCCTTCGGCGGCAGCTATGCGATGGAAGCGCTGACCGACCGCATGGAGCGCGAGGCCGAGGAGTACATCCGGCGCATCGACGAGATGGGCGGCATCGTGCGTGCCATCGAGGTCGGCTATCCGCAGGCCGAGATCGCCGATGCCGCCTACGCCTTCCAGCAGGCGACCGATGCCGACGAGTACATCACCGTGGGCGTCAACGGCTACGAGATGGAAGAGGCCAGGCGGCTCGAAATCCTCAAGATCGACCTGTCCGTCGAGCGCGATCAGCGCGCCAGGGTCAGCGCGTTCAAGGCGCGCCGCAATGCCCAGGAAGTTGCGGCGCGCATCCAGGCGGTGCGCGACGCCGCCATCGACGGCACCAACCTGATGCCTCCCATCGTTGCGGCGGTGCGTGAGGGCGTGACCGTTGGCGAGATTTCGGACGTGTATCGCGAGGTGTTCGGGGTCTACGAGGACCCGGCAACGATCTGACGAGCGCAAGATGCGTTCGATCGGGGCCGGTCCGGTATCGGAGCACGATGAAGTCCCGCGGCCCCCGAGCCGCGGACATGGCGAAAGAGGAGAGCAGGTGTCGGAAAGCGTTCTCAGAATCCTGGTGGCCAAGCCCGGCCTGGACGGTCATGACCGCGGCGCGAAGATCATCGCGCGCGCGCTGCGCGATGCCGGTTTCGAAGTGATCTACACCGGCCTGCATCAGACCCCCGAGATGATCGCCGAGACCGCCGTGCAGGAGGACGTCGACTGCGTGGGGCTGTCCATCCTCTCGGGCGCGCACATGACGCTGTTCCCGCGCATCCTGGATCTGCTCAAGAGCAAGGGCGTGGGCGAGATCCCCGTCTTCGGCGGCGGGATCATTCCCGAAGAAGACATCGAAGAGTTGAAGAAGCTCGGCATCCGCGAGGTGTTCACCCCGGGCGCCAGCACCAAGGACATCGTGGACTGGATACGGAGCAACATAGAGCCACGGTAGAAGAACGGGGTCAGGTACTGAATCGTGAATGCAAGGCCATTCACGATTCCGTACCTGACCCCTTCGATCGCGCGGCATGCCGCCTAGGCAGCCGCAGCAACAGGAGGACAGGACAGTGAGCAAGGCAGTCATCGTAAGTGCAACGCGAACGGCCATCGGCAGCTTCGGCGGAGCTTTTGTCGACAAACCCGCACCGGAGCTCGGCGGTCTGGCCGTCGCGGAAGCCATTCGCCGCGCAGGCATCGACCCGGCCTCGGTCGATGAGGTCATTCTCGGCAACGTGCTGGCTGCGGGGCTGGGTCTGAACCCGGCGCGCGTGGCCGCACTCAAGGGCGGCGTGCCCAAGGAAGTGCCGAGCTACGGCGTCAACAAGGCCTGCGGCTCGGGTCTGAAGGCCGTGGCGCTGGCGGCGCAGGCCATCGCCTGCGGCGACGCCGAGTGCATCGTTGCCGGCGGCATGGAGAACATGAGCGCCGCTCCCTACCTCCTGTCCAAGGCGCGCTACGGCTACCGCATGGGACACGAGCAGATCATCGACTCGATGATCTCGGACGGCCTGTCGTGCCCGATCACTTTCACGCACATGGGCATCACGGCCGAGAACGTTGCCGCCAAGTACGGCATCTCGCGCGAGGCGCAGGACGAGTTCGCCGCCGCCAGTCAGCGCAAGGCCGGCGAGGCGCAGGCCTCGGGCGCGTTCGACGAGGAGATCTTCGCCGTCGAGATCCCGCAGAAGAAGGGCGACCCGGTGCGCGTCACCAAGGACGAGCACGTTCGTGCGAGCACGACGATGGAGGCCCTGGCCAAGCTGCGCCCCGCGTTCAAGAAGGAGGCGGGCACGGTCACGGCCGGCAACGCCTCGGGCATCAACGACGGCGCGGCGGCGCTCGTTCTGATGAGCGCCGATGAGGCGAAGAAGCGTGGCGTGCAGCCCTTGGCCAAGATCGTGTCGTGGGCGACGACGGGTGTCGATCCGGCCGTGATGGGCATCGGCCCGGTCACGGCCTCGCAGGCGGCGCTCAAGAAGGCGGGCTGGAGCGTGAAGGATCTCGACCTGGTCGAGGCCAACGAGGCATTTGCCGCCCAGGCCGTCGCCGTTGGCAAGGAGCTCGGCCTCGATCCCGCCAAGCTCAACGTCAATGGCGGCGCGATTGCCTTGGGCCATCCGATCGGCGCCTCGGGTGCGCGCGTGCTGACGACCTTGCTCTACGAGATGCAGAAGCGCGACGCCAAGAAGGGCCTCGCCACGCTCTGCATCGGCGGCGGCATGGGCATCGCCATGTGCGTGCAGCGCGATTAGTGGACAGGATTTACGGACAAAACGTTACGTTCAAGTGTCCGTAAATCAGGCCGGCTGCGGCATCGCCCGTAGCCGCGCCAGCGGCGAGATCACGATCACGAGGGTCGACAGCGCGAAGGCCGCAGCGACCATCGCCAGCGCCGCTTCGATGCCGGCGAAGGCCGCTAAAGCACCCGCGGCCAGCGCGCCGAGCGGCCGCACGCCGTAGATCGCCGTCTGCACCGTGGCGTTGACGCGGCCCTGCAGGTGCGGCGGCGTCACCAGCTGCCGCACCGTGGTCTGGCAGATCAGCCACAGCATCGGCCCGAAGCCGATCAGGAAGAAGCCGACGGCGGGCACCTCGAGGAACAGGGCAATGCCCACCACCGACACCGCCGGTCCGAAGATCAGCGTGGCAAGCGGCGGCAGCGCCCGCGAGGTGTAGGGCGCGAGCAGCGCGCCCGCGATCTGGCCGCCGCCGATCGCCGCGAGAGCGGCGCCCATGTCGGCCGGGCTCATCTTGATCACCGTCAGCGCGAGCGGTGCCCAGATCGCCAGCAGGGCGAAAAAGGCGAAGTTCCAGAAGATCGCGCACAGTCCGATGCCGCGCAGCAGCGGATGGCCGAGCACGAAGGCCGCGCCCGTCCTGATCGACGCGACGAGGCCCGGCCGTTGGCTGGCCGACACCGGCGCCGCTGATTTCGGCAGCGCCATCACGCAGGCCACCGCGAACGCGGCGCCGAGCGCGGCGAGGCCGTAGCCCCAGGTCGGCGACAAATGCTGCGCCAGCAGGCCGGCGGCGAACGGTGCGGCGAGAGTCATGACGGCGCGCGCGAGCTCGAGTCGTGCATTGCTGCGCGGCAGGTCGCCCGGCGGCACCAGGCTGGGCAACAACGACACGGCGGTCAGCGCGTAGATCACAGTGCCGGCCGCGGCGACGAAGGCGGCGAGGCCAAGCAGCACGACATCGCCCAGCGCCGCAGCGAGCGTGGCGACCAGCGATGCGGCAAGGCCGCAGCTCAAAGCGACGATCAGCAGCGATCGTCGCGAATAGCGGTCGACCCAGGCGCCTGCCGGCAGCGACACCAGCAGCCAGGCG
>DASPNH010000151.1:0-5489 GCA_035626675.1 Binatia bacterium
GAAGCCGATGTCGGTCTTGGTGATGCCGAGGTTGGCGCTGGGACGCGGAACGTTGGTCGGCTCCGAGTCCATGTTGTCGGTCTGATTGTTGTCCTTGCAGTCGGAACCGAAGAGCGCGACGACGCGGTTGCACAAGTCTTCCGACCCCGTGCAGGGCCCCGACGAGACCGTGGTGTTGACGGTCGGCGCGCTCGGGCTGACGCTGACCGTGATGTTGCGCGTGCGCGACTGTCCCGCAGGCAGTGATGAGTAGTGGCACGTGACGAATCCGCCGGCGACGCTGCAGCCGCTCGGGAACGAATCGCTGACGTAGGTCGTGTTGGCGTCGAGCTGGTCGCGAATGATGACGTCCGAGGCGTTGTCGGGCCCGTTGTTCGTCACGGTGATGGCGTAGGTGACGGTGCCGCCCACCGTGGTCGGGTCGGCCAGGTCGTTCTTGGTCACGCTGAGGTCGCAGACGTTGACGACCGCGGCGACGTTGGTCGGTTCATCCGAGGTGTTGTTCGACAACACGGGGTCGGTCTGATCGGCGCTCACGCTGACGTTGTTGCAGAGGTCCTCGGCGCCCGTGCACGGGCTGACCTGAAGCGTGCCGGCGGTGGGTGCGGTGCCGGAAATCAGCACGGCGATCGAAAAGGTCTGGCTGGCCCCGACGGCCATCGTACCCAGGTTGCAGCTCAGGGTTCCGACGGGCGCCTGCGTGCAGGGAACGGTTGCCGACGAGAAGGTCGTGTCCGAATCCAGGATGTCGGTGACCGTGACGTTGGTGGCCACGTCGGGGCCCGCGTTGGTTACCGTCATCGTGTAGGTCAGCGAACCGCCTTGCACGTTGGGATCGTCGCCGACGGCGTCGGTCTTGGTGATCGACAGGTTGGCCAGCGCCTGTGCGCCGCCGCGTACGAACTGGATCTCCTCGGCGTAGGCGTGCAGGCCGCACGTGTTGTTGGTGCCGGCGCCGGGGCTGCCGTCCAACTCGACCTGATTCTCGAGAATGGTCGCCGTCAGCAGGGTGCTGTCCACGATCGCTGTCACGGTGATGACCCCGGACGCGCCGGGGGCGAGGTTGCCGAGATTCCACGTGTAGATGGGTGCGGCCGACGTCGTCGGTGCGATCGAGGACGAGAAGAAGGTCAGGCCGTCCCCAAGGGTATCGGTAAGAACGGTGTTGTAGGACGTGGCCGCGCCGACGTTCTCATACGTGATGGTGTAGGTGATGCCGGCGCCGGCGCCGACCTCCGGGTCGGGCGAGCCGACCTTGGTCACGCGCAGGCGAGCATTCCCGGCCGCGCTTTCGGCCACGTTGGTCAGGACTTCGGCTGCGCGGAAAGCACCCGGCGGATCGCCCGGCGAGTCGTTGGCCGCCGACACGTCGTCGTTGATGGTGGCGCGGTTCAGGAGCATGTCGCAGTCGTTCAGGTCGCCGTCGACCGTCAGCTGGATCGTGATGACGCCGTACTCGCCCGGAGCCAGTGTGCCGATGTCCCAGTGGTTGTCGCCCGAGTCCGGCGCCGGCACCGCGCTGACGAACGTGGTTCGGCTATCGTACGTCTCGTTGATCTCCACGCCCGTGTAGGTCTCGGAAAGACTGCTGTTGCCGTACTCGATGATGCAGGTCAGCGTGCCGCCTGGAGCAACGGTGTCGAAATCGCAGTGCTTGTTGAACTGGATGTTCTCGAGCGGCGGGTCGCTGTCGATGTTGACGGAATCGACGCCCACGTCGGCGTTGTAATGATAGCTGGAGCCGGAGAAGTCGTAGATCGTCTCGATGACGCTGGTGGAGCCAGCCGACAGGAACTTGATGCTGTAGACGGTCTCGAGGTCGCCGCCTGCCTTGCCCGCGCCGTACTGGATCGGGCCCATGCACGAACGATACGTGCCGGCCGGCGGAGTCGGCCCCGGAACCGGGTCCCACCCGCAAGCGTCGGCGTAGACGCGATCGTTGGTTGCCGCCGGCGGCGCCGAGTACTGCACGTCCACGCTCATGACCTGGAAGAGCAGGTTCGAGAAGTTCAGGAACGAGGAGATCTGCTCGTATCCTTGCGTGGCCGTATCGGAGATGACCGTGTAGTTGACGATCTGGCCGACATAGACGTCGGTGGGACCGATGACGCTGAGCACGTCGTTCCTGTTCTGCGAGATCAGGTGCTCGACGTAGAGCTCGCGGGGCTGAGGCGTACTCACCGTTGCATGGTTGGTGGCCGACACCTCGATGTGGAACTCGCGGACGGTGTCGTATGCAAGAGGCGAGCGCTTGACGCGCAGCAGAAAGTAGAAGTCCTGACATCCGCCCGGAAGGATGAACGGCTGCGTGAGCTGGTCCGTGCCTTTGGGCGACATGTCGATGTAGGCGTTGGCCGTATCGAAGACGTAGTCGACGACGATGTTGTTGGCGGCGTCGGCTCCGGTGTTGCAGACGCGGACGCCGGACAGGAACTCGTCGGGGCCCTGGTTCAGCGGGTTGTTGCTGTCCAGGCCGACGATGTTCCAAGTCAGCATCTCCAGCTCGAGGTTGGGCTGCGCCTGCGAGGACGAGGGAGATGCCAGAACGAAGACTGCGGCGAGCGTCGTTGCCGAAAGCGTGGCCAGACGCTTTGCGATTCGAGAGCGAACGACACCACCAAGGCCGCAACGGCCGTCACGAGAAGAACAGGACATGCTGGTTTACCCCCGTCGCATTCCGCCTGAAGTCCCCACCGCAGGCGATGCGAAATTGCGGCCAGTTCTACATGGTCCGCGCAGTCTACCCAAGCATATATTGCCGAGTTCGGTGCGCCCGGTTCGTTCGTCGATGTCGACGCCCAAGTCCGCGAATGTACCCGGGAAGGCCAATTTTGGCCGCCTTCAGCGGAAGCGATGTGGGAATCAGAAAACAGCGTAACCACCGTCGACGCGAAGCGTGTCGCCGGTATGAAAATCCGACGCTCGCGACGCCAGATAGACGGCCACCCCTTCGAAATCCTCGGGCCTGCCCCAACGCCGGGCCGGCGTGCGGTGCACGACCGTCTCGCGAAGCTTGTCCCATCCTCGCGCCGCTTCGGTCATGTCGGTCTCGATCCATCCCGGCAGGATCGTGTTGGCCTGGATGCCGTCGCGCGCGCATTCGACGGCCAGCGAACGTACGAGGGCGCAGATGCCCGCCTTGCTGGCGGAGTACTGAGCCTGGCGCGGCATGCCGTGCAGCGAGCCGATCGATGCAACGGCGACGAGCTTTCCGCCGCCGCCGCGCTCGCGCATGTGCCGGATCGCTTCGCGGAAAGTGAGGAAGGCGCCGGTGAGGTTGACGTCGGTGACGCTGTCCCAATCCGAGACAGTCATGTCGGTGAACGCAACCGATCTGCCGACGCCGGCGTTGGCGAAGCACGAGTCGACGCGGCCGAAGCGCTCCAGTGTCTCCTTCATAGCGCTGACCACCTGGTCTTCCTCGGAGACGTCGACGGGGAACGCGCCCGCATCGACGCCGAGCTCGGCCAGCTCGGCAACGGCGCGTGCATTCTTTTGAAGGTTCCTGCCCCACACCGCGATACTCGCGCCCGCCTTGGCAAGACCGCGCGCCATGCCGAGGCCGATGCCGCCATTGCCGCCCGTGATGACAGAGACATGTCCGCGCAGATCGAAGAGCATGGCGCGTTCTAGCGCGGCGCCATCCTGCGTCCAAAAGTCGGCTGCGCGTGCCTTGCCCCGCGCTTTTTGACAGGCTCGGCTTCGATGGATGAGG
Organism: Binatia bacterium; assembly: GCA_035626675.1. Classification (GTDB taxonomy): domain Bacteria; phylum Desulfobacterota; class Binatia; order UBA1149; family CAITLU01; genus DASPNH01. The sequence goes on from DASPNH010000151.1 coordinate 3,716, forward strand.
CGCGAAGCGAAGAACGGACGAAAACGGCGCTGGTGCTGGTGGACCACGGCAGCCGCTCGCGCCAGGCCGACGCCGTGGTCGAGGACTGCGCGCGGTCGCTGGCGGCTCGCACTGGTACCCGCTTCGTCGCCGTCCTGCCGGCCCACATGGAAATCTCGCGCCCTTCCATCGCCGATGCCTTCGACGCCGCGGCTGCCGCAGGCGCCGAGCTGGTCGTTGTCGTCCTGTTCTTCCTTGCGCCCGGCCGGCATTCCTCGAGCGACGTACCGCGGCTTGCCGAGCAGGCCGCCGCCCGCCATCCAAGCCTTCGCTTCCGGATCTCTTCGCCGCTCGGCCCGAGCCCGGTTCTCGCCGATCTGGCCCTTGCCAGGGCAGAGGAGGCGCTGGCTGCCGGCTCCGTCGACGGCTAGAAGGTCGCCAGCCATGCCGTCGGTCCAAGGAGTCGCCGCGTGAAGTTCGCTACCGCTCTGGCCTTCAACGACCCTCTTCATTTCTGCGATCTGGCCAGGACCGCCGACGAATCTGGCTGGGACTGGTTTGCGGTCTCCGACCACATCGTCTTCCCCGAGCGCATCTCCAGCGCCTATCCCTACGCCAAGGATGGCAAGCCGTACTGGTCCAGCTCGACGCCGTGGCCCGATCCATGGACGGCCATCGCGGCCATGGCCGCGGTGACCAGGCGCCTGAGGTTCATGACCAACGTCTACATCCTGCCCGCGCGCAATCCGGTGCTCGCGGCCAAACAGATCGGCACCGTCGCCTACATGTCCGGCGAGCGTATTGCGGTGGGCGTGGGAACCGGCTGGATGGAGGAGGAATTCGAGCTGCTCGGGCAGGATTTTCGCGCCCGCGGAAAGCGCATGAACGAGCAGATCGACATCATGCGAAAGCTCTGGCGCGGCGGGATGGTCGAGCACCAGGGCGAACGCTACCGCTTCGACCGTCTGGAAATGAGCCCCGTGCCGCGCGAGCCGGTGCCCGTCTACATCGGCGGGATCAGCGATGTCGCGCTGCGCCGGGCGGCCCGTATCGGCGACGGCTGGATTGCGGTCCAGCATACCAGCGAGGAGATCGGCCAGATGCTCGGTCGCATCCAGGCGTTGCGCAAGGAGTACGGCACCGACTCGCGGCCCTTCGAGGCCGTGGTGGCCTGCACCGACACCTTCGACGTCGACGGCTATCGGCGCCTGGAAGAAATGGGGGTGGGGACGCTCACCACCGTGCCGTGGGTGATGTATGGTGCAGATCCAGGCTCGCTGGTGGAGAAGCAGGATGCATTGAAGCGGTTCGCCGAGGACGTCATCGACAGGATGCGCTAGGCCGGCGGCGTGACCGCAAGGGGCCGATGCCGCACTGGCCGCGGCATCGGAAGAGACGGAAGGAAAGGTCTTCCGGATTCGGGGGCGGAGCAATGGAAAGCACCAAAGCCAAGCGTACGCGGCGCACCGCCGAGGACGCCAAGCGCGTCATCCTGGACGCGGCCGAGAAGAGGCTGCGCGAATCAGGGCCGGCCGGCATCAAGCTGCAGGAGATCGCCGCCGACGTCGGAGTCTCGCACCCGGCCATCCTTCACCACTTCGGCAGTCGCGACGGGCTGATGGAGGCCGTGGTCCGGCGCGCGCTGATCTCGCTGCGCAACACGATCCTGGATCAGGTACGCAAGCAGATGACCCGCGAGGTCGACCTGCCTGCCATCCTCGACCTCGTCTTCGGCATCGTCGCCGAGCGCGGCCACGCGCGGCTGATCGCGTGGCTGATCCTGGAGGGCACCGGT
>DASPNH010000152.1:0-43659 GCA_035626675.1 Binatia bacterium
GTGCGTGGCCCCTCGACGCGAGTTAAGGGGACTGTCCCCTTAAAGGAGACGTCGCTTCTGCCAGCAGCTCTCGTGACTGCCGGTCGCCGCGCACGGAAAGATTGCGCTCGGCGAGCAGCTTTGCTTCGGCCAGCTTCACGGCCGCATCGACATACAGCCGCGCCAGTGATCCCAGCGTCAGCACCTCGCCTGCATCGATGGCGGCGCGCCAGGTCTGCTCGGCCGCCGCGAAGTGCGAGGCAGCCACGTCGTCCCTTCCCAGAGTGCGCGCTGCGCGCCAGGCGTTTGCGTGCAGCTCGCCGTCACGCGGACGGTGCTGCAGCGCGGTTTCCAGCACTGCCAGCGCAGCGGCCGTGTCGGATTGCGCCTCGAGGATCCTTGCTCGCGTGATCGCGAACAGCGCGCTGGCGTCGGGCTCGTGAAGCAGCGGCCGCGCCTGGTCCATGCGCTGCTGCGCCCGTTCGACATCGCCGCGCGCCAGTTCGGCCCGAGCCGCGGCAAGACTTGCCCAGCCTGCCAGCTCGGCGTTTTGCGCACGGTGCGCCAGCCCGACGGCCAGCTCGAACATCGCTGCCGCTTCCGGCGCGTCGCCATGGGTCATGGCCCAGTGCCCGCGCGCCATCGCGGCCTCGAGCTGCGATGCCGCCGCCTCGCGCGTCGGCAGCATGCGCGCCGCTTCTTCTTCGCGGCCGAGCGCCAGATGGATCTCGACGAGAGCGGCGCGAATCTCCGGCTCCGGATCGGCCGCGCCGCCGCTCGAGGCCGACGCGGCCTTTCGCGCCCAGCTCAGCGCCTCCTCGAAGCGGTGCGCATGGCTCTCGATCATCATGCGCGCGCGATGCGCCTCGAAGCTGAGCTGAACGGCCAGGCTGGCTTCCGTCATCTGCCGGGCCTTTGCCAGCCACTGCGGGTCCGAGGTCGTGCGTGCCTTGTCGAGATAGGCAAGCGCAAGCTCGGTCATCGACGGGTACAGCGCAGGCATCTGCTGCAGGCGCTCCTGGTAATAGGCGATGCGCCGGTCCGCATCTGCCGCGCCATCGCCGTGGGCGAAGGCGCAGGCAGGCGCCAGGATCAGCAGGAACAGGACGGCCGCGGCGAGACGATCACCAGGGCTCGGCAAGATACGGGAACTCGCTCAGGAAGGCCTTGTCGTTGGTGGAGGGAAACGGAGCATCGGTTGCCAAGGTGGTCGTCTCGCCTACCAGGTCGACGACGTCGTCCTCGAGGCGGCGGCCATTGGGGAAGACGGCCGGCGCCGAAGTGTCGTAGATGACGACGTCCGGAACCATGTTCAGCATCGACGCATGCATGCTCGGCGGCAGGTTGTTCATCACGTCGGCGTTGCCGAACTGCGAGCGCAGCGCGCGGCCCGCATGCTCCTCGATCGAACCGCTGATGCCGGGAACGTCGCTGGTGGCCCACACCGCAATGGTCTTGTTGCCGGACCCGCCGCGGCCCAGGACATCGGCAAGCGGAAACTGCAGGACGATCGCGCCGATGTTGCGGCCCTGGCGCGGCCCGCGAATGAACGGATCGTCACGCAGGCCGGCGAACACCTGAAGCTCATCGACGGCGGCGCCGTCGACTTCGACGCTCGGCAGCCCGCTCGGGAAAGTGATGGTGAAGGTGACGTCCGGCTTGATGCGACGCGCCTTCTTGAACTCGCCGCCGTAGGTCTGATTCATCGACGGGTTCTCGAAGCTGACCGCTGGGCGACGATCGATGTAGATGCGAAAGGTCGTATCGGACGGGAACGTGTAGCTGGCGGCGCCGACGGGAATGTTGGGGTTGGTGGCCAGCGACAGGACCAGATCGTCGCCGGTTGTGAAGACGTGCAGATCGGTGAGGCGCCCGTCATGACGCGCGACCTGGATCAGGTTGGGCGTGTCGGCGTGATCGGCCGCGCCGGCCGGGCCGCAGAGAAGCGTGGCGACGATCAGGCCTGCCACCACGGCATTGGATTTTCCGTGCATCGTACCCTCCCGAAAAACTGGCGTGATATCGCTCCGCGGACAGGCGGGTGTCAAGTGGGCGGCAAGGTTCAGCGCGGCGGGAGCGAGAAGATCTCCAGGCTGTCGAAGATGGCCGCCTCCCGCTCGTCGCCGCCCTGCACGCGGGCCATCCCGAAGGTCCACCGCGCCACCACGCCGTTGCCTGCGGGTCGCCATACCGGCACCCGCGCCGCGATCGCCATCTCGATGACGCTGCCGGGATTCTCGAGCCGGATGCGGCCAAGCGGCGCGCGCGCGTCAGCCTGCTCCAGCATCACCACCGAGCTCTGGTCGCCGCTGGCCTCGACGCGTATGGCCTGGCCGCTGCGATCCCGCATCATCACTCGCATGCGTGCCTGAGCGCCGCCGCGCCGACCTCCGCGGTCCAGGAAGGCCAGCGTATCGACGTCGACGCTGACGGCCCCCGCCCGAACGGTGCCGACCAGTTGCCCGTGGCCGGGGCCGGTGGCGCGATAGACCAGGTCCACGTCCGCGTCGGTCAGCTCCGAGTCGGCCAGCCCCGCCTCCAGGTCCAGGTACGCATCATGGCTGCGGTAGCGGATCACGCCGCCGCGCACGCGAAGTCGAACCAGGGAGCCGTCGTCGTCGCTGCGCCACTCGAAACCTTCGAGGTCGTAGCGTCCGCGCTCGCCGCTCCAGCTTCCCTCGCCCACCAGCAGCATCATCGATCCATCGGTCGATACGATGCAGAAACGGCCGGCCATCGAGCTGGTGCTGGTGGCCTCGACGCCGCAGAAAAGCCCCGCGCTGCCGCTGCGATCCAGGACCGCCTGCAACGCGTAGCCCGGCTCGGCTGCAACCATCGCTGCGGATGCGGGTTCGGCCGGCTCGCTGCACCAGCCGCGCGAGCTGACGCCCCCCGCCGCGCTTGCCGTGCCGCCGAGCCAGCGCTGCAGCGCTTCGACCAGGCCGTCGATCAGGGAGTCGCGCAGCGGGCCTTGCCAGCGGAGCGGAATGCCGAGCTCGAGCTGGGCGGCATCGACCCGGCCGTCCATCGATAACTCGGCCAGGCGCGCGACGTCGCGGCAGGGATGCTCACGATGGCGGCCGCTGAAGAGCTGCGCCGCATTGTCGCGTCCGCTTGCCGAATATCGCCGTCCCACGCCCGTACTGATGCCGCGCGCGCAAAGCGCTCGTTGCAAGGGACCGACGAAAGCTTCGAACGCGCTCGCGCTGAGCGTTGGATGGCGGCCCTGGACGTCTTGGAAGCTGGTGGCGCCGATCGTCGCATCGCGATCCTGCGCGTCTTCGAACGTGCTGGCGCCAGTCGTGGCATTCGCGCCCTGCGCGCACGCCTCGGACACGCTCGTGACGCGCAGTCCCACGCCCACGTCGCAGCACGGGACGACCATGTTCCAGCCGTGCACGAACAGTACGAGCGGCGGCACGTCGCCGCCGCCTGCATGCTCGACGGCACCGACGAGCAGTTTCAGGACGTCGGGTGCGCGATCGGCGAGGTGCGAAATGCGGTTGAGATCGATCTGGTTGCGATCCAGGCCGTGGTTGACGATGGCGTGCGCGTCCAGGCGCGAGGCCAGCTCCCAGGCGATCTCGGCAGTGTGGAGATCGTTGACGCTGTCGCCGCGCCGCACGGCGCGCCTTCTGCGGCCGCCGTGCGGAGCGACGATGACGACGGGTACGCTACCGGTGCGGAGCGCCAGCCACTCGGGAACGACGAGGCCGCCTGCCCATGCCGGCGCGCCGCCTGCCTGCCCTGGCCACGCGGTGCTCACCGCGAAGGTATGCCCGAGCAGGCTCGGCAGCGCGAAAACAGGCTAGAGCCCGGTACAGCCGCAGACCGAACCTGCAGCAGTACAGACCTGGCCGAGCGGGCACACGCCGCCGCACGCCGGCGCCGCTGCCGCCGAGCATGCCGGCAGCGGTACGGACGTACAGCCGCAGGTGCCGCCGCTGTCCACACAGACCTGACCTTCGGGGCACGTTCCGCCGCACGCCGGCGAGGTCGCGTCCTGGCAGCTCGGGATGGGCGGATCGGTGCACTCGCAGACGCCGCCGTTGTCGGTGCACACCTGACCACCGTCGCAGGTGCCGCCGCACGCGGGCGCCGTTGCGGTCTCGCATTCGAGCGGCGGCAACAGCGTCGTTGAAGTCGTCGTGGCCGTCGTGCCGCAGTTGGCGCCGTCCGGGAACTCGTAGACGAGGTTCGGGTCGCTCTTGCACCGCACGTCGGAGCTGAAGTCGAGAACGAACACGCCTGGTCCGGGGATGCCGCCGGTGACGTTGACGGCCGGGCTGGTGGTGGGCGGGATGCAGAAGATCGCGCCCGTCACCGGGTTGAACGGATCGGCCACGCCGTCGACCTGGATCGGATCGGTATAGCAGCGGCGCAGGTCCGAGATCGTGCACGCGCCGTGTCCATTGGCCGAGCAGTCCAGGTCCGTCGTGCACGACAGGAAGCCGCGACCGTCGGGATGCGTCACGCCGTCGCAGTACTTGTCGATCGGGCCGATGGAGCAGAAGCTGTCCTCGCCGCACAGGAACTCGTCGCACTGGTTGGGCTGGATGCCCGCGCCGCCGCCGGCCGTGCAGGTGCCGGCGTTCAGCTCGATGCAGTCGGCGTCGGAGGAGCAGCCCACGTTGCTGTTGCCCGAGCAGACGCGGCACGGACACATGGAGCCCGCGGGCGAATCGCAAGGCAGGTTGGCCGGCAGGCTCTGCGGCTGCGAGGAGGTCTTGAGGTCGATCGTCAGTCCGCTGCCGCTGATGTTGGTGGCCGAGTTCGGCATGCAGTCGAAGCTGGTGGGTCCGAACGTCAGGTGATCGCCGTTGACGTCGCAGGCGCCGCTGGACAGACCGCCCGAGCAGGTTCCGTTGCGGATGCCGTCGTTGGCCACGTCGTCGTTGTTGCACAGCGGGCACGGGTGAACGGTGTCGATGCCCAGATGCACGACAGACGACAGCTTGATGCGAACGTCCCACTCGCCGGTGCGCAGGTTCATGCTGCCGTCGTAGTCCTCGGTGATGCGATTGACGACGCACACCGGCGTTCCGCCCGACGAGATCGCCAGCGGCGATCCGAAGTAGCACTGACAGGTCGTGTCGATACCGGCGCAGTTGGTCGAGTCGGGACCGTTGATGACGGTGCAGGTCTGCTGCGGATTGGCGGCGCAGCGGCAGTTGGAGGCCGGATTGCCCTCCTGCACGTTGAGATTGACGTTGCAGTTCTCGCAGTTCGCATCGCAGGTGACGTCGACGACGTCACCGGTGTTGTCGGGGATGTCGACGTCGTGCGCGGTGCCCGACCAGCCCGTGCTCAGGCTCGTGGCGGTCGGCGGAGAGCTGCTGTGCTTGCCGTGAATCACTCGGCGAATGGTGGCCGGTGCGCAGGCGCCTTCACCGGCGACGATGCAGGAACACTCGCCGGCCACGTCCTGGCACGTCTGGCCATCGGGGCAGCTGCCGTTGCAGGTAGGAGCGCTGTCTCCGCAGACGGTGTCGCCGAGCGTGGTGGTGGTGGTGGGCTCCAAGGTGGTCGTGGTCGGAGGAGCTTCGGTGGTCGTCGTAGGCGGATCCACGATCGTGGTCGTGACCGGAGTATCGCCATCGAGCTCATAAATGTGTCGGACCAGGCCAAGGCCGGCCGTTTCGGCAGCGCTCAGGGAGCACGTCTCGAGTTCGTCGAAGCGCTCGGCGCAGGCGTTCAGCGTCGCCAGGCGCTCCTGAGGAAGGACGCAGGCCTTGGAGAACTTCGTATGGAACTTCGAGCGAGTGTTGGTGACCTTGGCGCTGGAGGTGACCGATTCGCAGCCGAAGGCGTCGCTGCTGGTGCCGCCGTCCAGACGTCGCTGGCACTTGCGGCCCTCGCCGAGGTAGGCCTTGAGGATGCCGGCCGTCAGCTTGCCGAGCGTGGCCTGGCACTTGGCAGGATTGTCTTCCAGGGCGCCGTCGGGATCGCCGAGCGCCGCCAGCGACATCGCGCCAATTCCGAGGTCGTTGAGGCTGATCAGGCACTCGGCCACTTCCTCGAAGTCGTCGAGGCCGGTGCTGTCGCCGCCGTCGTCGGAGGCCTGCGCCGGAGCCGGACAGGCGGCGTACTGGTCGCCGAGGAGCGCGGAGGAGGAGCCGCACGCCGAGCCGATGCTCGAGCGGACCGAGGCGCGCTCACTGGAAAGGCGGCCGGTCTGGTCGGCATCGTCGACGTCGTTGCAGTCGACCGAAGCCGGGAGGTCGCCGGCGCTGCGCTGGCGATGGCAGGAGGCGACGATCTGGCCGGTGGTGCGTGCGTAGCCGGACATCGCACGGGCAATGGCGTCGCGGCACGAGGCTTGATCCGAGGTCAGCGCTGCTGCCACGGCAGGAATGGATAGGATGGCGACGACGCCGGCGACGACGAGCCGCACGGCGGGGATGGCAGGATGTCTCATTGGTATCTCCCCTGAAGCGCGGGCTGCGACGACACGCATCGCTCCCCTCCGCCTCAAAATGAGAATTGCCTGCTTACAAATGCTTCAGCAAGAGGTTTTTCGCGGCGTGCTCGCCCTACCGCAAAAAAGATTCGATCGGGTATTTCAACTGGTATGCGCCTGATTTCAGACAGTTACAGCCCGGACATCGAGGAGATTGCCAAGACACCCAGGTAGAGAACCCCTCAGGCAGATGCCTTTGCGGCCGCGGCTGATGCCTCGGCGGCGGCGCGGGCTCGAATGATTCGGCCGGCGATCGAGGCTCCAGGCGCTGCCAGCACCATGGCCGCAACCGGGACGAACAGCGCCAGGCGAAGGTCTCCAGTCAGGTCCGAGATCCATCCGACCAGGAACGGTCCGACCGAGCTGCCAATGCCCCCGAGAAACAGAACGTGAACGGCGAAGGTCAGACCGAGGCGGCGCGGCGGGACGATCTCCGCCACGGCCGTCTGCAGGTTGGGGAAGTAGGCGTAGATGGCCAGCGAGCCGAGAATGCTGGCGGCAATCAGGACCGGAGTGGGAAAGCCGAGCAGCGGCACAGCCAGCAACGGTGCCGAGATCAAAGCCGCGGCCGCCGAGACGTCGAGCTGGCCGGCAAGGCGACGGGCGCGGTACTGGTCGCCCATGCGGCCGCCGATGATGCTGCCCGCCACGCCGCCGAGAATCTGCACCACGCCGAAAATCATGCCGGCCTGGGTCATGTCGAAGCCGAGATTGCGCACGAAGTAGGTCGGCACCCACGCCACCCAGCCGATGCCCGAGGCCATCATCAGCACCCCGGTTCCCCAGATCGCCTGCAGCCGCCGGTCTCCAACGGCGTCGGTGATGGTCTTTCCGATGGAAACGCTGGCCTCGGGGGCGTGGTCGGGCCGCTCGGGCTCGCGCATCAGCAGCACCAGAGGAATCAGCAGCACGCCGGCGCCGCCGTAGAGGAAGAAGACCTCGCGCCATCCCATCACTTCGGCGAGCCTGCCGCCCAGGCCGATGCCGAGACCACCGCCGATCGCTGCGGCAGCGCCGAAGGTTCCCACCGCGCGGCCGCGACCGACGGCAGCGAAGCGATCGGTCAGCAGCGACATCGCGCACGGATACAGCGAAGCCTCGCCGATACCGGTGAAGAAGCGCGCGGCGAACAGGCTCCAGAAGCCGGTGGCGAGACCGCCTGCTGCGGTTGCGGCACTCCAGGAGATCAAGCCGCCGAGAATGATCATGCGCCGCGAGGCGCGGTCGGCCATGAAGCCGAACACGAATGCGGAGACGGCATAGATGATCGAGAACGACAGCCCGCCGATGATGCCGAGCTCGGTGTCGGACAGATGCAGATCTTCCTGGATGGCAGGAAACAGGATGGGCACGACCTGACGGTCCGCCCAGTTGATGGTGTTGACGATGGTCAGCGTCGCGATCAGGTACCAGGAGCTGGCCCGCCATCCGCCTGCTTGCGCTGCCACCGTGCTCCTTGCCCGCCGCCAGCCGCGGCTACTTGTAGAACTTGGACTTGTCGGGACGCTCACGCGCCGCGAATGCGCGTCCGAGCTCCTTGGATTCGTCGCTTCGATAGTAGGCGGGCGTCAACAGATCCAGAGCCACACGCGACAATCCGCCCACGCCGGCATGTCTGGCATGGAAGCTCGATTTCAGAGCGGCCAGCGCCTGCGGGCCGCGATCGGACAGCTCGGCGCAGATCTCGAGCACGCGCATGCGCAGAGCATCGGGCTCGACCACCTCGTTGATCAGGCCCATCGCCAGTGCCTCCTCGGCCGAGTACTTGCGATTGAGCATCCAGATCTCCTTGGCCTTCTTGCGGCCGACGGCCTCCTCGAGGTACCAGGTGCCGAATCCGGCATCGAAGCTGCCCATCATCGGTCCGACCTGGCGAAACGTCGCGGTCCGCGAGGCGATGGTCAGATCGCACATCAGTGCCAGCACGTTGCCGCCGCCGACGGCGAAGCCTGCGACCATCGCGATGACGGGCTTGGGTAGCTTGTCGATGAGCTCGTAGAGATCGACCACCGGGAAAATGTTGCCGTAATGAATGCGGTCGTCTTCGTGCTCGGAGTGGTCATGGTCGCCGCCCAGACAGAAGAAGCGCGTACCGGCGCCGGTGATGACCACCGAGCGGACGTCGGCGTCGCGGCGCGCGACCTCGAGAGCGTCGCACATCTCGCGAACGGTCTGGACGCGAAACGCGTTGCCCTTCTCCTCGCGGTGGATGGTGAGGAACGCGACGTCGCCCTCGCGTTCCAGGCGGATGTCGTGGTAGCTCATCGTCGGTCCTGGTTACGGAAAACCGCGCACGGGCACAACGATGGCGCCGATGGCGGCGCCGCGATCACGCGCGCACGGCGGCAGGCCTCATCGCGGCGCCTCGAACGCGAGCTCGGGGAGATTGTCAGCTTCACCAGGAGCTCGAGGGGGCTGCCCCCTTGCAGCGCAGCAGCTCGAACGCGCGGCGATCAATCAAAGCGCGGCGTCGCAGTCCGCGCATTGACCGCGCCGTCGGCGACGAGGACGGCGCCGGTGACGTAGGAGGCTTCGTCGGAAGCCAGGAATACGGCCACCGCAGCGATCTCCTCCGGCTTGCCGATGCGTCTTGCCGGAATCTGTCGCGCGAACGCTTCCTCGCCGCCCGGAATGTACTGGAGCCAAGCGGCAAGTGGCGGCGTGGCGATGGGCCCGGGGCAGATCACGTTGACGCGCACCCCCAGCGCCGCGTTCTCGACCGCAGCCGTCTTGGTCAGGTTGATGACCGCCGCCTTGGCGGCGCCGTACGCTCCGAGCATGACCTCCCCGCCGAGGCCCGCCCCCGAGGAGACGTTGATGATCGAGCCCGAGCCCTGCGCGTTCATCCGTCGCAGCGCCGCGCGCGTTCCGTAGAACACGCCGTCCAGCGTAACCGACATGACGCGCCGCCAATCCTCGTCGCTGGTTTCGGCCAGCAATGCGCCATGCGGCATCGCCGCGTTGTTCATCATGATGTCGATGCGGCCGAACCGCTCGACGGCCATCGCCACCAGGGCATCGACTTCGGCCGAGCTCGAGACGTCGAGCTGGCGACCGGCGGCCCTGCCGCCGTCCCCACTCAGCTCGGCAGCCGCATCGGCGGCCGCATCCCCCCGCACGTCCCCGATGACGACCGCCGCACCTTCGGCCACGAACCGCGCCGCCGTTGCCTTGCCGATCCCCGAGCCCGCTCCGGTTATGACCGCAACCTTTCCGTCCAATCGCCCAGCCATGGTCGCCTCCATCGAGAACAGATTGTCAGGGCCTCCCAGCGCGAGCCGCCAGGGACAGCGCACGCCGCCAGCCGCATCGCGGCGCCGCCGCGCCCGTCCGTGCGTTGCACGATTTCCTGGAACACGTTCTAATCCGCAACCTCGCCGCGCCACGCGAGGCCCCGGAGGTGCAACGATGGGTCGTTTTCCGTTTGGGATTCCGAATAGCTGGTACCAGGTCTGCTATTCCGACGAGCTCAGCCCCGGCGAAGTCAAGACCGTCCACTATCTCGACCGCGACATCGTCCTGTTCCGCGGCCACGACGGCAAAGCCGGCGCCCTCGAGCCCTTCTGCCCTCATCTCGGCGCGCACTTCGGATACGGCGGCAAGGTCGAAGGCAACAATCTGGCCTGCCCCTTCCACAGCTGGCAGTTCGACGGCTCCGGCACCTGCGTCCACATTCCCTATACCGACAAGATTCCGGCCAAAGCCAAGGCCGGCGCCTATCCGGTGCTGGAGCGCAACGGCATCGTCTTCGTCTGGTATCACGACGAAGGGGCCGCGCCCCACTTCGAGATTCCCGAGATCCAGTGGTGGGGACGTCCCGACTGGACCTCGAGCTACGAGAAGTATTCGTGGGTGGTCAAGACCCATCCGCAGGAGATCATGGAGAACGCCATCGACTGGCCGCACTTCAACTTCGTGCACTTGATGGATCCTCCCAAGGATCGCAGCAACAGCTTCCACGGTCCGATGTTCAAGTGGCAGATCGGCACCAAAAAAACGGTCCAGACGATGGGAGTCTCCGACGACTTCACCATCGAGGCCGAGAACTGGGGACTCGGCTTCGACTGGCTCAAGTATAGCGGCATGTTCACGACGATGATCGTTGCCGGGCTGACGCCCATCGACACCGAGACCACGCGCATCCACTTCGGCGTCATCGGCGCCAAGGATGGCCGCAGCGAGGAAGAGACGCGCGCGCTGCTGAAGGCCTACATGGACGACCAGTCGCTGGCCATTCAGCAGGACTTCCAGATCTGGGAGCACAAGGGCTTCCAGATCCGACCCGCGCTGTGCGAGGCCGACGGTCCCATCGGCGAGTACCGCAAGTGGACCAAGCAGTTCTACTCGCGTGACTGGTCGGAAGCGGTGGCGGCGGCGTGAGCGGCAAGAAGAGCGATACCGAAGAACAACACGACTCTCCCGCGCGCATCTCCAGGCGCGACTTCCTGCGCATCGCGGGCGTCGCAGCCGCCGGTGCCGGCGCGACGGGAGCGCTCGGCGTCCAGACGGTTCACGGGCAGGAGGCACCGAAGTTCGACCAGGAGTTCGACGTCATCGCCGTCGGCAGCGGCGCTGCCGGCGCGGTGGCGGCCGTCATCGCGCACGAGGCCGGCGCCAAGGTGGCGCTGGTGGAGAAGGCGATGCTGTTCGGCGGCACCACGGCCAAGTCCGGCGGCGTCTACTGGATTCCCGACAACCGTTTCCTGAAAGAGGCAGGCGTGGTCGAGCAGCGGCAGGATACGCTGCGCAAGATGGCGCGCTTCTCGTACATGCACATGTACAACGAGAAGGACGCGCGCGCCGGCCTGCCGCAAAACGAGTGGTCGCTGCTCGAAGCACTCTACGACACCGGCCCCGTGGTCGTCGACGAGCTCGACCGCATCGGCGCCTTGCACTCCATGCCTGCCGACAAGCCCTTCGGCCCGATGCCCGACTACTTCGAAGAGGCCACCGAAGAGAAGGTCCCGGTGGACCGGCGGCTGTGGGCGCGCAAGGAAGACGGCAGCTTCGGCCTCGGCGACGAGATGATGCGCCAGCTCAAGGCCGCGCTCGAGAAGCGCCAGGTTCCTCTGCTGATGGGCCACCGCGTCACCTCGCTGATCCGCAACGTCAAGGGCGAGGTGATCGGCGTCGAGGCGACCAGGATGGACAAGACCACCGTGCGCCTGCGAGCCAGGAAGGGCGTCATCTTCGGCAGCGGCGGCTTCACCAACAACAAGGACCTGGTGCTGCAGTTCCAGCCCGGGCCCGTATTCGGCGGCTGCGCGGTGCCGACCAACGAAGGCGACTTCGTCTACATGGGAACGGCCGCGGGCGCGCGGCTCGGGCAGATGAGCTCGGCGTGGCGTGCGCAGATCGTGCTCGAGCAGGCGCTGCAGTTCTCGAGCACACCCGATGACGTCTTCATGCCGCCGGGCGACTCGATGATCCTGGTCAACCGCTACGGCCAGCGCGTCGTCAACGAGACCAGCAACTACAACGAGCGCACCCGCGTGCACTTCATCTGGGACTCGACCCGCCACGAGTGGACCAACCTGCTGCTGTTCATGATCTACGATCAGCGCACGGCAGAGCTCTACGGCGGACGCTTTCCGCTGCCGCCCGCCGGCACGCAGGCTCCCTACGTGATCAAGGCCGCAGGCGCGGCCGAGTTGGCCGCTGCCCTTGGCGAGCGTCTGGCCAGACTGGCCACGCGCACCGGCGGCCAGACCCTGGCGAGCGGTTTCGCCGAGACGCTGACGGCGCAGATCTCGCGCTACAACGCCTTTGCAGCCGCCGGCGCCGACGAAGACTTCGGCCGCGGGCGCATGCTCTACGACCGGCTGTGGCACTCGCGCGTATGGTCGTTTCCGAACCAGGGCACTGCGCACGAAGTGGGCAAGACGCCCAACCCGACCATGCATCCCATCGCCGTGCAGGGACCTCTGTACGCGATCATCCTGGCCAGCGGCACTCTGGACACCAACGGCGGTCCCGTCATCAATGCCAGGGGCGAGGTGCTGGACGCACACGGCCAGCCCATTCCGGGCCTTTACGGAGCGGGCAACTGCATCGCCTCGCCGACCGGACCCTACTACTACGGCGGCGGCGGAACCCTCGGCCCTGCGATGGCATTTGCGTACCTGGCGGCCAAGAGCGCGGCGGCAGCGCCCGAAAGATCGGCGGCCTGATCGAACGCACGACGATGACCGCGGCAAGCGAGCTCGTGCAGACGATGGCGCTGGTGTCGTGCCAGAGCGCGGGCACCGATGCGCACAGGCTGCCGACCGTCCTCACCCTTCACGATCGAAACGGCAATGCTCGGCACGCGATGGGAGCCGCGCGCACGCTGTTCGGCGAGGAGCCTGCCGTGCTTGCACCGCAGGCGGCGCGTCCCTGCAATCCGTTCCAGAGCAACTTCGAGGGCGCGCCCGCCTACGCCGGATACTCCTGGTACCTCGGCAGCGATTCCCTGATGCCCGAACCCGCGAGCTTCGGCGACGCGCTTTGCCAGCTCGAGCTGCTGCTGGGCGAGGAAGCGCTACGCAACCGGCGCGGCGTGGTGCTGCACGGCTATGGACAGGGAGCGGCGCTGGCGCTGGCGCTGGCGTCGTACGGCGCAGGCAACGTGACCGGCCTGGTCGTGGACCGCTGCCAGCTTCCGCGCATCGCAGGATGGACAGCGCCGTCGAGCTTTGCGAAATCGCTGCGCTGCCTGCTGCTCGGCAACGGCAGCGATGAGGAGCTGCGGACACGAGGCATCATTTGCGAGTACGCCGGCGGCGGCGTCGCCCCGCCCGAATGGATGCGCAGCCTTTCCACCAGCGAGGACCGATAGCCGTATGCGCCTGGCAGCGTCGGTCGCGATCGCGCACGTGCTGGCGTTGCTGGCGGCGACCTCGGCACTTGCCATCTCCACCGGCCCTCAGCCCGGCAATGCCGGTCTTCCGGCTGGCGGCGGAGTCGAGGCCGAGCTCACCTGCATCGGCTGCCACAACAGCTCGCCCCTGAATCCCGACCAGAAGGGGTCGATCAGCCTGGAGGGAGTTCCGCCTCGCTACGAGCCGGGAAAGTCCTACACGCTGACGTTTCGCATCACCCATTCCGATCCGAGCCTGACGCGCTGGGGCTTCCAGGTCACGGCCGTGACGCTGCCCGCGCTCGAAGGCGCCGGAGAGCTCATCGTCATCGATGCGTCCACGACACAGGTCATCGCGGGCATGAGCGGGACCCGCAGCTATCTCGGGCATTCCTATGGCGGCACCGCCATCGGCCAGAGCGGCGGCACGGCATGGAGCTTCCAGTGGACAGCTCCGCCGGCTGCATCCGGCAAGGTGGGCTTCTTCGCCGTCGGCAACGCCGCCAACGCCGACGGCTCCAACCAGGGCGACCGCATCTACTCGCGATCTCCCGAGCCCATCGCCGTCACCGAGCCCGCACCGGGGGGATGAACGGCGCGCGGCGCGGCCGCTCACCTTGAGCCATGCTGGGCCGTATGCTGTGATGACCATCGTAAAGCGCGTGATCGGTTGGGGACCGCACCGGGCATCTCCGGGGCGGATACGGTCGCAACGCTTGTCCTTCAGAACACGGCCGCATCGCGGCCAGGGACGAATGGTGGGTCGCTGATGCCGACTTTGCGCGCGTCGGGCTTGGACGATTCGGCTTCCGATCGGATAGCCGAGCTGGAGGCGCGCGTTCGCGAGCTGGAAGAGGAGCTCCACGCCACGCGCGAGCGCGATGTACGGCTTCCCCTGGAGCAGGCGCTGCGCAACATCCGTTCGCTGCCCGTCATCCTGTTTCGCGTCCAGCCCGACGGTACCATCGCCGAGTCGGTGGGACGCGGCCTCGAACGCCTCGGCCTTCGCGAGCGGCAGGCGGTCGGGCAGAACATCTTCAGCGATTTTCCCGAGGTCGCTGACCACATCCGCCGCGCCCAGCGCGGCGAGGAAGTGCTCTTCGAGGCCAACGGAACCTTCAACGGCCGCCAGTGGTCCTCGATCAACCACTACACGCTGCACGAAGCGACCGGCGACGTCATCGCCACCGCGCTCGACGTGACCCCGCTGCGCGAGATGCGCCGCGAGCTGGAGGCCAGCGAGCGGTTGTTCCGTGCCCTGGCCGATACGGTGCCGGTGGGAATCGCACGCTTCGACCAAGCCGGACGCTGCACCTACCTGAACAAGCGCGTGCGCGACACGCTCGGCATCGGCGAGCGCGATCCGGTCGGGGTCGACTGGTTCGAGCACATTCATCCCGACGACCGCTCGCGCATCGTGCAGCAGTGGGCCGAGCGCGAGAACCGTCCCACTGCGGGACGCGTGCTGTACCGCACGGTCACGAGCCTCGGCGAGGACCGATGGCTGCAGGCGCAAACCGTCATCGAGCGCGATGCCGAGGGACGCCCCGCCGGCTATGTCGCCACCATCACCGACGTCACCCGGCAAAAGCGGCTCGAGGAAGACCTTGGCAGGCGCGTGGCCGAGCGCACGGCCGCCCTGGAGGAGGCGAATCGCGAGATGGAGGCGTTCTCCTATTCCGTCTCGCATGACCTTCGCGCGCCGCTGCGCTCGATCGACGGGTTCTGCCGCGTCCTGCTCGAAGACTACGGCAGCCGTCTGGACGAGGAGGCGCGCGGATACCTGCAGCGCGCCAGCTCGGCGAGCCGGCGCATGGGCGGGCTGATCGACGACCTGCTGCGCATGTCGCGGGTGGGCCGCAGCGAGCCTCGCAAGGAGCAGGTAGACCTGACCGCGATCGCACGCACCGTCGCCGAGGAGCACGCTTCCGGCGAGCCGTCGCGAAACGTCGAATTCCACATCCAGGATGGGCTGACCGCGCAGGGCGACCCCGCCCTGCTCTACGACGTGCTCGTCAATCTGCTCGGCAACGCCTGGAAGTTCACGTCCAAGAAGGAGCATGCCCGCATCGAGTTTCGCGCCGACGATACGAACGGCCAGACCGTCTACTGCGTCAGCGACGACGGCGCGGGCTTCGAGATGAGCTTCGCGCACAAGCTCTTCCGGCCTTTCGAGCGCCTGCACGACGGCAACGACTTCGCCGGCAACGGCATCGGCCTGGCTACCGTCGAGCGCATCATCCGCCGCCATGGCGGCCGAGTCTGGGCCGAAGGCCGCTCGGGCAAGGGAGCGTCCTTCTTCTTCACGCTGGGCGGTTGAGAGGTCGTCGAGGCTGAAACGCGGCGGACCACGACGGCACCCGCACACAGTCAAGGCACGAACTGTTCCTTGAGTATGCGCTCTTCCAGCCCATGCTCCGGGTCGAAGAGCAGTTCCAGCGTGATCGCCTTCTCCTCGAAGACGTGGACGTGGCGTACGTTGCGCGCCTCGACCGTATCGGCGGTGGCACTGACCGGGCGCTTGGTGTCGCCCATGATTTCGAAGTCGATGACGGCGTCGCCGGGAACGATGGCGCCTCGCCAGCGGCGCGGACGGAAGGCGCTGATCGGCGTGATCGCCAGCACGCCGGATTTGACGGGCAGGATGGGCCCGTGCGCCGACAGGTTGTAGGCGGTGCTGCCGGCGGGCGTGGCCACCAGGACGCCGTCGCAGACCAGCTCGTCCAGGCGAACGGTGCCGTCGATCGAGATGCGGATCTTGGCCGCCTGCCGGGTCTGGCGCAGCAGCGAGACCTCGTTGATGGCCAGCGCCTCCACCGACGTTCCACCCATGCACTGGGCGCGCATCTTGAGTGGATGGATGGCTGCCACGCTGGCGCGGTCGATGCGGGCGGGCAGGTCTTCCTCGTTGTAGTCGTTCATGAGGAAGCCGACCGTGCCCTTGTTCATGCCATAGATCGGGATGTGGTGGCCGATGTGCTCGTGCAGGGTCTGCAGCACGAAGCCGTCGCCGCCAAGCGCCACGATGACGTCGGCCTGCCCGGCCGGCACGCTGGCGTATCTGCCTTTGAGCGAGGCCAGCGCCTGCTGAGCATCGGGCGCGTCACTGGCGACGAAACAGAGTTTTTCCCGTCCCACGAGTCGGCAAGATAGCTGCGGCCGCAGCGGTTGGCCAGAAGACGGGGCTGTGACAGGGTCGTGCGCGATGTCCGACGCAGCCAGGCCCAAGCTCGAATTCTTCTACGATTGTTCCAGCCCCTGGACCTACCTCGCGTTCACGCGCATCGAGGAAGTGGCGGCGGCAAGCGGTGCCGAGCTGATCTGGCGGCCCTTCCTGGTCGGCGGCGTCTTCAACACCGTCAACGACAGCGTCTACGAGCAGCGCAAGAACCCGGTGTGGCCGAAAATGCGCTACTACGCCAAGGACATGCAGGATTGGGCGAAACTGTACGGTATCTCGATCGGCCAGCCGCCGGTCTTTCCCGTCAACAGCGTCAAGGCCATGCGCGGAGCGTTCGTCGCCGAGGAACACGGCTGCATCTCGCCGTACTCGCGCCGTCTCTTCGAAACGTACTGGGGAGAGCTGCGCGACATCTCCCAGGATGACGTGCTGGCGGACATCGTTACGACCTGCGGCCTGGACCGTGCCGAGTATTTCGACAAGATCGCCTCGCAGCCCTACAAGGACCGCCTGCGCGCGAACACGGAGGAGCTGATCGAACGCGGCGGGTTCGGATCGCCGACCATGTTCGTCGACGGCGACGACATGTACTTCGGCAACGATCGCCTGGTCCTGGTCGAGCATGCGCTCAGGCAGAAGCGCCCGCAGAGACGGGCGCGGGCGTAACCGGCGCCAGCGACGGAAGGACCTCCGACGTCACCCGGCGAAAGGACGATCGGAAACGGCGGCGCTCGAAGAGAAGGAGTGAACGTGAAGGACCTGTTCTCGATTCAAGGAAAGACGGCGCTGGTCACCGGCGGCTCGCGCGGCATCGGGTTGATGATCGCGCGCGGGTTCGTCCAGGCCGGCGCCAAGGTCTACATCAGCTCGCGCAAGAAGGACGCGTGCGAGGCGGCAGTGGCCGAGCTTTCCGGCGACGGCGCGGCCATCGCGATTCCCGCCGACATCTCCACGGAGGCCGGGGTGAAGGCGCTCGCGCAGGAGCTGGCTTCGCGTGAGCAGAAGCTCGACATCCTGGTCAACAACGCCGGTGCGAACTGGGGAATGCCGCTCGCCGATTACACCGACGACGCGTTTCAGAAGGTCCTTGCCACCAACGTCAAGTCCGTCTTCAACCTGACTCGCGAGCTCATTCCGCTGCTGGAGAAGGCCGGCACCAAGGCCGACCCCGCCCGCGTGATCAACATCGGATCCATCGACGGCCTGCACGTCCCCGCGCTGGAGACTTACGCCTATTCGACCAGCAAAGCCGCCGTGCACCATCTGACCCGGGTGCTGGCCAAGCAGCTGGCCTCCGCCAACATCACGGTCAACGCCGTCGCGCCCGGCCCGTTCCCGAGCAAGATGATGAAGGAGACGCTCGAGCGCTTCGGGGAGCTGATCGTGGCCCAGGTCCCGCGCGGCCGCATCGGCGAGCCCGAAGACATGGCTGGAGTAGCGATCTTTCTCGCCTCGCGCGCCGGCGCTTACGTTACTGGCGCCGTCATCCCCGTAGACGGGGGGATGGCCACCTGTCTCTAGCGCACGGCCACCGCTTCGGCTTTCCGCATCTCCAGTCGATGTTGCAGCCGACGGTGCATCACCTCCAGTGCGCCCCACGGGGGAGGGAACGCAGGCGGCCTCGGCCGATGACCCGCGTTGCGGCGGCAAACGCCGCCGCCGCTTGACGTAGGTCAGGCAGCGGCAGAGAAGGCGCACGTATTCCAGAATCGGATGTGAAGGCGGGCACAGGCGGCGCGGTGCTGCTGCTTCGTCCACGGACAGATCGATGGGAGCGTGACGTCCCGTCGCGCTCAGGGAGGGTTTCATGAAGCGATCCATTCAACTTTGGCTGCCGACGGCGGCGTGGGCGCTGGCACTGGCAATGGGCGGGCCGGTCTGGGCACAAGTTTCGACGACTCTGCCCTCTGCTCCCGAGAACGACTTTTGCGCTGACGCCATCACCGTCACCCCAGGGCAGCAGTACGTAGGCGATCTGGTTGCGGCGACCATGGATGGCATCGACTGCGGCGCCTGCCCCGACGTCTGGTACACGTACACTCCGGTGTGCCCAGGACCTGCGCGCGTCGATCTGTGCGCCGGCATCGACTTCGACCCGATCATGTCCGCGCACACGTCCTGCGGCGGCTCTTTCGCCTGCGTCGACGACTCTGTCTGCGGTCTGGCGCCGCGCATCGACTTCGACGCCCAGGCCAATCAGACCTACTTCTTCCGCGTCGCCGACCTCGCCTGTCAGGCCGCCGGCAGCTTTACGCTGTCGATCAGCGGTCCCCCGACCGTCAGCACCGGCGACGACGACGAAGATGGTGTCCCGGATGAGTGCGATGCCTGCCCCGGCTCCGACGACACCGTCGATCCGGACGGCGACGGCCAGCCCACCAACTGCGACAACTGCCCTCTCGACTCCAACCCCGGGCAGGGCGACACCGACGACGACGGCCTCGGGAATTCTTGCGATCCCGACCGCGACGGCGACGGCGTGACCAACGACGAGGACAACTGCCCGAACGAGTCCAACGAGGACCAGACCGACAAGGACAAGAACGGACGAGGGGACGTCTGCGAATGCGGCGGCAACATCGTGCTCAGCGGCGACGATGCCGACGACAGCGGCCACTGCGAGGGCACCAATTGCGGCGGTCTCTACGCCGCGATCCTGACCACGCTGATCGCCCAATCTGGCAGCCTGGGCTCCGGAATCCTGGCCATTGGCGTCAACGGTAGCCAGGCCCAGATCGGTCTGGACTCGTGGAACAATCCGGTCAACGGCGGCCCGGGCGTCGCCATCACCACGGTCACGGATCCCGCCCAGATCGGTACGGTCGATTTCTCCGATTACGCGATGATTTATCTGCCCTCGGACGACATCAACACCGGCGGCGGCATCAGCGCTGCGCAGCTGGCGGCGCTCAACGCCCGCCAGGAGGACGTCGCCGGGTTCCTGAACATCGTCGGTGGCAGCCTCCTCGCATTGACCGAAGGCGGACTGACGGGCCAGGGCGCATACGGCTGGCTACCCGTGCCGCTGACGACGGCGGCGGTCGACTACTCCGACGTCTCGCCCACCGCTGCCCTGCTGGCGATCTCGCCCGGCACGACCCAGGCCAACATGAGCCACGGCTTCTACCATCTGCAGTTCACGGGCCCGGCCGGCTTCTCCGGCCTCGACCCTCTGGCCTTCCCGGTGGGAAGCGGCAATCCGGCACTCCTCGGCGGTCTGTGCCAGGACGTTTCGACGGAGATCTGCAACAACAACGAGGACGACGACAACGACAAGGCCACGGACTGCGACGATCGCGACTGCGCAGGGGCGCTCAACTGCTTCGAGAGCAACTGCAACAACTCGCAGGACGACGACAACGACAAGGAAATTGACTGCAGCGACCCCGATTGCGTCGACGACCCTGCCTGCAACGTCGTTACGACGACCACCTCCTCGTCCACGACGACGCTGCCTCCCACGGGCGCGTGCTGCTCTTCGTCCGGTTGCAGCGTCGTATCGGAAGGACTGTGCCTGTTCGAGATCGGCGGCACCTACCAGGGAGACGAGAGCTCCTGCAACGAGCCCGGAATCTGCTCGACCTGCGGCGACGGATGCATCGAGCCGGGCGAAGAGTGCGATGACGGCGACACCTCCTCCGGCGACGGTTGCGACGACCAGTGTGCAGAGGAGCAGTGTTACAGCTGCAGCGGGGGAATCATCACTCCCACGGGCCGTCACGCCGAACATCAGGGCGAAGTCTGCGAACCCTCGGTATGCACGTTCGCCAATGGCGATCCGTGCGACGACGGCGATCTCTGCACGCTCGACGATACATGTTCGGCCGGCGCCTGCGGCGGTACCGAAGTCATCATCCGCGCGGCTTGCGATTGGGTGATGGTCGGCGGCGATCCGTCCAGCAGGGTGCGCTCGCGCGTTCGCGGCAACACCGTGATCACCGGCGACATCTGCGGCGATCAGGACCGCATCGGCGATTCGGCCGTCATCACGGGCGACGTCGTGGCAATGGCTACCAGCGGCGACGCGATCCAGGTCGCAGCGGCCGCGGTCGAAAACGGCGACATGGTCACCGGCGGAGGCGCCGTCACCGGCAAGCCGCGCGATACGATCCTGCCCGGCCTTGCGGTCGACCAGGTGGCAGGCGGCATGACCGTCGCACAGTCCGGCAACCCCGCGTTCATCTACGACACCACCGGCACGGATCCGCGCGTCGGCGAGTGCAACGACGCGCAGCAGGACATCGACGACGGCGCCGCCCTGCTGGACGCCCTGCCGTCGACGCAGAACCTCGGTGACGTGCAGATCAAGGTGAAGCAGTCGCTGACGCTGAACGCGACCAACGTCGGGGGCCTGAACGTGATCGACTTCGAGCGTCTGCGCACCGGTGGCGACGCCAGCATCACGCTCGACGGCGGCGGCGATCCGGACACCGTCTTCATCCTGCGCGTGGACCGCGTGATCGACCTGCGCCTGCAGAGCGCGCTCCTCGTGACCAACGGCACGCAGCCGAGTCACGTGATCGTCTACGGTCGGGGCAAGTGCAAGTTCGGCGAGGAAGTGGTCGGTAGCGGAACGGTGATCTGCCCGAACGGCAAGCTGAAGATGGAAGAGCGCACCGACTGGAGCGGCGCGATCCTGGGTGGTCGCAAGGTCGTCCAGGTCCGCGACAGCGGTGCGTTGACCCACCATCCTCTGCAGATCGCGCCGTAAGCGCGGCGTCACGCCGATTGCAGGAAGGCCGGTCCCGAAAGGGGCCGGCCTTTCCATTTTCGAGGGCGCGCGCCGTAGCTCGTACCGCGTGGGAAGCGCGCGAACGCGCCGGACGGGATGGGACAGGCGCCATTTGCCAATCCGTCACGGATGATGGACCACCGCCGCTTCGGGCAGAGGCGCGTCGTGACACCATTCGAAGCAAGGCCTCGATGATCCGCCGTCTGTTGCTGCTCGTGCTGCAGATCGTGCTGATCGCAGCCGCCGGCGGCGCCCTCGCGGTCGCGCTGCTCGGACTGATCCCGCCGCCGACGACCTCGTTCATCCTGCAAAGCCGCATCAGCGAGATGCTGCGCGGCAACGACGTCACGATCGACTTCCGCTGGATGCCGCGCGAGCGCATCTCTCCCGATCTGCTGCTGGCCGTCATCGCCGCCGAGGACCAGCGTTTCAGCCAGCATCAGGGCTTCGACATCGACGCCATCGAGGAGGCCGTGGAGCGCAACCGCCGCGGAATGCCCATCCGCGGCGCCAGCACGATCTCGCAGCAGGTGGCCAAGAACCTGTTCCTGTGGCCCGGCCGCAGCTATGTGCGCAAGGTCATCGAAGCCTACTTCACCGTGCTGATGGAGCTGTTCTGGTCCAAGGAGCGCATCCTCGAGATGTACGTGAACGTGGCCCAGTTCGGCCAGTTCACCTATGGCGCCGAGGGCGCCGCCCGCCGTTTCTTCGGGGTCTCTGCCGCCGAGCTGTCACGCGAGCAGGCGGCGCTGCTCGCCTCGGTGCTGCCCTCGCCGTCGGCCATGCATGCCGATGCGCCATCGCAGTACGTGCGACGGCGCCAGCGCTGGATCCTCGGCCAGATGGCCGCGCTCGGCGGGCGCGAGCATCTCAGGCGGCTGGACTCGTGACGACGGCGTTCGCGCAAAGGGCGATCGGCCGCAAGGTGATCGCCTGACTCACAGCATCTTGGGATCGGTCTGCTTCTCCATCAGGTTGGCCGCGATGAAAGGCACCGTCGAGCGCGGCACCAGACGGCTGACGTTGGCGCGCAGCCAATTGAACCACGTCGTGACGACCGACGGCTGCTGCCCGATCGCTTCGAGCGCCACCTCGACGACGTGGCGCGGACTCTCTTCGCCGGAACGGTCCACGCGCGCCTCGCCGGCAACGGCCTCGAACTCGGTCGCTACCGGTCCGGGCTGCACGACCAGGACGTCCACGCCCTGATCGCGAAGCTCGAGCCAGAGCCCTTCGGCCAGCAGCAGCTCGAAGCCCTTGGTCGCGGAGTAGACGGCGTGGAACGGGATCGGCTGCCGCCCGGCCACCGAGCCGGTGATGATCACTGCGCCGCGCCGCCGCGACACCATGCCCGGAAGCAGGCGCGAGAGCAGCACGACGATTCCCGTGCAGTTCAGCTCGATCATTCGCCGCAGACGCTCGGCGTCCTGCAGCAGGAAACGGCCGGCGTAGCCGGCACCCGCATTGCTGACGAGCACGCCGATCTCGAGATCGGAAACCGCCTCGACCAGCTTCTCGACGCCTTCGGGCTCGGACAGGTCGGCCGCGACCACGCGCGTCTGCACGTCATGCGAACGCCGCAGCTCGTCGGCCACGCGATGGAGGTTCTCCTCGCGCCGCGCGACCAGCACGCACGAGAAGCCGCGCGCGGCCAGGGCGCGCGCGAATTCCAGACCGATGCCGGCCGAGGCCCCCGTGATCACCGCCCAGCTGCCGTAGCGGCGCACCAGGGACGCGGCGCGGGGCTGGAACAGCGGCCGTGCCCTCCACAGCGCCATCGCCAGCAGCGCGAACAGGCCACCCGAGACGATACCGGCTCCCCATCCTCGCGCGCCGCCGATGTAGGCGATGCACCAGACCAGGAACGCGAAGGCCATCTGCCAGACGTAGATCGAAGCCCACGGCCACATCCACGAACGCATGCGCCAGAAGCCGTAAAGGCCGAGCGCGTAGACGATCAAATGCAGGATGCCGCCGACCTTGGCCGCCCAGCCGTGAAGGACCAGCCCGAGCCAGACGTCCGCATCGCGCGCGAGCGGCTTGCCGAGCAGATCGAAGGGAGAGTAGATGAACACCTGGTAGGCGCAGAACAGCATCAACGCGTTCATCCACAGCGGGCGTGCCGAGAAATGATCGCGCAGCCATGAGCCGAAACGTCCCATCGTGGTCTCCCGTTTTGACGGATTGGCTCTCGCGTGCGCCGAGAGTCGCCGCGACTGTAACACAGGAGCATCCTCGTGCACGCAGCGCGAGGGTTCCTCGATCGCCCGCCGATAGCGGCCGCGCGCGATCGGCCGTCCACATCGCGGCATGGAGACGGCGGGCGTCGTCTGGACTCGACATCCGACCAGCCGTAGAACGCGTTCTTCGGCGGCCGGCGCGCGAAAAACCAGGAGAAAGGCACTGTCATGGCAGGACGACTCGAGGGCAAGGTTGCGGTCATCACCGGCGGCGGCAGCGGCATCGGACGCGACACCGTGCTGCGTTTCCTGGCCGAAGGTGCGGCCGTCGTGGCCAGCGACATCAACGAGCGCACCGGCAACGAGACCATCGAGCTTGCCGGCAAGGAAGGCCACGGCAGCAGGGTCGTGTTCCAGAAGACCGACGTTTCCAGCGAGGAACAGGTCGTGGCGATGATCGAGCGCGCCGTGCGCGAATTCGGACGTCTGGACTGCGTCTTCAACAACGCCGGCTTTCCGGGCGCGCTCGGAAAGATCCACGAGATCGACGCCGACAAGTGGGATCAGACGTTCGCGGTGCTGGTCAAGGGCGTCTTCCTGGGCACCAAGCACGCCGCGCGCATCATGCTCGAGCACAAGATCGCTGGTTCCATCATCAACACGGGCTCGGTGGCCGGCCTGACCGGCGGCTGCGGGCCCGTCGCCTACAGCGCCTGCAAGGCGGCGGTCGTCAACATGACGCGCGCGGTGGCGGTGCAGCTGGCCAGGAAGAACATTCGCGCCAACACCGTCTGCCCGGGCGGCATTCTGACTCCGCTGGTCCATCGCGGGAATGAGGAAGCGATGGAAGGAGTCATGGCTGCGGCGCAACCGATGAAGGTCGCCGGCCGCGGCACCGATATCGCCGCGGCGTGCGTCTTTCTGGCCAGCGATGACGCCCGCTTCGTCACCGGAACCGAAATCGTCGTCGATGGCGGTCTGATCGCCGCTGGACCGCACATCTACAAGGGGGAATTCGAGGCGCAGTTCCCCGGCGGCATGGATCGCGGGACTACGGAGATGTGAAGCCATGGACACCACCGTCACCGAGATCGCTCCCGACGTCTTTCGGCTGTCCACCTTCCATCCCGCCTACGGCATCCAGTTCAACCAGTTCCTCGTCCGCGACGAGGAACCCTTTCTCATGCATACCGGCCTGGCCCGTTCCTTCGACGTCACGCGTGCGGCCGTCGCGCGCGTCATCGACCCGTCCACGCTGCGCTGGATCGGCTACAGCCATTTCGAGCCCGACGAATGCGGCGCGCTCAACGCGTGGCTGGAGCTGGCGCCGCAGGCTGCGCCGGTGTGCAACATGGTCGGCGCCATGGTGATGCTGTCGGATTTCGCGGCTCGCGAGCCGCGCACGCTGATGGACAACGAGGTCTTCGCGACCGGTGGTCACCGCATCCGCTTCCTGTCGACGCCGCACCTGCCGCACGGATGGGACGCCGGCATGTTCTTCGACGAGACGTCCTCGACGCTGTTCTGCTCGGACCTGTTCTTCCAGCCCGGAGACCCCGCGCCGCTGGTGGAAGCCGGCATCGTCGAGCTCGCCGAAGCCGTCATCGTCGGCGGCAAGGCCGGGCCGCTGGCCAACGACGTCCCGTATACGCCGAACACCGCAGCACACATGCAGCGCCTGGCCGACCTGTCACCGCAGGCGCTGGCGGTCATGCACGGCGCCAGCTTTCGCGGCGACGGACGCGCCGCCATTCTCGGCCTCGCTGCGATCCTGGAACGCGAGCTCGGCTGGCCGGCCTGACTACGACGCGAGCGCCGCCCGGCGCTCGGCGCAATCGCCGCCTACGGCACGAACTCGTCGGCGCCGATATCGCACCCGCTTCCGGCCGGACGCATCTGATCTTCGAAGTCGGTGGGGGGCGCCTCCGCGCACGCGGCAGCGTCAATGGCCGGCGAGGCCGGCAGGAGATGCACGTCCTTGCCCTTTTTGACGAAGAGCGGATCGGCGGTCTGCATTCCATCCCCGTCGACGATGGTGGCGGGCGCCTCGGCAACCGAATCGCCGTAGATCGAGTGATCGCGACCGAGAATCGCCACGGTTCCGGCTTCTGCGCCGACCAGCGCATCCAGGCCCTTGTTGCCGAAGACGATGTCGTTGGTCGAGGCCATCATGACGCTGGCGTCCGTCGAGACGGGAAGCTCGACGCTCGCTACCGATTGCAGGAGCAATCCACCGCCTCCGCCCTTGGCCTTGTTGGCCGTGATCGTGTTGTTGACCGAGTCGATCTCGATGTCGGCTCCCACGGTCGCCGAGGGCAGGGCCAGCGCCGTGACGGCGGCGCCGACGAAGGCCTTGTTCTTGAGGAAGACCGAGTTGAACATCTCGACGTCCATCTCGCCGCCTTCGATGACGAAGATGAACAGGCCCGCTCCGATGGTGGCCTTGTTCTTCAGGAACGTCACACGGTCCAAACGCTGCCGCAGGGCGCTGCTGGTCGGATCGGTGACGCTGGTGCAAACCGCGCCGCCGCTCTCGGCCGCCTTGTTCTTTTCGAAGAGTGTCTTGGTGATGGTCACGATCGGTGGCACTGCATCGATGCCGTCGATCACGACGGCGCCGCAGCTGTAAGCCTTGTTCTTGGAGAAGCGCGAGTTGGCGATATCCAGGGTCACGACCGCACCGCCTTCCGCCAGCACCGCCAGCGCGCCGCCCGATACCGCGCGGTTGGCCTCCATGATCACGTTCTCGAGCGACACCGTGACCCCCGCAGCGTTGATCGCGCGGACGAGGATCCCGCCGCCTGAGTCGGTCGACGGATCCGCGGTCGGGATGGAAGACGATTTGACCACGCTGACGCCGCGGATCGTCAAGTTGCCACCGCCGCCGTCGTAGGTGACCGTCAGCGGCCGGATGCCCTTGGAGGTCAGGACGCTCGGCTGGCTGTAGTCCTGGGTGGTGAAGGTCTGGTCGTAGGAGCCGAGAATGCTGATGTTGCCCGGATCGAGGAGGACGGTCGAATCGCCCTGGTAGGTGCCGCTTGCGATTCGGATCGTGTCTGTCGATGGCGACCCAGCGGCGGCGTGCGAGATCGTCGCGCACGGATTGCTCGAGCTGAGGCAGTCGTTCGATTGGTCGGTACCGAGCGTCGAGACGAAAGCCGTGTTGCCGCCGGCGAAGGCGGACTGGGCTGCGAGCACGAAGGCGGCGGCGAGAGCGATTCGATGCATGACGATATCCCCCGGCGTGCGCGCATGATGCCGCGCAGGCCAACGGTTCCTATTCCGGCGGCGGCAACAGAGCAATGGTTGCGATGTGGTCCGCGCCGGCCGCGCCGCGAACCTGTCGTGCGCTTCGCCGACGTTCGCGATTCAGGCCGCGGCTTCGGCCAGAACCCGCAGAGCCTGCGGATCCTGCGTACCGGCCAGAAGCTGGGTCACCGGGCTTTCCTTCCAAGCCTGAAGCCGGTCGCGAATGCGCTCGGGTGGACCGACCAGCGAGATCTCGTCGGCTAGCTGATCGGGCACGGCCTCGGCCGCGGCGGCGCGGTCGCCGGACATGAACAGCTCCTGGACGCGCCGCACCTCGGACTCGAACCCCATGCGCGACATGATGTTGACGTGGAAATTCTTGTCCTTGGCACCCATGCCACCGATGTAGAACGCCAGCATCCATTTGACCGGAATCAGGCAGGCCGAGACGTCGGGTCCGACCACGACCTGGGCCATGCAGGCGATCTCGAAGCCCGGCCGCAGGTGGTCGAGCGCTTCGGAGTAGACGTGGGTGCGATAGGGCGAGAAGAACATCGGCAGCCAGCCGTCGGCGACGTCGGCTGCAAGACGGACGTTCTTGGGACCCTCGGCGCCCAGATAGATCGGGATGTAGTCGCGCAGCGGGTGCGTGATCAGCTTGAGCGGCTTGCCCAGGCCCACCGATCCCGGTCCGTTGTACGGTAGCTGGTAATACTGGCCGTCGAAGGAGACCGGGCCCTCGCGGCGAATCATCGTTCGTACCAGCTCGATGAACTCGCGCGTGCGCGTGAAGGGCTTGGCAAAGGGCTGGCCATACCATCCCTCCACGACCTGCGGGCCGCTGACGCCGATGCCGAGAATCAGGCGCCCGCCCGCCATGTAGTCGAGCGTGGTCGCGGTCATGGCCACGCAGGCCGGCGTGCGGGCCGAGATCTGCGCCACCGCCGTTCCCAGCTTGATGCGCGAGGTGTTGGCGCCGATCCAGGCCAGCGGCGTAAAGGCATCGGAGCCGTAGGCTTCGGCGGTCCAGACCGATTCGTATCCGAGGTCCTCGGCCTCCTTGGCCAGCGTGACGAAATCGCCGGGCGCGCCGCCCTGCCAGTAGCCGATCATCAATCCGAGCTTCATGGGACGCCTCTAGCGGAAATCGGAAGCGGGGCGAACCGCCCCGATGCCGGATTGAAACGCGCAACACATCCCTGGCGTAGCATTGACGTACGACCCGGGTTAGTTCACTGGTTAGTCATGCGCGAAGTGAACGTCCATGAGGCCAAGACCCACCTGTCGCGATTGCTGGCACAGGTCGAATCCGGAGAAGAGGTAGTGATCAGCCGCGCCGGCAAGCCGATCGCGCGCCTCGTCCCGGTCGATTCGCCGGCCGGCCCGCGCGTGCTGGGCCGGGACAAGGGAAGCCTCTTCGTCTCGGACGACTTTGATGAGCCGCTTTCCGTAGATGTCCTGTCCGAGTTCGAGAAATGAATCTGCTCATCGACACGCATTGCTGGCTCTGGATGCAGGCGGAGCCGGAACGGCTCGCGAACCCGGTACGCGAAATTCTGACGGACCCCGCTACCGGAATCTTTCTGTCGGCCGCCAGCGTCTGGGAAATGTCGATCAAGATCGCTCTGGGCAAGCTGCGCTTTCCGGGAAGCATTCGAGAGTACGTGCTCAGCCGTAACGGCCAGCACGGCATAAGCAGGCTTCCGATCACGCAGTCTCACGCGTTGCAGATCGCGCAGCTGCCTGCCCATCACCGCGACCCCTTCGACCGCATGCTGGTCGCGCAGGCCCAGGTCGAGAACCTGCCGATCCTCACGAGCGATGCGGCGTTCCGGAGCTACGACGTCGAAGTGATCCACGCGAGCCGATGAGGCTCGCTCCCGCACCCTGACTCCGGCGTGCACGGCCGTCGCCGCCCTCCCCTCGCCCCTGGCATTTCTGCACGTCACTTCGTTCCCCGGACCGTCACGCCATTTGCATGACGGCGCGTGACGGCAGCGGGCGCACATCCCGTGCGCTCCCCTGGCCAATGGGAACGTTGCCGGAAAAAAGGGGGAATTTCCGATGATCGTGGATGAGGAGTCGACGCCGGCGCGGGGAAACGCCCGCAGCACGGCACCCGCACCGGACTGGTCCTGGCTTCGCACGGCGCTGGCCGCCACCATCCTGCTGGCCGCCGCGGGGATGCTGGTCATCGCCGCGGTGCCGGCTACGGCAGGCGCCCAGGTGACCACGGCCAACCCGGTCCTTTTCGTGACGCAAAACCCGGTGGCCGGCTTCGGCACCTCCACTGCCGTGTTCGGCAATCATCAGGCGACGATCTACAGCGCCCCGCGCGGCGGCGACCTGATGCTTCGCTATCCGGACGGCACGCTGCGCTTCCTGACCGCCGAGGCGGGCTACGGCAACAGCGGCATGCAGGGCGCCGGCGCCATCGCGGTGCGCGAGCCCGCCGTGCACTGGAGCGGCCAGAAGGCCCTGTTCTCGATGGTCGTCGGAGCTCCGACGGCGCAGTACCAGATCGCGAGCTACCGCTGGCAGATCTACGAGGTCACCGGCCTGGGCGTCGGACAGACTGCGCAGATCCGCTACGTCGAAGGCCAGCCCGAAGGGTACAACAACGTCTCGCCGATCTACGCCACCGACGACCGGATCCTGTTCGCGTCGGACCGTCCGAGCACCGGACAGCCGCATCACTATCCGCAACGCGACGAGTACGAGTCGGCGCCGATCGTTGCCGGCATCTACTCGCTCGACGAGGACACGGGAGACGTGGTGCTGCTCGAGCATTCGCCGAGCGGCTCGACCTCATTGTCGCTGGACAGCTTCGGACGCGTGATCTTCACCAAGTGGGACCACCTGCAGCGCGACCAGCAGGGCGATGCTCCGAGCACCGCCGCCACCTATGGTGCGTTCACGTATGCGAGCGAAGCGGCCAATGCGCCCAAGACGACGTCGCTGGCCGGCGCCGAGGTCTTTCCCGAGCCGCGCACGATGAACGATCCGGCCTATGACAATTCGCTCGAGACGCACTCGTTCAACCACTTCGTTCCGTGGGAGATGAACGAGGACGGCACCTCCGAGGAGACGCTCAATCATATCGGCCGGCACGAGATCGGCGGCGCCTTTACCGAGGGCAGCTTCAAGAACGATCCCAATCTCACCTACTTCACGCCGCCCGACACCCACGACAACACGCTGATGATTCAGGGCTCCACGGGCCTGTTCCATTCGCGCGAGGACCCGACCAGCCCCGGCGACTTCTACGTCACGCATGCGCAGGAGTTCGGCACCGCCTCGGGCGGCACGTTGATGCACATCACCGGCGCGCCCAGCGTCAATCCCGAGAACATGATCCTGAGCCGCGTCACGCCGGGCGACAACGTGCCCTCGGCAACCGGCTACTACCGCAACCCTCTGCCGATGAGCGACGGACAGCTGCTGGCCGTGCACACGCCGGCTACCGGATACGCGGTCAACCAGGGCGCGGTCTCGGCGCCCGACTGGAACTACGACTACCGGATCAAGGAACTCGGCCCCACCGGCGGCGGCTTCCACGAGCCGATTGGCGATCTGACCGGCGGCATCGTCAAGAACCTGAGCTGGTGGACGCCCGACTCCTTCGCCACCTACAACGGTCCTCTGTGGGAGCTGGATCCTGTCGAGGTCGTGGCTCGCCCGGTTCCGCTGCCTCGCAAGTCGGTGGTCCCCGCCATCGAGGCTACTGTCTTTGCCGACGAAGGCGTCGACATCGAGGAGTTCCGCCAGTACCTGCGCGACAACGAACTCGCGCTCATCGTCAGCCGCGACGTCACGCTGCGTGACCGCGCCGACGTGCAGCAGCCGTTCAACCTGGCTGTCCCCGGCGGCGTGCAGACGCTCGGAGCCGGCGGCACGGTCTACGAGGTCGCGCACTTCCAGATCTTCCAGGCCGACTACCTGCGCGGCTACGGCGGCATCGACAATCCCTCGCCAGGACGGCGTCTGCTCGCGCGTCCGATGCATGGCCCCAATCTGTCGCACGGCCCGGGCTCGCCGGCAGGCGGCGTCAAGATCGCAACCGACGGCTCGATGGCCGCCATCGTTCCGGCGCGTCGTGCTCTTACATGGCAGCTGACCGACAGCGAGGGCGACGGCGTCGTGCGCGAGCGCAATTGGATCAGCTTTCAGGCCGGCGAGATTCGCGTCTGTGCCAACTGCCACGGAAGCAACGCCGCGGCGCAGGACGGCAGCGGCGAGCCGCAGAACGAACCGATGGCGCTGCGCGAGCTGTTGCAGGACTGGGCCGACGGCGACGGCGGAGGCGGCGACGAAGAAGCGTGCCAGAGCGGCATTCCGCTCCAGCGCGCGCGGCTGCAGGCTTCGGCCGCGCCGTTTCGAATGATGCTCAACGGCACGGCGGTATTTCCGGTGCCATTCGATGCGGTCGATCCACCGGCCAATGGCGTGCGCATCGTCGTCGCGGACCTCGTGGATGCGACGATCCCGGGCGGCAGCGGCTGGACTGCCAAGGGCTCGAGCTGGACCTATGTCGATGAGAACGGCTCGGTCGACGGCATCACCAGCATCCGCATCAAGGACAAGTCGGCGGCCGAGCCGGGGCGGCTCCAGGTAAAGATTCGCGCATCGGGTCCTGCACGCGCGCTGCCCGCCGCCGATGCGGTCGAAGCCAGCGTCACGTTCGGAACGGACGTGGAGTGCGCGTCTGGTCAGTGGAACGGTCCAGGCGAGCCCAAGCCGAGCTGCAACGGCGACGCCAGCCGCCTGTCCTGCCGATAGTATCGCCTGGAGGCGGATCGGACGCGCTGCAGAACCGGCGCCGTCCGATCCGGCCTCGCCTTCGGTCTTGCCCTGTGGCTCTTCGAGCCGCTCAAACCAGCCAGGCCAGAGCGAAGATCCCCACCATCGCGAACGCGATCGCCAGCTTGGCTGCCGTGCCGAGCACGAGCCCGACCCATGTCGCCAAGCCGGCACGCGCTGCCTGCTCGAGCCCGCCCTGAGCAATCAGCTCTCCGGCTACGGCGCCGACGAACGGGCCGAGAATGATGCCCGGGATCCCGAAGAAGATTCCGGCGACGGTTCCCACCGTCGCGCCTGCGATTGCCAGACCGGAGGCGCCCACGCGCCGTGCTCCCATGGCAGTGGCGGCGAACTCGATGACGAAGGAGAGCGCGGTCAGGCCGGCCAGCACGCTCACGGTCAGCCATGTGACGCGCGCGAAGTCTCCGGCCCATGCCGCGATCACCAGTCCCGCAAATACCAGCGGAACGCCCGGCAGCGCCGGCATCACCGTTCCTGCAAGTCCGGCCAGGACCAGCACCGCGGCGACGACCCACATCCAGAAGCCCGCCGACATCAATCCATGCATGGCCGCATCCTGTCTGCGCGGCAGGGGGACGCAATGCGAGTGAACACACCTGGTAATGGGCTCGGCTGCCAGGACATTCACAGTCGTTCCCGCCAAAACCATGGACCGCGCCAACATTGCCATGGACCCAGGTCGCCGAGTCGGGCATCGTCGGCTCCATGCTGAGCGCGATCTTCACCGTCTGCACGATGGCTCTCGTCCTGGCTCTCCCGGCCGCCGCGGGTGCCGCTCTTCACACTCTGGGCCGGGAATTCCGGCCGACGTCGGCCGAGCGGGCCGGATTCGATTCCTGCACGGCCGCGGACGCCAGCAGCGCCGCCCTCGTCTTTCGCTGCAACCGGTCCCATCCGGACGCGGCGTGCCCCAATCCGAATATCGGCAAGCTGTTCGCCGAATGGCGCACGCCCGAAGGCGAGCTCGATGGCGAGCCGGTCCTGGTCGCCGAGGGCTCGTACAACTACGGCATCCCGTTCGCCTGCTCAGCCGATGGACTCATCGCAGTAGTCACGGGCGCGGCGGCGCGAGTCATCGGTCGGAACGGCGAGCGTGGCATGACATCGCCGATCTGCGCAGGCGGGCCGTGCTGGGGACCGTTCGCAATCGCGCCCCGCGGCGGTGGTTTTCTCGTGGTGTGGCCGCGCTATCAGCACGGTCTTTTCGGGCGCAGCATCGATTCCGACGGCCAGGCCACCGGTGAGCCGTTCCTCATCGCCGCGACGCCGCAAGACGCTGCAGTCCATGCCGTCGGCGCCATACCGGTCGGCAGCGACGATGGCGTGCTGATCGCGTGGAAAGTGCGCGAGCCCGACGGCGACCGCGTACGCGCAACCCTCGTCTCGCCGGATGATTCGGTGGATCCGGGCATCGTCGCCAGCGAGTTTCCTTCCATCGAAATGTCGGCCGGTCTGACGGTGACGCCGGACGGGGCCGGTGCGTTCGTGCTCGCGTGGCAGAATGAACCGGCGCAGGCCGGCTGGGTCGCCAGGCGGATCCTGTTGCAGGATGCCGCGCCCACCACCAGCACGACGACTACGACGATCGATGCGCCTCTGAGCGCGCAGTTCGTTCCGGTTACGGAAATCGGAGCTCCGAGTTTCGGCGACGAGCGTTTCGCCGAGCACGCTCCCGAACTCGTCGGCGATGGCGAGGGAAACTGGTTCGCCAGCTGGCTCGACCTGATCCCGACGCCTCCTTACCAACACGTGGGATCGAAGGCCTCGCATTCCAGCGATGACGGTCGCAACTGGTCGGTGCCGCAACCGCACGCGAACGGCGAAAATCTCCAGTACACCAACTCGCGCATTGCGCAGGACACTTCCGGCGTCGCCATCGAGGCATGGGCCCGCGATGACCAGGCGGCCGTTCTTTTCCGGCGCTCCTCCGATGGCGGCCATACGTGGACCGACACGGGTGTCCTCGCCGAGAGCGTGGTGGAGATGCGGGAAGACGATGGTGAGCGCGAGATGCGCGCGATCGCCGTAGCGGCCGGGGCCGCCGGACGCTGGGTCGCGGCCTGGACGGAGTACGCCGGCGAGTATGTGTGGTGCTCCGGTGACGACGATGAATCCGACTGCATCGATTACGAGAGCATCACGACACTTTCCTGTGCAATCCGCTACTCGATCTCCACGGACGGCGGCGTCAGCTGGTCGCCTTCGGCCGTGCTCGTCGAAGACGTGTGCTGGACCCAGCTCGGTCTGGAGATCGCTACCGACCGTAACGGCGACTGGTTGGCGGTGTGGGCACGACAGGACGTCGTCTACGGCTCCCACTCCCAGGACGATGCGCAGAGCTGGGCCGCGCCGCGCGCACTGACGTCCGAGGTCGAGTTCCAGCGCAGCCCGGCTTGGCAGGACCCTTCGCGGCCCGCGCTGGCCATCGCCGCCAACACGCAAGGGAAATGGCTTCTGGCCCTCAGCGCATGGTTGCCCGATCCGCCCGAAGTGTGGCCGTTCACGCATGCGCGCGTCGTGGTGATGCGAACCGACGACCTGGCTGGCGACTGGAGCGCGCTGACCGGTGTGGCCCCATGGCACGACAGTCTCGATGGCAGGGACCTTTCGCCTGCGCTCGCCGTCTCGGCCGACGGACAATTCGCTCTGGCCTGGTCCACGCATTCGGCCGGCACGGGCCTGGATGCCGACATCGTTGCCGCCTTCTCCGACGATGGTGGTCAAAGCTGGAACGCGCCCGTCGTCGTCGACGGCCAGGCCGCGAACGACCCGAGCGGCGATTTCCATCCCCGCATCGTTCGCGCCGGCGCGACCTGGGGCATCGCGTGGCTGGCGATCGAGTCGCCGGAGACCCGCGCGATCCGCTTCACGCGCACACGCGGCAACTGCGGCAACGGCGTGGTCGAGGTGCCCGAAGAGTGCGACGACGCCAATGTGATCGAGGGCGATGGCTGCGACAGCACCTGCCGCGTCTCCGGTTGCGGCAGCCACATCGTCACGGGCAACGAGCAGTGCGACGACGGCAACACCATCGACACCGACTCCTGCATCTCGTGCGTCATGGCGGTATGCGGCGATGCGCACACCCGCGGCGGCGTCGAGGAGTGCGATGACGGCAATGACGTCGACACCGACGCATGCCGCAACGATTGCATGCAGGCGGTCTGCGGCGACGGCGTGCTCCGGCCCGGCATCGAGCAGTGCGACGACGGCGAGACCAGCGGCAACAACGACGAATGCCGCAATGACTGCACGAGCAGCACCTGCGGCGACGGCTACATTCACGTGGGCGAGGAGGAATGCGACGACGGCAACACGCTGAATGGCGACGGCTGCAGCAAGCACTGCCACCTCGTTCCGGACTGCGGCTTCCTCAACGGCTCCGGCGTGCGGGTCAAGGCCTCCGATGCGGCAAAGGTGCTGCGGCGGGCGCTGGGCATCATCTCGACGTGTCCGCTGCGGCGCTGCGACGTCAACGACGACGGCAGCGTCACCGCTACCGACGCGCTGTCGACGCTGCGCTCCGCCGTGGGGATCTTCCGTGCAGGCTGTTCGTGGCCGACGTCGCTGGTGGTCCGGATGGCCTCCTCCGAAAAGCTCGGCGCACTGCAGATCGACGTGTCGTGGGCAGACGCCGCCGGGCATGTCCTGTCCGACGCGGATGGCTCACCAGCATGCGAGGTCGTCGCGCCCGCCACGCTGTCGTCGATCAACTGGTATCCGGACAGGAGCGTGATCCTACTGGGCCTGGTCTCCAGCGGCGGCATGCAAGGACCGCTCGACATCCTGCGCTGCAGCTACGACCCCGTCGCCGGACCGTCGCTGCACGACTTCCGTGTCGAAGTCACCGATGCGAGCGATCTTCAGGCCAATCCGGTCGTGCCGGCGCCGACGCTGACGGCGGTCATGCAATAGCTTCGAGGGAACCCTTGCCGGCGGCGATCATGCATCGCTTCGAGGCAACGATCGCGGACGCCGGTGATGCTGCGGCGTTCGAGGCGGCGCTGCGCCGACGGCCGTCATGCGCTTCGAGCCCGGGCTGACCGCGCCACGAGTCGATCCGTCGCCGCGACTACGAGATCCAGCGCCCGAGCGCCGTCCCCCACACCCAGCGCATCGTCGCGCGAATCTGTTTCTCCTTCTGCGGCGTGTACGGATACCAGACCTGCTCGCTCTCGGGCGCGATGCGGTCGATGAGGATCGGCTGGGCATGGCAGAAGCCGCGCGGGCCGGCGATGCCGTTGACCTGACCGACCCCGCTGGCCTTCATGCCGCCGAACGGTGCTTCGGTGGCGCCGTAGGTGACGCCGTGATCGTTGACGCAGACCGAGCCGGCAGCCAGTCGCGCGCCGATGCCGGCGGCGCGCTCGCGATCCTTCGACCAGACGCTTGCCGACAGGCCATAGGCGCCGGCGTTGGCCCGCGCGACGGCTTCCTCCTCGTCGCGCACGACGGCGATGGGCAGCACCGGCCCGAACGTCTCTTCGCTCATCACCGCCATCCGATCGTTGACGTCGACGATCACCGTCGGCTCGTAGAACAATCCCGGCAGCGCGCCGTTGCGGCGCCCGCCGGTAAGAATGCGGGCGCCTTTGCTGCGTGCGTCCTCGACGTGCCGTTCGACCACCGCAAGCTGCGGCTCCCAGAACAGCGGTCCCACGTCGAACTCTCCGCCCGTGCCCTGCCGCAGCGTGCGGACCTTGGCCACGACCTTGTCGATGAACGCGCCGGCGACGGATTCGGCGACGTAGACGCGCTCGACGGACATGCAGACCTGCCCGGCGTTGAGGAAGCATCCGAAGACGGCGCCGTTGGCCGCGCGCTCCAGGTCCGCATCCGCGCACACGATCATCGCGTCCTTGCCGCCGAGCTCGAGCGTGCACGGGATCAGATTGCGCCCGCAGCTCTCGCCGACCTTGCGTCCGGTGCCGACGCTTCCGGTGAAAGCGATCTTGTCGCAGCCCGCTTCGACCAGGGCAGCACCGGTCTCCCCATCGCCGTACAGGACCTGCAGCACGCCCTCGGGCAGACCGGCTGCACGAAACAGGTCGAGTACCTGGCCGCTGGAGCGAGGCGAGACTTCGGAGGGTTTGAGCAGCACCGCATTGCCGGCCACCAGCGCCTGCGCGACCGGATTGATCGCCAGCACGAAGGGTCCGTTCCAGGGCGTGATGATGCCGACGACGCCGAGCGGCCTGTAAAAAATGCGAAGCTTCTTCTGCAGTCCCAGAAGATGCATGCGCTTCTTCTCGGGCGCCAGGATGCGCGGCGCACGCTTGCCCCAGTACTGCAGCACGTCGCAGCCGGGCAGCACTTCCATGAACAGCGCTTCCAGGCGCGGCTTGCCGCTCTCGCGCACGATGACGTCGGCGAACTCTTCGTGACGATCCGCCAGGATGCGCGCGGCACGCGTCAGCACGGCGGCGCGCTCGGCCGGCGCCGCCGCGCCCCATGCGATCTGCGCGCGCCGCGCCGCCGACAGCGCGGCTTGCACGTCAGCCGCGTTGGCGACCTCGATGCTGTCGATGTCCTCTCCCGTGGCCGGGCTGGCCAGGGTCAGGATGCGGCGGCCCTCGGCGCTGCTTCCGCCGGCTCGTACGATCGCCATCCGCCGGGCCCCTTCAGCCTTTCTTGCGAATGAACGAGAGACCGTCGCCGATGGTCAGCATGGCCACCTCGACGCGCGAGTCGCTCGCGACGAAATCGTTGAAGGCGCGGATCGCCAGCGTGTCCTCGTTGGTGTTGTCCGGGTCGGCCACGCTCCCCATCCACAGAACGTTGTCGACCAGGATGACGCCGCCAGGCCGCAGCCGCTTCAGAATTTCCTCGTAGTAGGTCCGGTAGCCGCCCTTATCCGCGTCGATGAATGCCATGTCGAAGACGGGATCCGGCGGAAGAGAGCCGAGGGTTTCGGCGCCGGGGCCGAGTCGCAAGTCGATCTTGTTGGCCACCCCCGCCCGCTTCCAGTGCCGCATCCCGATCGAAGTCCATTCCTCGTTGATGTCGCAGCAGATCAGCTTGCCGTCGTCCGGTAATGCGCGCGCGACGCACAGCGCGGAGTAGCCAGTAAAGGTTCCTACTTCGATGGCGCGCCGGACGCCGAGGGCACGCGCGAGCTGCTCCATGAACGCGCCCTGCTCGGGAGCGATCTGCATGATGGAGATGAAACCCAGCGCTTCGGTCTCGTCGATGAGGGACTGCTGGATCTCGTCGGGCGCCTTGCTGTGGTCGAGCACGTAGCGCTGGATCTGCGGCGTCAGGTGGAAGGCCTTGGGCATGTCCGACATGGAACGATCCCTCGCTAGAACGTGTTCTTGCTTCGGCGGCCTGCGTGGGGTTAGCATCGCCCCATCGCGCGAATTCGCAGGTCGGGGCGACTCGTCCCGGGCCGAGTCGACCTCATGGCCAGCGCATGAACGTCGGCCAGGGCCGGCCCGAACTAGACCCGTCTCCGGACATCTGCAAGGAGCCACGATGGGAGCCGACGCCAACAAGCAGTTCATTCGCGACTACTTCGATGCCGTTTCGGCAGGCAATTCGGAGAAGGTCGTGGCCAGCTTCGCCGACGACGTGACCTGGTGGGTGCCGCCCTCCTCTCCCATGGCGGGCACGTATCGCGGCAAGGACGAGGTGCTGGGAATGTTCGGCAAGGGCGTTTCGCTCTATGCCCCGCAGCCCATGACCATCGAGATCCTCGGCATGGTCGCCGACGATTCCAAGGTGGCCGCCGAGGTACGCATCCAGGCGACGACGGCCAAGGGCGCGCCCTACGACAATTTCTACCACTTCCTGTTCGAGCTCGGCGGCGGGAAGATCAAGTCCGTCAAGGAATACGTCGATACGCTCTACGCGCAGCGCACCCTGTTCGCGTGAGTTGCAGGAAGGTCATCGCATGAAGTCGTGGATTCATCTCGCCAAGGGCCGCTATCCGCGCCAGGCCCACGTGCAGGTGCCCGAGGGCCTGAAGGAAGAGGAGATCGGCCGCGGCGGCTTCCAGGGACGCGCCGCCGAAGTCTACCGCCTGCACGAGCCCACGGCGTGGACGCGCGTCGAAGGCGACTTCGCGCCGATGGACGTCGACGGCTCGGTCATCGATGCCTCCGATCGCACCGACGCGCGCGGCGGCCTGACCCGATGCTTCTACAACGAAGACCTGACGATCTCGGTCTCGCGCCGCAGCGAGCCGATGCCGTTCTGGCTGCGCAACGCCGACGGCGACGAGCTCTACTTCGTGCACCGCGGCACCGGTGTCATGGAGACCGAGTTCGGGCCGCTCGAGTTCCGGCCCGGCCACTACATCATCCTTCCCAAGGGCGTCACCCACCGCCTCGTGCCCGAGTCGCGCGACAACTACTTCCTGCACATCGAATGCGCCGGCGAGATCGCGCTGGCCGAGCACACCCTGCTCGGCCGCCACAACCCCTACGATCCGACGGTCCTCGAGGCTCCCGAGCCCAAGGCCTACGACGGCGACGGCCGCAAGGAATACGAAGTGCGCGTGAAGCGCTGCGGGCGCATCACCTCGTTCTTCTACGACCACCATCCTCTGGACGTGGTCGGCTGGAAGGGCGACCTCTTCCCCTTCCGATTCCATAATCTGGACTTCCGCGCCGTGGTCAGCGATCGCAATCACGTTCCGCCCACCGCATTTGCGCTGTTCCAGGGTCCCGGCTTCGTCGTGTGCAACTTCGTCCCGCGGCCGGCCGAGATGGAGCGCGGCGTCTCGCGCCTGCCCTACTACCACCGCAACATGGACTACGACGAGATCGGCTTCCTGCACGACGGGACGATGATGGGCGCGCCCATGCTCAAGGCCACGTTCATGGTGCATCCGCGCGGCGCCGTGCACGGCCCGGGAGAGCAGGCGCGTGCAATGGCCGAGCAGCACTGGGACGCGATCAGCTACTACGACCTGCAGGCCGTCAACATCGATGCGGTGCGGCCGCTGACGATCGCGCCCGAGGCCCGCGCGGCGCTCCGCACCGAAGTGCAGCTGATTCAGGGCGGCTGAGCCGCTCGAGGACGACGGTTCGGCATGGCCATCCAGCTCCTTCGCTACGCGCAGATCGGGCCCAGCCTGTGGTCCTTCGACCGCCTGCCCTCGGGCACCACCATCGAGAACATTCCGCTGCTGGCGCAGGACCGCGGCGAATCGTGCGGCACGCTCTACAGCCGCGGCGGCGAACGCACCGTCGTGTGCATGATGCATCCACGCGGCGACATGAGCCGCCACTACGCGATCCCGTATCTGCTGGAGGCGGGCTACGCGGCGTTCGGTCAGGCAGGGCGCGCCGTCAACAACGACATCGCGCTCATCCACGAGATGCTGATCTGCGACGTCGCCGCAGGCGTGCGCGAGCTCAAGAAGCGCGGCTTCGAGAAGGTCGTCCTGCTCGGCAACAGCGGCGGCGGTGCGCTCTATACGTTCTACCAGTCGCAGGCGGCGACTCCTCCGCCCGACCGCCTGACCACGACTGCTGCCGGTGATCCGTACGACCTGAACGCCTTCGAGCTTCCCGAGGCCGACGGCCTGGTCCAGCTCGCAACGCACCTCGGGCAGGGTTGCCTGATGCTGAGCGTGATCGATCCCTCGGTCACGCACGAGGACGACCCTCTCTCGATCGACAGCGAGCTCGACATGTACAACCCGGACAACGGGTTTCGGGCGCCTGCCGAGTCGAGCACCTACAGCACGCAGTTCCTGGCTCGCTATCGCGCAGCGCAAAGGCACCGCGTGGCGCGCATCGATGCCATCGCTCGCAACTGCGTGGAGGTCGGCCGTCACTTCCAGCGCGAGATGATGGACGAGAACTTCGAGGACCTCTCGCTCAAACAGAAGCAGTTCGTGTGGCGGCGTGCCATGGTCGGCCGCTACATGGAGATCCACCGCACCGAGGCAAACCCGGCCTACACCGACATGTCGATCCATGCTTCCGAGCGCGACTACGGATCCTTCTTCTCGCCCCGGCCAGACCTCTTCAACTACATCGAGGCGGGCTTCGGCAAGTACCAGACACCGCGCGCGTGGCTGTCGACGTGGTCGGGCCTGTCCTCGCGCGCCAGCACCCTGCAGTGCATTCCCAAGATCGAGGCTCCCACCCTGGTCATCAGCTACACCAGCGACAACGTCGTCTTCATCCCCGACCTGGAGGCCATTCATCACGCCAGCGGCGCTTCCGACAAGCAGCTGCACTACGTAGACGGCGACCATCTGGGACTGCCGCCCAAGTGCAAGCCCAGCGCCAAGGGCCGCGACGAGGCGATGAAGATCGTCACCGGCTGGCTGCGAGAGCGTTTTCCCGCCGCCTGAGCGGAGCAGCGTCGATGGCGGTCATTCGTTTCGGGCACCTTGGCATCTGCGTCACGAGCCTGGTCGCGTCGGTTCCGTTCTACCGCGACATGCTCGGCTTTCGCGCGCTGACGCAGGTCGAGGTGAGGGGCGCCGATGCCGACAAGCTGCTGCGCCTGCGCGGCGTCGATCAGACCACCGTCTTCCTGGAGCGGGACGGCGTGCGCCTCGCGCTGTTCGAATATCGCAGCCCCCTCGCCGCCGGCCGCCGCGCCCCGCGCGGAATGAACGAGCTCGGCATGGCGGCGATCATGCTGCGCGTCGACGACCTGGACGCGACTCTTGCGCGCATGCGCGAGAGCGGCGTGACGATCCTGGACGATACGCTGACGGATTACCCCGAGTTCCGCTCGCGGCTGGTCTTCGTGACCGATCCCGACGGAACCCTGATCGAGCTGGTGCAGATTCCCGGCGATCCCTACCCGCCTTTCGGCAAGCCGTACCAAGCATAGGAGCTGCGCGTGAAAGTCGACCTCTTTGCCATGCCCACCATTCCCGCCACGCACGAAGAGCGCGGCAGGCTCCGTCCCATCGGCCGCAATACCGAGCGTTATCAGATGATGCTCGAGGAACTGCGCAACCTGGCCATGATGGGCGAC
Source organism: Binatia bacterium (assembly GCA_035626675.1). Lineage (GTDB taxonomy): Bacteria > Desulfobacterota > Binatia > UBA1149 > CAITLU01 > DASPNH01. Next base: position 41,389 of record DASPNH010000152.1, read on the forward strand.
GAGCTGGGCATTGACGCGTTCTCCACCACCGAGCACCACTTCCACACCGAGGGCGGCGAAGTGTCGGTCAACCCGACGCTGCTGTACGCGGACTTCGCGGCGCGCACGAAGAACATCAAGTTCGCGCCGATGTCGATCGTGCTGCCCACGGCCGATCCGATCCGCGTGGCCGAGGACATCGCCATCCTGGATCAGCTGACCAAGGGCCGCGTCTGCGTAGCCTTCGCGCGCGGCTACCAGAAGAAATGGATGAAGGTGCTCGGCCAGGGCGCGGAGTCGGCCACGGGCCAGGGCGACAAGGGCGACGCCGCCAACCGCGACGTCTACGACGAAAAGCTCGAAATCGTCATGAAGGCGTGGAAGGAGGACTGCTTCGACTACGACGGCCAGCACTACAAGGTCCCCTACCCGCACGAAGGCATCGAGGGATGGGCGGCGCCGAAGTGGACGCGCGAGTTCGGCGCCGAAGGCGAGATCGACGACAAGGGCGTGATCCGCAAGATCGGCGTGGTGCCGGCGCCGTATCAGAAGCCGCATCCGCCGGTGTGGGCGCCCTTTACGCTGTCGGAGAAGTCGGTGATCGACTGCGCCCACCGCGGAATCCTGCCCTGGGTGTTCGAGGCCTCGCCGGAAGGTTTTTTGCGCTGGGCCAAGCTCTATCAGAACGAGGCGGCCAAGGCCGGGCACAATCTGAAGCTCGGCGAGCGCCTGGGCGCCGTGCGCGCCATCACGATCGGCAAGACCTACGACGAGGCCTTCGAGCTGGCGGCGCAGACGACCGGCTACGAGTACCACTACTACTTCAACCTGTTCGGCTTCGGTGAAGTGTTCCGCACGCCGGAGGACGACACGTCGGTTCGGCCGCTGGTGTTCAAGGATGCGGCGGCGGCCACCAAGCGCATGATCGAGCGCGGGTACCAGCTGTGCGGCACGGTCGATGACGTGAAGAGCCAGCTTGCCAGGCTGGTGAAGTGCCACGGCGACGGAGACCTCGAGTGGATCTCGTGGAACTTCTTCTACCAGGGCACGGTGCCCTGGCAGATCCAGGCCGAGCAGCTCGAGCTCTTCGCAACCAAGGTCCTGCCCGAGTTCCACTACTAAAGGGGACAGTCCCCTTAAAGGCCGCCTGGGGACAGTCCCCACTCAGGAGCTGCTGTGCATCGAGTCCGCGCGATCGCCGAGAAGGTTTCGAACTGGGGACGCTGGGGCGCCGACGACGAGCGCGGCACGCTCAACCTGATCACGCCCGAGGTCGTGCGCCGCGCCAACGCCTGCGTGCGCCGCGGCGAGGTTTTCAGCCTCGGCCTTTCCCTCGGCGCCGAGGGTCCGCAGACCGGGACCGTGGTCGGCCGCTTCAATCCGCAGCACTACATGACGGCGATCGGCACGCTGATCGGCGAGGATCCGCGCGGCTTCTGCTACTCCGACGACGTCCTGTCGCTGCCGCTGCAAACGGCCACGCAGTGGGACAGCCTGGCGCACGTCCACTACGACGGGAAGCTCTACAACGGCTTCGAGGCGGCCAGCACGCTGAGCGCCTCGGGCACCACGAAGAACGGCATCGACAAGCTGGCCACCGGCGGCATCGTCTCGCGCGGCGTGCTGGTCGACGTCGCGCGCCATCGAAAGACCGAACGCGTCCCGCCCGGCAGCGTGATCACACCGGAGGAGATCGACGACGCGCTGGCGGCGCAGAACGTCTCGCTTCTGCCCGGCGACATTCTGGTCCTGCGAACCGGGCACCTGTCGGTCTTCAAGCACGACGGCGATCGCGAAACCTATCTGTGGCAGGGGCCGGGCATCGGGCTGCAGGCCGTCGAATGGCTACGTCGCCACGATCTGGCAGCCGTCTGCTCCGACACGACCGCCGTCGAAGTGATGCCGTGCGAAGATCCGGCCCTGCTCTACCCCGTCCATCTGCTGTGCATCCGGGACATGGGCATGCCCTTCGGCGAGATGTTCGACCTGGACGAGCTGGCCGCCGACTGCGCGGCCGACGGATGCTGGGAGTTTCTGCTGTGCGCGCCGCCGCTCAAGGTCACGGGTGGAATTGGTTCGCCGGTCAATCCGATCGCGATCAAGTGACCTTCTAGGAAGCCGGGGGCGCCCTGTGTGCGTACGCACTGCTGCCCGACGGTTCTACTCCTTCGTGCAACAAGGGTGTGCCGCCCTACCCCGCGGACTACGTCTCTGCGAACTCCACGGCTCACCGATGAACGACAGACCCAGGACCGCAGCTCACCAAGCCACTGGTTCTGCGCTGCCAGCGGC
>DASPNH010000153.1:0-9308 GCA_035626675.1 Binatia bacterium
TGGGGGTGTCTCCGCGCTCTTCGGAGCGCGGCTCCATTGAAGCCATGACGCCCCGCCGTCCGCTGGTGCGAGGTGCGCTCTTGTCTCCGCGCTCTTCGAAGCGCGGCTCCATCGAAGTCAGTACACTTGTTCGCGCACGTCTTGCAGGCGAGTTGCGTACTTCCCGCCTTCGCAGCATGCCAAGCTCAAGAACGGACTAGACCGTGCCCGAAGGTCCGAAACTGTGCAGCAATACGCCTACGGCAAAAGGACCCGTCTACGCCGCCTACTGCTTCTCGATCCGCCCAACCCGCGTCCCGAACCCGTACGTCACGTAAAGCTCCCCATCGTTCCCCTGCACGAACGACGAGACGGAGTTCAGCACGCCGGCACTGACCGGGATCTGCGAGTACGGGATCGCCACCGGTCCGAACGTCTGCCCGCCGCAGTAGCGCAGCGCTCCGATGGCCGAGCCGAAGAAATCCGCGAAGAGATAGACGCCGCGCAGCTCCGAAATGGCCGATCCGCGATAGACCTGGCCGCCGACGACCGACTGGTAGTCCGCGAAGGGACCGGTGGCCATGGGCCGTCGATCGATGGTGACGATGGGCGGCGTGTGCGGCGACGGGCCGCCAAGCACCTTGCCGCCGCACGTCATCGCCGCCGAAGCTTCGAACGCTGGCCAGCCGAAGTTCAGCCCGGCCTCGCCGGCGTCGGCCACCGAGATCTCCTCGTACGAATCCTGTCCGACGTCGCCCAGGAACATGTCGCCAGTAAGCGGATCGAAGTTGAAGCGGTAGGGATTGCGCAGGCCGTAGTGGAACACGCGAGAATCGGATGCGAAGGGATTGCCGGCGGCCGCGAACGGCGCGGCGGCATCCACGTCCAGGCGAAGGATCTTGCCGAACAGCTTGGTCGTGTCCTGGACCTGGCCCGGCTTGTTGCTCTCGCACCCGCCGCCGCCGTCGCCGGTTCCGACGTACAGATAGCCGTCGGGCCCGAACGTGATGGTGGCGCCGTTGTGGTTCTCCGCCGACACCGGCAGCACGACGATGTCGCGGACCTTGGTTGGCACGGCAACGTCGGGGTTCGCGCTACTGCGCGTCCATTCGACCACCGCATCCGAATTGATGGCGGAGTAGCTGCCGTCGGCGCCGGTTCCGGGCGTCGCAAAGGTGAAGAAGCGGCCGTTGGTGGCGTAGTTCGGATGAAACGCGATGCTGAGCAGCCCGCGCTCGCCGAGATTGCTGCCAATGGCCGCGGTGATGTCCAGAAACGGAGTTGCCAGGAACTCTCCGTTTCGCAGGATGCGAATGCGCCCGGCCTGCTCGGTTACGTACCAATCGCTGGATCCCGGAGGCTGCAGCGCGAACGTGGCGAAGGCAGCGGCCGTGGCGTTGACGGCCACGATCTTCAGCGGCGGCACTTCCGGCGCGGCCATCACGCACATGGTCGTGGTGGTGGTGGTCGTGGTCGGCGCTGCAATCGTGGTGGTCGTCGAGCTGCTGGTGGACGTCGTCGTCGAGCTCGTCGGTGTCGGGAGTGTGGTCGTTGGCGGCAGCGTCGTGGTCGGCGCGACCAGCGTCGTCGTCACCGGGATGGTCGTGGTGGTTGCGGGGATCGTCGTGGTGGTCGGCGGAACGGTCGTCGTCGTCACCGGCAGGGTCGTCGTCGTGATCAGCACCGTCGTGGTCGTCACGGGCAGAGTCGTCGTCGGCGGCGGCAACGTGGTCGTGGTGGCCGGCGGATCGGTCGTCGTCGCGACGTCCAGCGTCGTCGTCACCGGCACGGTGGTGGTTGTTGTCGGCGGCAGCGTGGTGGCGGGGCAGGGCGGACAGTCGAGCGCGAGCGGCTGCCCGACGGCCACCTTCAGGTCGAGTAGCGCATCGGTCGCCGTCACCTCACCCGAACCGTTGGTGTCACACACGCAGACGGCGCAGCTCGTGCTCCCGACCGCGGTGCGAAGGATGAACAGCGCATCCGATGCCACGGGAGAGGCGTTCCCGCTGACCGGAACTCCGCAAGCCTCCTCGCCAGCCGTTGCGCCCGCCGGTGCCAGCAGACACAGCAACGCCGCCAACGACGCGAACACCCGCACGGCATTGCGCACCCGCTTCGCCAGGATCATATCTCGTGCCTTGCCGCCAGGCGGCGGATGCGGCGCGCGGCAGAGGGACCGCCGCGCGCGCGACGACAGGTCAGTTCACCTTGATCAGCTCGACCTCGAAGATCAGCGTGGCGTTGGGCGGAATCGAGCCGCCCGCGCCGGCGGCTCCGTAGCCGAGCTCGGGCGGAATCGTAAACTTGTACTTGGAGCCTTCGGTCATGAGCTGCACGCCTTCGGTCCAGCCCTTGATGACGCGGTTCAGCGGGAACGTCGCGGGCTGCCCGCGCTTGTAGGAGCTGTCGAACTCCTTCCCGTCGGTCAGCGTGCCGCGGTAGTGCACCGTGACGTTGCTGGTGGCCGTGGGCTTGGCGCCCGTGCCTTCCTTCAAGACCTCGTACTTCAGTCCGCTCGGCGTGGTGATCACTTTTCCACCTTCGGCGCCGCCGGCAGCAGGTGCCGCCGCGGCAGGTTGATCATTCTGGGCGACGACGGCAGCGGCCGGCGTCGCAGGTTTGTCGCCGACAGCCGCGTGCGATCCGGCGGGAGCGCTGGCTGCAGGTGCGGTTGCAGGCTTGGCGGCATCGGACCCGGCCTGCGAAGCGGCGGCGGATGCGGTCTTCTCGGTTGCAGCAGGCTTGGTGTCGGAGCCCGCGGCGACGGCTTTTCGCTCGGAGTCGTCGTTGTTGCAGGCGGCGATGAACACCATCAGCGCCAAGGCGGCACCGTGCAGCGGAAGTTTCATGGCGATGCTCCTGGGTCGGCGTTCGGTCTCTTCCATCCCTAGCCGCGAATATGGCCGCGGTCCAGCCGGTTGGCGGGACTTCTTTCGGTGTCGGCAACACGAGTTGGCGGCACTTCCTGCTCTGGCGTATCAAGCCCGCTCGCAGTCGCGCCAGCCGCTGCGACCGTGGGGAGAAGACGAGGTCATGGACCTCCACCTGAGATCGAACGTCATCTTTCGGCTTCTGCTGGCAACGGCAGGCGCCGTCACCGTGGCGCATGTGGCGGCACAGGCATCGACCGTGGCTGGAGTCTCCTCGCGCCATCCACTCGTGCAGGCCCTGAACATGGACAACGAGCCGAGCATTCCCACGCTCGTCGCCATCGCGCATTGGGCCGTCTGTCTGATGCTGGCGGCCTGCATCGCCTTTCGCGAGCACGTGGTCGCCGGCTCCCATCGCCGCGCATGGACGACCCTGTCCTGCGTTCTTGCCTATCTCCTTGCCGACGAGCAGCTCGGTCTGCACGAGGCGATCGCCGATTTCCTGGCCACGCCCGATAGGCCGCAAGCGGTGCGCGCGGCGTGGGTCCTTCCCTACGGCGTGGTTGCGGTGGTAGCCGCGGCCGCAGCGTGGAGAGTGTTGGCCGACCTGCCCCGCTCCGTGCGGCGCTGGATGGCTGCCAGTGGCGTGGCGTTCGCCGCCGGTGCAATCGGCGTCGAGCTGCTCGGCGGCCGCTACATCGCCAGCCATGGTCATGATCTGTTCTATCACCTGACGCTGGTGCCGGCCGAGGAGCTGCTGGAGATGGTCGGCCTCGCGCTTCTGGCGCGCGGTCTGCTCGAATACGTGGCGCGCGTCCAGCCCGTCATCCGTCTTCGCGTCGAATAGCGACTCGTTTCCGCGACGCCGTCGTAGCGACGCCGTCGCGGACGCGCGTCACTCCATTCCCGAGCGCTTCTCTTCCAGCTCGCTCCATCGCGCATACAGGCGATCGACTTCGCGCTGTGCCTGCTCGAGCTCCCGGTAGCGCTGCGCCAGCTCGGCTGCCTGGCTCGCCACTGCCGGATCGCCTGCGCGCTGCTGCGCCTTGGCCAGCGCCGCTTCGGCAAACAGGATGGCATCCTCCATCCCGTCCCACTCGCGTTGCTCGAGATAGCTGAGCTTGCGCGGTCTTGCCTTTGCGGCGGCGGCCGGAGTCTCGCGCGTATCGCTTCGCGCCCCGGCGACCGTTGTGCTGCGCTGGCGCCGCATCGCCTCCCATTGCCGATAGTCTGCGTAGGGGACGGCGCAGCCGCTGCCGTCCAGACCGAGCACCGTGTTGGTGACGCGCTCGAACAGATAGCGGTCGTGCGTGACGAGCACGACGGCTCCGGGAAATTCGAGCAGGCTTTCCTCGAGCACTTCGAGCGTCGGGATGTCCAGGTCGTTGGTGGGCTCGTCCAGCACCAGGACGTCGGCCGGCTGCAGCATCAGGCTTGCGAGCAGCACGCGCGCCTGCTCGCCACCGGAGAGCCTGTTCACCGGCATCGGCAGCTGCTCGGAGCGGAACAGGAAGCGCTGCGCCCATCCGGCAACGTGCACCGGCTGCCCGGCAAAGATCACCTGATCCCCGGCCGGTGCCAGCGCGCGCCGCAACGACAGGCTCGGATCCAGCGAAGTCCGATGCTGATCGAGCACGGCGATGCGCAGATCGTCGGCGCGCTCGATGCGTCCGGTATCCGGCTGCAGCGTTCCCACCAGCATCTTGATGAGCGTGGACTTTCCGCTGCCGTTGGGCCCCAGAAGGCCGAGGCGCGTACCCGGCGACAGCACCAGATCGACGTCGCGCAGGATCTCGCGCTCGCCGAATCGCTTGCCGACCTTGTGTGCCGCGAGCAACCGCTTGGTGCGCCGCTCGCTGCCGCGAAAGTCGATGCCGCTGTCGCGCTTGTCCATGCGCGCGTTGACATCGGCGAGCTCGTCGATCATTCGCGCCGCTTCCTGGATGCGGGCCTGCTGCTTGGTCGAGCGCGCCTTGGGTCCCTGGCGGAGCCATTCGACCTCGCGCCGCACGCGGTTGGCCAGGGTTGCCTGCCAGCGCGCCTGTTCGACCAGCGCCGCGTCCTTGCGCTCGAGAAACTCGCTGTAGCTGCCGCGCGTTTCGAAGAAGCCGCGCTCGTGGACCGGATCCAGGTCGAACATCCGGCGCGCCACGTTCTCCAGGAACCAGCGGTCGTGACTGACCACGACGAAGGCCGAGGTCTGGGTGGTCAGCAGCTGCTCGAGCCACAGGATGCCGTCGAGGTCCAGATGGTTGGTGGGCTCGTCGAGCAGCAGGACGTCGGGCTCGGCCACGAGCGCCGCGGCGATGGCCAGACGCTTTTGCCATCCGCCCGAGAGGCGGGCCGGATCCACGTCGGGCTCGCCAAAGCCGCAGCGGCCAAGGGTTGCGCGGACTCGTGTCAGCTTCTGCGCTTCCTCGAGATCATCGGCTTCGAGTGCACGCTCGAGCACCTCGGCCGCAGTGGCGGCGCTGAAAGCCGGATGCTGGGGAACGTAGGCCAGGCGCGTCGCCCGGCGCAGTGTGACGGTTCCCTGATCGGGTGGCTCGAGCCCGGCAAGTACGCGCAGCAGCGTCGATTTCCCGCAGCCGTTGGGACCGACCATGCCGACGCGGTCGCCGTCGTGGATGCCGAAGGACAGCGCGGAGAATAGCGGCGCGGCTCCATAGGCCTTGCCCACCTCCTGACATCCGAGCAGCAGCGCCATCGCGAAGGCTTTAGCGGGAGGCAGGCAAGGAGCAAATCGCAGGCGATGCTGCGCGGCTTCGTCGCCGGCAGAGCCTGGCCTCATGGCCCGCACTTATGGAATGCATAACGGCCTTCGCCTCGTTTGGCGCCGAAAAATTGCGCGACGGGTGCGCGAACGCTCGTTTGAACATCGTCGAACTGATATCGGCCTAAAAGTCGGCAGCGACATCTGTCCGCAAGCCGGTCCGGGATCAGCCTGGGCCGCGACTGGCGGCAGAGCTTTGGGGGTGTCCGTCATGTCCGTGACCGTTCTCTTCCGCGTTCGCACGTGCGCGAGCGCGTTCTTCCTTCTGCTGATCCTGTCCACCGGCGCCACCGCGAGCATTTGCGGCAACGGCGTTCCCGAAGGCGGTGAGGAGTGCGATCCGGGCGGCGGCCTCTTCATCGAAGGCGATCCTGCCCAAGGCGCATGCACCAATGGCAGCCGCTGCTTCTACGCGTTCAGCTGCTGCAAGTTCAATTGCCAGTTCGTCGGTCAGGGCGCCGAGTGCAACGACAACGACTCGTGCACCTCGCCCGATTTGTGCAATCAGGTCGGGGTCTGCGTCGGCACCGGCAACTCCGTCAACGGAACGCCCTGCGACGACGGCCTGTTCTGCAACGGCACCGAGACCTGCACCAGCGGCGTATGCGGATCGCCGAGCGGCGATCCGTGTCCCGGCACCGAGTGCAACAACTGCCAGGAAGGCACCGACAGCTGTCTGGATCCGCAGGGCTCGGCGTGCGGCAGCCAGACCGGATGCATCGCTGGCCAGTGCGACGGCGCCGGCACATGCATCGGCGAACTGATCAGCGGGCCCTGCGACGACGGCATCTACTGCAACGGAACCGATACGTGCTCGGGCGGCGCCTGCAGCGTGCACAGCGGCGATCCGTGCACGGGCGGCGGCGAGTGCGCCGACGCGTGCCAGGAACCGACCGACTCTTGCAACGACGTTGCAGGCACACCGTGCACGGCCGATGGCAACTCCTGCACCGACGACGTCTGCAACGGCTCCGGTGCCTGTCACAATCCGGCCAACTCGTCGCCGTGCGACGATGGCCTCTTCTGCAATGGCGCCGATACGTGCGCGGGCGGCAGTTGCTCGCTTCATTTCGGCGATCCGTGTCCTGACGGCGTCGGCTGCACCCTGGACGCGTGCGACGAAGGTGCCGACAGCTGCTCGAACACTCCGGACGACGGAGCATGCGCCGACTCCCTGTTCTGCAACGGCACGGAGACCTGCGATGCGGTGCTCGACTGCCAGGCGGGAAGCTCGCCCTGCGACGACGGCAATTCGTGCACGATCGACATCTGCGGCGAGCCCGCCGACACGTGCAGCTACGATCCGCTGCCCGAGTACGCCGCATGCGACGACGGCCTCGACTGCACCGTCGACGACCAGTGCGTGGGCGGCGGCTGCGCGGGCATCGAGCCGCTGATGTCGGACCTTTGCCCGTGGGCGGTGGTCGAGCGCGAAGACCCCAGGGGCGACCGCATCAAGACGGGATGGGAGACGGTGGTCGGCGGCGACATCTGCGGCGGCTTCCTGCTGCTCGGCGATGCCAGCATCACCGAGGGCCACGTGGCTTCGGTCGTGGACAGCGGCCGCGGCGCGGTGCGCATCGGCAATGCCTCGGTCATCTACGAAGACATCGCCACCGCCGGCGGCGGCGCCAAAGGACGTCCCAATGGCGTCAAGGTTCCCTACACCGACGTCTACAACCTGGCCCCGGGGACGGTGACGCCGAAGAACGACCTGTCGGGCAGCTACGACCTGGACGGCAGCAACCCTCTGGTGTCGGAATGCCACGCGGCGCGCACGAGCTTCGACGCCGCGGCCACGGCACTGGATGCGCTTCCGTCGACGGCGAGCCTCGGCGCGGTGCGCGTCGGTGCCGGCGAGGTCGTCACGATCACGGCGCCCGCCGTCGGCGCGATCAACATCCTGGACATCGACGACCTTCGTGGGTCCACGGACGCGACTTTGGAAATCGACGGCGGCTTCGATGCCAACACCGTCGTCGTGCTGCGCATCCGCGGCCGGCTGCAGATGCGTGGCCGCTCGCGCATCGATGCCGTGGGCGGGCTGACGCCGGATCGCGTGCTGCTCTACGTGGCCGGCCGCAAGTGCGAGATGGGCGACAAGTCCGAAGGCGTCGGCACGCTGCTCTGCACGACCGGGCGCCTCAAGTTCGGCGCACAGGTCCTATGGACCGGCGCGCTCTTCGGCTCCGGTCGCCTGATCCGCCTCGGCGACCGCCTCGAGCTGACGCGCCAATCCTTCCAGGGCTTCTGAGAAGAAAACGGGTTCCAGCGAGCTGAATCAGGCTCGCTGGAACCGTCTCATCGCGCGCTCGCGCTCGAGCGTGCAGGCCGTTGCCCGCCGTAAAGGCGCCTGACCCCTTTTTTCTACTTCGCTTCCGGCGGCCCCACGGCCCAGTCCGGCCGCGGGATCGAGCGGAACGATTCGCGCAGCGCGCTGCCCCACAAGTCGCGCAGGTTGCGGAAATACTGGTCCTCGGAGGTGATGCGCTTGCGCAGCTCGGGCGCGAAGGTGCCGTCGCGGTAGACGAGCAGGTCCACCGGCAAGCCCACGGTCAGATTGGACCGCAGCGTCGAGTCCATCGAGACCAGCGCCAGCTTGACCGCATCGTAGAGGTCGGTCTCGTACTTGGCGGCGCGGTCCAGGATCGGCTTGCCGTACTTGTGCTCGCCGATCTGCATGAACGGCGAGTCCTCGCATGCCTCGATGAAATTGCCGGCCGAATAGATCTGGTAGAGCGAGAGCGGGCGCCCGCGAATCTGGCCGCCGAGCAGGAGCGAGACCTCGAAGGCCACGTGCTGCGCCTTCATCGCCTCGCCGTCGCTGCGATAGACCGAACGCACGGCCTCGCCCACGAGCTGGGCGGCACGAAACATCGTCGGCACGGTGCGCAGGGTTTCCGGATCGACGCCGCCTTCGGTGGTCAGTCCTTCGCAGACCATGTTGACGACCGACTGGGTGACGGCGAGGTTGCCGGCCGTCATCAGCGCGATCATGCGCTCGCCGGGCACCTCGATGACGTGCATCTTCTTGAAGGTGGCGATGTTGTCGACGCCCGCGTTGGTGCGGGTGTCGGACAGCATGACGAGGCCTTCGCGCAGGCGCAGCCCTACACAATAGGTCATCGGTCCCCTTTGCGGCCGCCGCTGCGGCCAGGGAGTCAGGAGTTTGCGGGCCGCGAGAAACCCGTCCGTTCCGTACCTGACCCCGTTCGGACGATGGTCACTGCTGGGCGCCGCCGCTGCGCACGTCGACCAGCACCGTCATCGGCTCTTCGGCCACTCCGCGCCGGACATCTCGGACCGGCGAGGCCTCGGAATAGTCCAGACCTACGGCCACGCGCACGTACGAGTCGGTGGGGCAGACGAAGCTCGCTGCGTCGAATCCTATCCATCCAATGGCGCCGACCCAAGCCTCGGCCCATGCATGACCGGCCTGCGTGGCCCCGCCTGAGGCGGGCTTCAGGTAGCCGCTGACGTAGCGGGCGGGATAGCCGAGCAGCCGTGCGCACGAAGCGAAGACATGGGCATGGTCCTGACAGACTCCGGCGCCCCGTGCCACGGCTTCATCGGCGGTGGTGGCGGCATCGGTCACGTCGGGCGTGTAGTGAACCGCGCGGTGCACCGCTTCCATCAAGGAGTGGAGCACCTCGATTGCATCGCCGCTGGCACGGACGCCGCTGGCG
>DASPNH010000154.1:0-25413 GCA_035626675.1 Binatia bacterium
CAGCTCGACGATGAGGAATCCGGCGCGCACGTCGACGCGCTTGCCGACCAGCTCGTGCGGCACGCTGTAGTAGTGCTTGTCGAAGACGATGTGGTGGTCGATGCCCACGCCGACGTCGACCTTCCAGTCGGCAGGCTCGAATCTCTTGGCCGGCAACGGCCGCAGTGAGGGGGGGTCCAGTTCGATGTACAGCGACCGGCGTGTGCCCTGCAGGCGTGAGAATGGCCGGTCGTTGAGCCACGCAAGGCGCTCGGCGATGGCGGCATTCATCTCGGCCAGGCTGAAAAACGTATGGTTGCGAAGCGGGGCCAGCACCCAGCGCTCCACTTGCTGAACGGCGTTCTCGACCTTGGGCTTGTCTTTGGGCTTGGCCACGCGCGTCGGCAGGATCGTGGTGCCGTAGTGCTCGGCCAGCTCGACGTAGGCCTTGTTGAGCGAGGGCTCGTAGAAACAGGCCTTGGTGACCCCCGTCTTTAGGTTGTCGGGGACGACGACCTCGGGGACGCCGCCGAGAAACTCAAAGGCGCGTACGTGCGCCATCAGCCAGCACGCCGATTCCTGGCTCTGGGCCGCCTCGGCGTAAGTGAAGTTGCTGGCGCCCAGGGCGGCCACGAATATCGGCTGCTCGGTTACCTCTCCGGTCTGGGCGTTGGTAAGCGGCAGCGTCTGGCCGGCCCAGTCGACAAAGAGCTTTTCGCCGGCGCGGTGGCTCTGGCGCATGACCACGTCCAGAGTTCCGCGCCACTTGCCGTACAGCTCGCAGAAGCGCGAGTAGCTGTAGGCTTTCGCGCCGCAGCGTCCCTTGTACTCGAGCCAAAGCAGTTCGAGCGTAACGCCCTTGCGGCGAAGCTCGCGGTGGACGAATGCGAAGTCGGGCAGCTCGCGTGCGGGCGCGGCCTCGCGCTTGTAGAGCAGCGCTTCCAGCGCCGCATCGTCCACGTCGTCGGCCAGCGGCCAGGACAGTCCGGCGGCCTTGGCGCGCGACTCCAACTCCAGGATCGTGCTGCCGGCCACGCCGCAACTGCGTGACGTGGCCCGAACCGATTGCCCAAGGTGCCAGCGGAGCCTAAGTATTTCTCGTGTCTTGCGCATGGTGGTTCTGTGCGCAGGCATGGTGCCCTCCCTGTTCGTGGTTGGATTGGGAGGGCACCTCCTGCCTGGTCTCGCCGGCCTCTCCAGACGCACCTGTGCCGTGATCTTCCGCGCCGCAGCCCGTTCGGCTTGGCTCGGAATACCCGTTCGGCTTGGTTCGGAATGGGTGTTCGCCTTCGGTCGGAACGACCGTTCGGCTTCAGTCGGAATCAGTGTTCGGGATCAGTCGGAATCTGCACCAACTACCGCTCTCCGTCGCGAGCGGCGATGAGCCGGTAGCCGTCGGCGTCACGGTCGAATACGACGTGGCAGTGATAGGTAGCGCGAAGCTGCCGAGTGCAACGCTCTAGATTGGCCCCCATGTCGAACTGCGATTTTCGCTAAGCGAGGAGATACGACAGCGTCACACAGCGTTGCTGTCGTCGCGCCGCAGAAATGGTGGAGGCGGGGGGAATCGAACCCCCGTCCGAAAGCAATCCACAAAAACCTCTACATGCTTAGTCCGTGATTTTATCTCGCCGGCCGGAGCGCCCACGGACGGGCTCCCGGACAACCAGCCGTCTACTGTTTCGAGCTGGCGCCAGACGGCGTAGCACCAGATCCCTATCCCGCATCGTTACGCCCTAGCCCACACAGCGGGAGTGTGAGGGTAGGACGTCGCGGCTAATTAAGCCGCGAGTGCAAATTCGGTGTTATCCGCAGTTGCGTTTTTTTCTACCGGATTAACGAGTCGGCAGAGCGCTCGGCATGCAGCTCCTGTTTCATGACCTTCGTCGAGCCCATATCGCCCCCGAAGGGATGAACATCACTGTCCTGGCCGAACTATAAGACCGCGACAGCACGGTCACAAGGCGCAGCATCCATATTGTTGCGGGCGCAACTGCGTACCACCATCGAGGCGCCGCGCGGTCCTCCGCTTCGCGACGCGCGGCGGCAAAAAGGAGACTCCCATGATTGCTCGCCTGCTCGTTGCCCTCTTCATTCTTGGTCCCACCGCCGGTGTTGCCGAGACCACGGCCCAGGATCGCTACGACAAGCTGTGGAACAAGCGCGCCTTCGATTTCGACGCCGGCGTCGAGGCGTGGGGCAAGCCCAAGGCTGCCTGCGTCTGCATCGCCAACTCCGACCTCGGAGCCGTCGGCCGCATCGGTGTCGAGGCCTACTGCATGATTCCCATCTTTGACGGTTCCGGCGCCATCACCTCCGTTGTCGGCTGCACGGGCGACTGGACATATCTCGGCAAGTAGCGGCCTTGCCATGGCTCGTGCGCCCGGACTAAGTGCGCGCGATGGACCGCGAGGTCTTCTTCCCCAGCGGCGAGCTTCGCCTGCACGGCCGTCTTTTCGTGCCCGCGGCGCCCACCGGCGCCTGCGTCATCTGCCATCCTCATCCTCTTTACGGCGGCTCCATGGACAACAACGTGGTCATGGCCCTGACCGATCATCTGGCCGGCGCCGGCCTTGCCACGCTGCGCTTCAACTTCCGAGGCGTGGGCGCCAGCACCGGCAGCCACCACGGCACCAAGGGCGAGAGCGAGGACGCCCGGGCAGCGGCCCGGTACCTGATGACCGAAACCGGCCGCTCTACCACCGCCCTTGCCGGCTACTCCTTCGGCGCCGCGGTCATCCTCGGCTTTGCCTCCGAGGACTTTGCCTCCTGCCTGGTGGCCGTGGCCCCTCCCCTTGCCATGATGGCCGGGGGTCTGCCCGAGCAACCCGGCAGGCCGGTCCTTCTGATCGCCGGCGATGCCGACCCGTACTGCAGGAGCGGCGATCTGGACCAGCTGTACCGGCGCCTGAACACCGGCTCCAAGGTCATCGTTCTAAGCGGCGCCGATCACTTCCTGATGGGCCGCGAGGACGAGATCGGCCAGGCCGCCGCTGCCTTTCTCACCGACTGACCAGGCGACCGGCTGCGCGAGCCTGGCGGACGCGGCATGACGCGTCCCGCCCTCTCGCACCTCGCCTGTTCGCGAACGCCCGCACTGCACCGCCCGCCCTTTTGCACCGCACGCGTCGATCGACACCGCACGACGCCGCCGACGCGCAGGCAAGCCGCCCCTACTCGCACCGCCTCCGTCCCGCTGCCTCGTTCCGATACGCACCGCCGCGCCCTTTTTCGTACGTCCAAAAGCGGCGGCGCATCTCCATTTCACCTGATATGTCAGAAGCGTTTGCCGCAGTCGGCCAGCGGCTCTAAAGCATTTCGCCGGAGGGGAGACATCTTGGAACGGGTACGCGCGCTAGAGGTGATGGGGCTGGAGGACGGGTTTGGCCGCCGCGACCTCAAGGCCGCCTACGATACGCGCAAGCGCCAGCTCTCCACCCTGGTCTCGACCGCCAGCAGCGAAGAGGCCCGCTTCCAGCACCGCGAGCAGCTTGCCGAGCTCGATGCCGCGCACCGCTATCTCGCAAAAGTCCTGCAAGAGGTCGAGCAGTCCTTCGACCGTCCCATCTCGACGCAGACCAGGTACTTCGGCACCGGCAACGAGCCGGCCACGATGTTCGAACGCATCGGCGTTGCGCCCGGCGAGGTTTTCGCCGGCCGCTACGACGTGCGCCGCTGCCTCGGCGCAGGATCGATGAGCGCGGTCTACGCCGCCTACGATCGCAAGCGCCAGATCGAGGTCGCGCTCAAGGTCATGCTTCCGGGCCTGATCCCCAACGACAAGGCTCGCGAGCGTCTGCTGCGCGAAGGACGCGTGGCCAGCGAGCTCTCGCATCGCGGCATCGTCAAGGTCTTCGACGTGCAGTGCGAGGGCGCCAACTACTTCCTGACGATGGAGCTGCTGTCGGGCCGCACGCTGCGCGAAGAGATGAACGAGCGCCGCAGCACCGGCGCGCCGTTCCGCTACCAGGAAGCGCTGCGCGTGGGCGAAGCGCTCAGCACCGCGCTGACGTTCATGCACAACTACACCGTGCACCGAAACGTCAAGCCCGAGAACGTCTTCTTCTGCGACGACGGTACCATCAAGCTGATGGACGTCGGCATTCCGCGTCCTCCGGGCTGGACGCCTCCAGCCATCGCCGGCGCGGCCAAAGAGAACGCGCATTACGTGGCGCCCGAGCAGGTTCGCGGCGAGCGCGGCCTGGATGGCCGTCCCGATCAGTACTCGCTGGCGGTCGTACTCTACGAGATGCTCACGGGCCAGCTTCCTGCCGATGCAGGCCAGCCGCTCGGCAACATTCGCGACGATCTGCCCGCCACGTTCGTCGCCGCCATCGAGCGTGCGCGCTCGCCCATACCCTCGGGACGCTTTCCGACGATGGAAGAGTTCGCGCGCGCCTTGTCGGAGCCGGCGCCCAAGCCGGCCGCTGCGCCGCCGCCTCCCCCGCCGCCTGTGCCGGACGCGGATGCGATTGTCGTCTCTGCACCACCGCCGTCCGCGCTCGAGAAGACCGTCGAGATGGCCATCCCTCCACCTCCGCCGCCTTCCGTGCCGCCGCCTCCAACGCCGGTCTACCGTCCATCTCCACCTCGCCCGATCCGTACGCTCGGCGACGACGACATGGAGTACGAGAGCGAGCCGTATCCGAACGATCGCCGTCCGCTGTCGGCGCCGGTAAAAGTCGTGCTGGCAGCCAGCATGGTGGTGGTGGCGGCGGCTGCCATCTACGCATCCTCGCAGATGTGGTCCAGGGCGCGCGGCACCGACATCGATGCGCGGACGGCCGAGGCCGGCACCGAGCGCCAGAACACCGGCGCAACGCCGCTGACGCAGCTGCAGACCAGAACCGAGTCGCGCTCGCAGGCCGAGATCGCCGCGGCTGCCGGAGCCGGCGCCGATGCGGCGGCTGCGCCACAGAAGCCCGCAATGAACCGCGAGGAGCTCGCCAGGCTCGAGGCGCAGGCCGTCGAGGATGCGCGCGCCCGCGCCGAGGCTCTCGAGAAGGCGATGGCGGATGCCAAGGCCAAGGCTCAAGTCATCGCCAAGGCGCAGGAAGAGGCTCGTGCCAAGGCCGAAGCCGAAGCCAGGGCCAAGGCCGAGATCGAGACGCGCGCGGCCGCCGAGGCAAAAGCGCGCATCGAGGCGCGCGCCAAGGTCGAGGCGGAGGAGGCGCGTCGCGAGCAGCTCGCCAAGGCGTCGCCTCCCGATCGCACGGGTGCTGGGTCTTCGCCGCAGGAACGCGCTGGCGCTACGTCGCCGTCGCCTGGCCGTGCCGGCGCCGCGCCGGTCGACGAGGTCGCCGCCGCCGCCGCGACCGGACGCGCACGCCTGGACTCGGGCACCGCCAGTGCTCGCGAGCGCGACAGCTACGAGCGTGACGTTGCAGGCGACCGCGAACGTCAGGTCGAGAGCGATCGCTACGAGCGTGAGGACGCGGATGTGGGCGCCCGAGAACGCGCGCAGGCAGAACGCGACCGAATCGAACGCGAGGATGCCGACCTTCGCGCTCGCGAACGCGCGCGCATCGAGCGTGATCGCATCGAGCGCGAAGACGCCGAGGCGCGGGCACGACAGCGCGCGCAGGCCGAGCGTGATCGCGAGGATGCCGAGCTTCGAGCGCGACGCGCGCAGGAGCGTGAGCGGCAGGACGCCGAGGCGCGGGCGCGCGAGCGCGCCGAGGACGAACGAGCGCGCGCCGACGAACGTTCCCGCGCGGCGGCGGAGGCCCGGGGACGGTCGCGCACCGATGCCGACGACCTCTCACGCGACCGCGATGATCCGCGATCGGCCGGGTCACGGCGCGAGCAGCTGGCGTCGGTGGATCCGCCCCGTCAGTACAGCTCGGGCGGCAAGCCGCTGCTGTCGACCGCCTACGCATCGATCTTCACCGAGCCCACCGACGGCAAGCATGGCGGCGGCGGCTGGGGAGCGTGCTGGCGAGCCGATCCGTCGGCAGCGCGCGAATGCGCACGCGCCGGCTGCAGCAAGACCAGCAAGTCGGCGGCTGCGTGCCAGATGACGGCATCGACCGAGCCCGGCGGACACTGCGCCGTGGCCAGGGCCGCCGGCTTCGGCATCTCCACGGGCGCCTGCGCCGACACGCCGGGCGCCGCCGAGTCGGCCGCCCTCGGTAAATGCCGCGACCAGCTTAACCGCTACTACAGCGACGAACGCGGCGGATGCCAGATCGCCTGGAGCACGTCGCGCTGAGCATTGTGCAAGCTCGGGTCAGGTACGGCATTCACGGTTTTGGGGTCGGGTACGAAACGCGCGGTATCAGGAAGAAAAGCACTTTCCGTACCTGACCCCATTCTCCTGGACGGCCTGGCGCAGGCGGAATTTGAGGGGACTGCCTCTCAAACAACCTCGCGCAGCACGAAGCGCACGCCGTATTCGGTTTCCAGCGACATCGCGTCCGAGAGCGGGTCATCGACGACGTCGATGGTCACGCGCGCCTCGGCGTACAGCGTCGCCATCGACTCGGGCATGTACACCGGTACGCCGCCGACTTCGGCAACGGCCTGCGCACCAGGCGCAATCACGTAATGCTCGTACAGATGAGGCGCCGTGCCTTCGCAGCACCCGCCGTCGATGGTGAACGTGAGCGGCCCGCTGCGCTCGCCCCGCACACGCGCGAGGATCTCGGCCGCACGCTGGGTGATGGCGATGCTAGGCATATATCGATGGACGGGGTCAGGTACTGAATTCTAGCAATCTTCTGAAGTGGCGCGGCCTTCTACCACCACGAATTCAGTACCTGCCCCTCTCGCGATTCACCTGCCCTACCTGAGCGCGCTCTCAGTTCAGCAGCATCTGGAAGTAGAACTTGCCTTCGGGGCCGGTGTGCTCGCCAACGTGGATGTGCTTGAGCTGGTGGTACTCGGCCATGCCCCACTTGCCGAGTTCGCGGCCGATGCCGCTTTGCTTGTAGCCGCCGAAGGGGAAACGCAGGTTGATCATGTGGTAGTCGTTGACCCACACCGTGCCAGTCTCGATGCGGCGCGCAAGAGCGACCGCGCGATCCTTGTTCGCTGACCACACCGCGCCGCCTAGTCCGTAGACCGAGTCGTTGGCGATGCGCACGGCCTCGTCCTCGTCCTTGAAGCGGATCACGGAGACCACCGGTCCGAAGATCTCTTCCTGCGCGATGCGCATCTTGTTGTCGACGGCATCGAAGATGGTCGGCTCGTAGTAGTAGCCCTTGTTCAAGCCCTCGGGACGCTTGCCGCCGGTGACGCACTTGGCACCCTGCTCGTGTCCGAGCGCGACGTACTTCTCGACGGTCTCGCGCTGCGACGCATTGACCAGCGGTCCCATGCCGGTCATCGGATCCATCGTGTCGCCGATCTTGATGCGCTGGATTCCGGCGACCATCTTCTCGAGGAACTCGTCGTGCACCGACTCGTGCACCAGGATGCGCGTGCCAGACTCGCAGATCTGTCCCTGATGCATGAACGTCCCGAACAGCGCGCCGAGCGCGGCCGTGTCCAGGTCGGCATCGGGCAGGATGATGTTGGGCGACTTGCCGCCGAGCTCGAGCGTCACTTTCTTCAGCGTCCCCGCGCCCAGCTGCATGATGCGCTTGCCGACTTCGGTCGAGCCGGTGAAGGCAACCTTGCCGATGTCGGGATGCGTGGCCAGCTCCTCGCCGGCAGTGCCGCCGGGGCCGCTGACGACGTTGACCACGCCGGCCGGAACACCCGCCTGGGTGCAGATCTCGGCCAGCATCAGCGTAGTCACCGGCGTGACCGATGCGGGCTTGATGACGCAGGTATTGCCGGCGGCGATGGCCGGCGCGATCTTCCAGGCGCCCATGATCATCGGGAAGTTCCAGGGAGTGATGCCGGCGGTGACTCCAATCGGCTCGCGCACCACCAGGTTGTGGCTCGGGATCGGCACCGTCTCGTCGTACTCTTCCTGCAGCATCGCCTTGTATTCGTCGCCGCAGACGAACTGACCGAAGTGAAAGAAGGTCTGCGCGGCGCCGGGGACGTCCATGCTCATCGCCTTGCGCATGGTGCCGCCGCCGTCCTGAACCTCGGCGGCTGCCAGTTCGTCCTGCCGCTCGAAAATGGCGGCGGCGACTTTCTGGAGGATCTCGCCGCGTTCCTGCGGCGACTTGTTGCGCCACACCCCGCTGTCGTGCGCCTGCTTGGCGGCCGCCACGGCCTTGCGAACGTCCTCGCGGTCGGCGACGGCGACGTTCGCCCACGCCTCTTCGGTGGCCGGATTGATGGAAGGCGCGGTCTTGCCGCCCTTGGCAGATTCCCATTGGCCGTTGATGAAAAGGCCGAACTCTTTCATGGAACTCTCCTCCTGACAGGCTGTGAAAATCGACTCCCTCTGCGGCGGCGAGTGCTCGCAAGCGAGCGGCGCGCGGCAAGGTCGGGCCGTCGAGGCGCCCCGGACCTTATGCTCGGACGTGGCGGCAATCAACAAATCCACAGGTGGCGGTCACGCAGTGCGGCGTCGCCTTCGCAACGCGAAAAAGCCCTCCGGCGCGGCCCGAAACCGGCTTGACCTAGGCGTTTCGGACGAGTAACAGTGGCGCCGCTCGAACAACGACCTCAACGCTTGCGCGCACGTCTTCCCGTGAGCAATCCCAATCCAGATACTCCGTTTCCCGGCACCTTTTGGGTCATCCCACAGATTCTGCTCGCGGGCGCGTATCCCGGCGGCACGAACAAGGCGACGACCGAACAGCGCATGAAGGCGCTTCTCGATTGCGGCATCCACTCCGTCATCAATCTGATGGCCGAGGAAGAGATGCAGGAAATCGAAAGCGGCGACCACTACATTCCCTACGAAGACGTCCTCGAGGCGATGGGAGAGGAACGCGGCATCGTCGTCGAGATCGCGCGCTACGCCATCGAGGACGGCAACACTTTGACCGAGCAGGAGATGGAGCTGATCCTGGACGCCATCGATGCCGAGATCGATGGCCGCGACAGCCCCACCCTCGTTCACTGCTCCAACGGCAACGGCCGCACGGGCATGGTCATCGGCTGCTACCTGGCGCGCCACGGCATCGCCCACGGCAAGGAAGCGCTGGCCAAGATTCGCGAGCTTCGCGCGACCGACGAGATTCTCTGCAAGCACAAGTCGCCGGAGACCATGACCGAAGAGAAGTTCGTGCTGCGCTGGAAAGCGGAGCGCTAAAGCCTCGCCCTTCCCCTCCTGAACGTTGCGGAAAAGATCGTTGCCACGCATTCCGGTGCCGGCTGCACGCCTGCGGGCGCCGGCGGCGGCATCGCCGCCACGCATTTCGGCGCCGATGTCGCCGCGCCTGCGGGCGCCGGCGGCGCCGACGTGCTCGTGGGCGTGGATGCTTCCGGAGCCGCCGCCTGGTCGCTGACATCGGCGCAGCTGCTGGCGCGTGCGGCCGTCTGGCGCGCGCGATTCGATGACGCGGGTTTGCGACCCGGGGATGCCATCGCGCTGGCGCTCTCACGCGGGCCCGAGCTGGCGCCGCTGCACCTTGCGGCGCTCGCGGGCGCGCACCCGATCGTGCCGATCAACACAGCCATGACCGGGCCCGAGGTCGCGCGCGTGCTCGGCGCCGCGCGTCCGGCGGTAGTCATCGGGTCGGCGGCGTTCGTGCAGATGCACGGGCCGTCGTTCGAGATGCGCGGCGGTGGCGCGCCGGCGTTCGAGACGCGCGGTGGCGCGGCGGCGTTCTTGGAGACGCACGCCGATGGCCGGGCGGCGTCCGTGGAGACGCATGGCGGTGGCGCGGCGGCGTTCTTGGACACGCACGCCGATGGCGGGGCGGCGTGGTGGAGCGAGGAATCCGCGGCGCCTTCGCAATGGTTGCTCGCGCCGCCTCCATCGCTGGCGCCGGTGCCGGCGCCTTCCTCCGATCGTTCGCCGGCTTCACGCGACCAGGCGCGTTCGGTGCCATCTCTCGAAGTCGTCGGCTGCGCCGATGGCCACGCGGCGCTGATCATCTTCACGTCGGGGACGACCGGCGCGCCCAAGAGCGTGCCTCTCAGTCACGGCAATCTGCTCTCGAACCTCGAAACGCTGGCGACGCTGTGGGGACGCACGCGCCAGGACCGGCTCCTGCACGTCCTGCCCGCGCATCATTTTCACGGGCTGGTGCTGGCGCTGTACGGCTCGCTCCTTGCCGGATCGCGAATCGTCATGCTGCCGGGCTTCGAGCCTGCGGCAACGCTCGCCGCACTGGAAGCGTTCGAGATCGACGTGCTGATGGCGGTGCCGACCATCTATTCGCGGCTCGTCCATGCAGCGGGAAGCGCGGGCAGCCTGGCGCGCCTGCGGCTGGCCATCAGTGGATCGGCTCCGCTGCCCGCGACGCTGTGGGAGGAGGTGCGCGATCACCTCGGCGCCGAGCTCGTCAACCGCTACGGTCTGACCGAGACCGGTATCGTCACGTCCATGCTGCCCGGCCATGCTCGTGCCGGGACGGTCGGGGCGCCACTACCTGGCACCCGCATCGCGTTGCGTACCGACGACGGCCGCTATCACGAGCGCGTGATCGGCACGGCCAGCCCGCGCGGCGAGATCTGCATCACCGGCCCTGGCGTTACTGCCGGCTACGGCAACGCGCCCGAAGCCAACGCCGCAGCGTTCGCCGACGGATGCTTCCACAGCGGCGACCTCGGTCATTTCGACGAGCAGGGCGACCTGTGGGTGGACGGGCGCATCAAGGAGCTGATCATCGTCGGCGGCTCCAACGTCGTGCCGGGCGAGGTAGAGGCGCCGCTGTCGGCGGTCGAGGGCGTCGCGGAGCTGGTCGCCGCCGGCGTTCCGCACGCCGATCTTGGCGAGGTGGTGGGAGCGTTCGTGGTCGCCCGCGGCGGTGCCGACCTCGCCGCGCTCGAAGAACGGTTGCGCGACGCGGCGGACAAGAGCCTGGCCGCGTACAAGCGGCCGCGGCACTATTGCTTCCTCGAAGAAATCCCGCGCAACGCGATGGGCAAGGTGGACCGCAGCCGGCTCGGGTGACGACGGCCACCCTGCCAAGCGATCGTCCGGTTCCGCGGATTCAGTACCTGACCCTTTCACCGTCTTTTCAGTACCTGACCCCTTTTCCGCGTTTTCAGTACCTGACCCCGATTTCAGCCGCGCTGGCGCATGGCTCGTTCGATTTCGCGCTTGGCGTCCTTTTCGCGGGCGGAGGCGCGCTTGTCGTAGAGCTTCTTGCCGCGGGCCAGGCCGACCTCGGCCTTCACTCGTCCATTCTTGTCGAAGTACATGCGCGTGATGATCAGGGCGTAGCCTTCGGTGCGGCTGTGACCGTCCAGGCGGTCGATCTGGCGGCGGTGAAGGAGCAGCTTCCTCTCCCGCAATGGCTCATGGTTGAACTTTCCGGCCGGCGGATAGGGCGCGATGCGGCAGTTGAGCAGCCAGGCCTCGCTGCCCTGGATGCGGACATAGGAGTCGGAGAGGTTGACGCCGCCGTCCCGGGCCGACCGCACCTCGGTGCCGGTCAGGACGATGCCCGCCTCCAGGGTCTCCTCGATCGAATAGTTGAAGCGCGCCTTGCGGTTGTCCGCGATACGGCCATCGCTCCCCTTGGAGCCCTTTGCCGACTTGGCCATCGAGGCTGTGTAGCACGGTCTCCGTCGATCAAGAACTTTGCGCGAAGTGCCGGCGTCTGCCCGGAGAACGCGATGGGCTTAGAAGCTCCACAATCGTGGCGCTTCCGATGGTATCGTCCTTGCTCTCCTTCGAGTGTCTGCGCACGGCTGAGCACCATGTTGTCCGGTGGGGGAACATTGTGGACGCTCTCGCAAAATCACCACGAGCGCTGGGATTCGAGGAGCGAAATATGAACGCGACGATGCATGGGAACGGGATCGCCGATGGCGAGCACTGCCGTACGACACCCGGTTCCGTATCGAAATTGAGAAACGCTGAGACGAGCGATGGTCCAGATCGGGAACGCTGTCTCGCTGGCGTGAGACAGAATGCATGCTTGCGTAAGGCATCACCCGATGCCGGAACGCAACCGAAACGGGCCTGGCTTTGCGACGCCAAAAAATTGTTCACGCTTCGGCAAAAACGTGAGCGCGGTGGAACATCGATCGGTGTCGCAGGCACGCTTGCTGGTTCGATGGCAATGGCGGCGCTCGTCATCGACGGCGGACAGATCTTCGTCACGCATGCCGAGCTGCAGACGGTCGCCGATCTTGCCGCCGAATCCGCGACGCGTGAGCTGGCCCGCGTCTACATGGACGAGGGACGCGAAGACTTTCTGACCAACAGCCTTACGCCTGCCGAAAAGGTTCGCATCGCGGCGGCAGCCGACGCGCGCGCCCGGCAGAACAGCGCCGGCGGCGTTTCCATCGGTGTCGACAGCCAGGACGTGCAGATCGGACGCTGGGACAACAAGACCGGTCAGTTCATCGAGACCAACGAGAAGGTCGATGCCGTGCAGGTCCGCGCACGGCGCGACGACGGCTCCAACGGACAGGTTCCCGCACTGTTCGCCGGCGTCATCGGCCGCGCCGGCTTTCCGGTTCGTGCCGGGGCTGCGGCGCGCATCAGCGGCGTCAGCTACCTGCCGCCGGGTACCGCCGACTTCCCGGTCGCCATCGCCAAGGCCTGGTACGCCGGCAAGCAGTCTCCCTGCAGTACCGACAACACCATCACGTTCTACCCGACCGACAGCCCCGAGGGCTGCGCCGGCTGGCATACCTTCAACGAGGACCCCGCCAACAGCGCCAAGCTGAGGTCGATCCTGACCGGCCTGCGCAAGGGAACGTTCGTCAGCCCGGAGATTGACGTGCAGAACACGCAATTCATCTTCAGCGGCGGCACCATCACCAGCGCGATCAACGAATTGAAGGACCTCTACGACGCCAAGAAGGACGGCAACAGCGAGATGCGGGTGCTGATCCCGGTCTACGACAGCGACAATTGCAACAATCCGAACGGGTGGATCCGCATCATCGGCGTGGCTCGTGCCGTGATCACCAAGGTCATCGTCGCGCCCGAGAAGCGCATCGAGGCGCGCGTGCAATGCGACGTCGTCGAGATGGGCGAGAGCGGCGGTCCCGACTTCGGCGTGCTGGCCGCAGGCCCGGACCTGGTGCGATGAGGAGAATGTCGATGTTTCGCAGGAAGAAGTTCAACGAGCAGAACAGCCGCGGCGTGGCGGCACTGGAAGTTGCTTTGGCAATGCCGGCAATGCTGATGACGCTGTTCGGAACCGTGGAGTTCGGCCGCGCGTTCGTCATTCGACAGACGCTTGCCAATGCGGCCGCCGAGGCGGCACGGGTCGGATCGGCGGCCAGCTGCCCGCGCGCCACCGAGGGCGAGGTCAAGGAAGCGGCGTACATCATGCTCGCCAGCAGCGGACTGATGCCATCGCTGGCGACGGTGACGGTCGACAACGCCGGAGGCACCTCGGGCACCGACGTCGTCGTCGACATCAGCTACGACGTGCAGCTGCCGGTGCTTTCGAAGCTCATCTCGATGCTGACGGACAGCGAAGGTATCGAGCTGACGGCGCGCGTGGACGCGGAGAACGAGTAGCGGTCAGGCTCGCTCGGCGGCGAGGCGATAGTAGGCGTCGAACCATGGCGCCAGCTCTTCGGCTCGTCCAGGCGCGGCCTTGGCCGCCGCGAGCCACGCCGTCTTGAGCACGCGCTCCTCCCATACCGCCCACGGCCGGTTCGTCTCGTCGGCAAGGCGCGTCAGCACGTCGGGATCGAAGTGCACGCGTTCGAGGCCGTAAGGGCTCATCAGGCGATCCAGCGTCTGCGGCGAGTAGCCGTGCAGGTACGGGAACGACAGCAGGTTGTTCCACGCCAGCGCCGACAACAGCGGCGCATGCAGCGATACGGGCCATCGCCGCAGCGCGCGCATCGCATGCTCGAAGCACGGTCCGCTGGGGACGCGCACGGCCAGGATCCCGCCGGGGCGCAGGATCTTTCGCACGGACCGCAGCGTCGGATGTGGATCGGGAAGCTGGTCGAAGGTGTTCCAGATCGCCACGCAATCGGCAGCATCGGTGGGAAAGACGCAGGCATCGACGTCCTCACGCAGCACCGACAATCCGCGCGCATCGCAGAAGTCGGCGACTTCCTCTCCGGGATCGATGCCGAAGGCGCTCCACCCGTGCTCGCGCGCAGCGACCAGGAAGCCTCCGACGAAGCTGCCGATCTCGATGACGACCGGGTCCTTCCTGCTACCTAGCAACCTGGTCAGCAGCGCCGCCTTGGGACGAAACAGCTCGACCTGCGACTGAAAGAGCGCGTCCAGGCGCTCGGCCCCGTAGGTGTCTTGCGCGTAGGCTGCTGCGATGGCGCCGGCTTCGGGGCGGGGATCGCGAAAGATCAGGCCGCAGCGCGTGCAGGCCACGATGTTGGTTGCATAGTCCTGGGTGAAGTCGGCGCGCTCTTCGAGAGCGGTGTCGGGGCTGGCCTCTGCACGCAGGCGGCGACGATGGAACATGCGCAGGAAACGCCGCTGCACTTCCAGGTCGCGGGACGAGGCGATGATGCGGCGCCCGCCGCTGCCGCAGACGGTGCACGCGACCTCCACTTGCGGCTGCAGACTCTCTTGCGCGGCTGCCGGTGCTTCCATGACCGACCACTATAGCCGCCGCGGAAGGGATCAGGGTGTTCTTTGCGTGGCGGGCGCGTCGTGCGTGCGCCGGCGCACCTGCTCAGGCGTCGGCGGCGGCGCGGGGCCTCAGCCCCACACCTTCTTCAGATGCGCCTGGCCGCCGATCTCGTGCTTGCGGCCGAGATCGACCTGCCGGTTCTTGTCGTCGACGAAGACGACCGAAGGCTTCCACGCCAGCGCTTCCTCGTCGTTCATCCAGCCGAAGGCAGCGATGATGATGAGGTCGCCGACGTTGACCTTGTGCGCGGCGGCTCCGTTGACGCAGACCACGCCGGAGCCGGGCTGCCCTTCGATGGCGTAGGTCTCGAAGCGCTCTCCGTTGGTCACGTTCCAGATGCAGACGGCTTCGTTCTCGATGATCCCGCTCGCCCTGAGCAGATCGGAATCGATCGTGACGCTGCCCTCGTATTCCAAGTCGGCGCCGGTGATGGTCGCCCGATGGATCTTGCCTCTGAGCATCTTTCGCATGTTGTCCGAACTCCGTCGTTAATTTGTCGCTTGCCGCCGCGCAGACGCGGTCGACGTGCTCTCATCGAGCCTTGCGGCTTCTTCGGCCAGGACCACGTTGTCGATGAGCCGCACGGGGCCGAGCCATGCGGCAATCGCCATCACCGAGCGCTCGTCGGCCGCGGATGCGGGCGCGATGGCGTCGGGATCGACGACTTCGAGATACTCGACGCGGAAGGCGTCGCCGAGGTGCGCGCGCGCCGTTTGCGTCAGGGCCTGCGGGGTGCGCTCGCCGGCGGCGAAGGCCGACGCTGCGGCGGCGAGGCCGCGGTAGATCGCCGGTGCCTGCTCGCGCTCGGAGGGCGAGAGGCGCGCGTTGCGCGAGCTCATTGCCAGACCGTCGCTCTCGCGCAGGGTTTGGCCGGCGATGATGCGCACGGGGAAATGCAGGTCGCGCGTCATGCGGCGCACGACCTCGAGCTGCTGGAAGTCCTTGCGGCCGAAGACCGCGACGTCGGGCTGGACCATGTGGAAGAGCGAGGCGACCACAGTCGTGACACCTTCGAAATGGCCCGGACGAAAGGCGCCGCAGAGATTGTCGGTCAGGCGCGAGACGGACACGCGCGTGCAGGCGCCGCTCGGATAGACCTCGTCGGCCGAGGGGATGAAGAGCACGTCGACGCCTTCCTCTTCGAGCAGGGCCTCGTCGGTCTTCTCGTCGCGCGGGTAGTTGTCGAAATCCTCGGCGCTGTTGAACTGGGTGGGATTGACGAAGATCGAGACCACGACCATGTCGGCGTGCTCGCGCGCGCTGCGCACGAGCGAGACGTGGCCGTCGTGCAGGTATCCCATCGTCGGCACGAAGCCGACGGTGAGCCCGCCGCTTCGCGCCTGACGCGACAGCTCCTGCATCTTTGCAACTGACCGTACGATCTTCATATCAATCAGAGCATGGGTGGGTCAGGTCCGATGGCTCGGGTCAGGTCCTCTGAATTCGTGCCGCTACCGCAACGTGCCCAACCAGCACGATTGCTAGAATTCAGGACCTGGCCCCGTAGCTATTCCGTTCACGACCTGACCCCATTTCCACACTTTCAGTACCTGACCCCGTTCCTGGATCTACGCTTCCTTGGCCATGGCGACGGCGCGTGGTGAGGAGAACGAGTGCGCGAGCGTCGGGAACCGGGCGCTGCGGACTTCTTCGACGTATTGCGACATCGCGTCGACGGCGGCTGCGCCGAGGTCGGCGTAGCGTTTGACGAACTTGGGAGCGATGCGGTCTTCGAGGCCGAGCACGTCGTGAAGCACGAGCACCTGGCCGTCGCAGGAGACGCCGGCGCCGATGCCGATGGTCGGAATCGAGATCTCGGCGGTGATCTCGGCAGCAAGGTCGGCCGGCACGCCTTCGATGACGACGGCGAATGCGCCGGCCTCTTCCAGAGCGACGGCGTCCTGCAGCAGGCGCTCGCGTCCACCCGCCTCGCGGCCGGGCTTGCGGCCCTGCACCTTGTGCCCGCCCATGCGATGCACCGACTGCGGGGTCAGGCCGATGTGGCCCATCACCGGAATGTCCATCGCGGCGATGCGCTCGACGGTGTCGGCGATGTGCACGCCGCCTTCGAGCTTGACGGCCTCGGCGCCGCCTTCCTTGATCAGGCGTCCGGCGTTGGAAACCGCCTCGGCGACGCTGACCTGGTAGGAGAGGAACGGCATGTCGCCGACGACGAGGGCGCGACGGCGCCCGCGCGCGACCATGCGCGTGTGGTAGACCATCTCGTCCATGGTAACGGCCAGGGTGTTCTCACAGCCCTGCACGACCATGCCGAGCGAGTCCCCGACCAGGAGAAGGTCGGCGCCGGCGCGATCGGCCAGGCGCGCGAACGTGAAATCGTATGCGGTGACCATGGCAAGCTTGCGCTCGCCTTTGGCAGCCAGGATTGCCGGAACGGTTACTTTGGCTTCTTCGAAGCTCGCAGCCATCGATCGACCTCCTGGACCGTTGCGGTAGGACGACGATCGCCGGCGGGAGAGGCGCGTAGCGCAGCCGCGCTACAGCCGGAGAGGCGATGCTGTCGAGCTCCGTCTCGGTCCTAACTCAGAGCCAGGCGCGGGCCTGTCCCTAGGATCCAAGCGGTACGTAATACTGAACGCCCTGCCCCATTGATCCGATTTCCCGGACGAGGTCGGCCAAGTGGCCGCCGTTTTCGACGAAGTCGATGTCCGAGCAACTCACGACCAGGAGCGGAGTGTCCCGATAGCCGTGGAAATACCTCCGGTACGCCTCGGCTATACGCTCTATATACTCCCGACCGATCCTCCTTTCATAGGATCGATCTCGCTTCTTGAGCCGCCTCAGCAGGACCTCGGTCTGGGCGTCCAGGAAGACGACCAGGTCCGGCTTTCGGATCCTGGCATCGAGCAGGCTGTAGATCCTCTCGTAGAGGCCCAGCTCGTCCGAGGCCAGGGTCAGCCCCGCGAAGATGCGATCCTTCGCGAACAGATAGTCGCTGATCACCGACTGCTGGAACAGGTCCATCTGGACCAGCTCGTTCTGCTGCCGGTACCGCTCGACCAGGAAGGACAGCTGCGCGGTCATCGCGTAGCGGTCCGGGTTCTCGTAAAACTTCGGAAGAAAAGGGTTTTCTTCCACAGGCTCCTTGACCAGCCTGGCCCCGTATTCCTTGGCCAGCGCGGCCGCCAGAGAGGACTTGCCGACACCGATCGGTCCCTCCAGCGCGATGTAGCGAGCCTCCTGAAGCAAGCCCCTCCCCTCCTCCCGCTGGCGGATTACCACTCAGCGGCGCGGGAGTCTACAAATTGTGTCGAGCCCGGGTCAATTGCGCGGCCGTGCACGAGTCCCGCGCCTTTGGATGCTGTGCTATGGTCGCCGGATGCACAGCGGCGAGGCGGCGGCAGAGGCAGGCAAGCTCCTCATCATAGGCCTTCCCGGAATCGAGCTGGACGAGGAATCGCGCCGCCTCCTGGCCGACGTCGATCCGCTGGGGGTGATCCTGTTCCGGCGCAACATCGCCGGGACCGAAGCCGTCACCGAGCTGAACCGCCAGATCCGCGAGGGCCGCTCCGGCTTCCTCATGTGCATCGACCACGAGGGCGGCCGCGTCCACCGGATGCGCGCGGCACCCGAGTTCACCCACTTTCCGCCCGCCCTGACCATGGTCCGCTGCGGCGACCCCGGCCTGATACGCGACGTGGGGCGCGCCCATGCGGCCGAGCTTCGCGCTGCCGGCTTCAACCTCGACT
The DNA here is from genome assembly GCA_035626675.1 of Binatia bacterium. Classification (GTDB taxonomy): domain Bacteria; phylum Desulfobacterota; class Binatia; order UBA1149; family CAITLU01; genus DASPNH01. Next base: position 18,287 of record DASPNH010000154.1, read on the forward strand.
TCGCTCCGGTCCTGGACGTCCACACCAACCCGGACAATCCGATCATCGGCGATCGCGCCTTCGGCACGACGCCCGAGGAAGTCATTCACAATGCGCTGCCGTATCTGCAGGGACTGACCGAAGGCGGCCTGCTCGGATGCGGAAAGCACTTTCCCGGCCACGGCGACACCAGTGTCGACTCGCACCTGGAGCTGCCGGTGCTGAGCAAGGCCACGCACGACCTGACGCGGCTTCGCACGCTCGAGCTGCGGCCATTCGCACGAGCCATCGCCCAGGGCATCCCCATGCTGATGACCGCACACGTCGTGGTGGAGGCTCTCGACACGTCGCTGCCGGCCACGATGAGCACGCGAGTGATCGAGGACTGCCTGCGCGGCGAGCTCGGCTATCAGGGCTACGTCGTCTCCGACGACCTCGAGATGAAGGCCGTTGCCGACAACTACAGCGTCGGCCACGCGGCGGTGATGAGCCTGCTGGCCGGCTGCGACGGTTGTCTGGTATGCGCCACGCCATCTCTGATCCGGGAAGCGCACGAGGCGCTGACCAGGGCGCTCGTCGACGGCGAGCTTCCCGAAGCCAAGCATGCGGCCGCCGTGCGAAGGCGCCAGAAGCTGCAGTCGCGGCTCGCCAAGCTCGAGCGCAGCGCGGCTCCTGCCGAGGCCATCGGCGACGTTGCGCACGCCCAGCTCGCATCGCGCTTGAGTGGTATCGCGCGCGCGTGAACATTGCCTCGATGCGGATGATCGCGATGACGCTGCTGGCGGCGCTGCTGCATGCAGGCGATGCGCAGGCACAGAACGCCGGCGCCGATCATTACGAGGTCACGATCGCACCACCGCCGCGACCCGGCAGCGCTCCCCTCGATCCCGCGGCGTCGTCTCCAGGTTCTCCTTCCTCGGCACCGTCATCGTCACCTTCGGCTTCGAAAGACGGTGCGCGTGACAAGGTATCGCAGCCGGCCGCGGGCGAGCCTGCCAGCGCCCGGACGCCCGAGCCTTCTGCGCCCGTGCCCGCCGGCCCGCTGCGCTCGCTGCAGGTGGGCGCGTATCGGCAGCGCCGCAGCGCCGATCAGATGCAGGAAAAGCTCGGCGACGCCTTCGGCGAGGTGCAGGTGGTGGAGGTGGAGTCGGGCGGAGAGAAGCTCTACCGAGTGCGCGTCGGCAAGCTCCCGGCCGGGCCCGCTCTTACCGACTTGAAGAGCCGCCTGCTGGCGGCCGGCTATCCGGCATTCGAAGTCGAGCTCGGCGAGACGCGCTGACCTCTCTGCACGACGAGGTGCGCACGCCGGCCGTCGCGGCTTTGACGTACCACCTCGCGCAGGCGGGCGATCGTACTCGCCGCAACCTGTGCTGCTCCGACTCGCCTTCTGGCGTGTCGCGCGACGCAACCTGCGCGCGTCGCAACCTGCGCGCGTCGCAACCTGCGCGCCTCCAGCCTGGCGCGCGACGGCTATCGCGCCTTGGAGGTTGCAGCTCGCGCAGCGCGCGAGCCGTCCTTCCCGGGCCTCGACCTGCTCGGCTGCTTGGAATTTTCCTTCTCGCGCCTCATCTCGCGCTGCTCGGCCGCCGCGCGCACGACCTTGCGCAGGCCCTTGGCATAGTCCCCGCGCACGACGCCGTGCTCGGTGATGATCGCGGTGACGAGCTCGGCGGGCGTCACGTCGAATGCGGGATTGAAAACGGCGACACCTTTGGTGGCCACGCGCCTCGGCCCGAGATGCGTCACTTCCCTCTCGTCGCGTTGCTCGATGGGAATCTGCTCGCCGCTGGCGCAGTCCAGGTCGATCGAGGACGTAGGTGCGGCGACATAGAACGGAACGCCGTGGCGCCGCGCCAGCACGGCAAGGGTATAGGTGCCGATCTTGTTGGCGACGTCGCCGTTGGCCGCGGTCCTGTCGGTGCCGACCACGACCGCGCGGACCTTCCCCGCAGACATCAACGAACCGACCATCCCGTCGGTCAGCAGCGTGACGGGGATTCCCAGACGTACCAGTTCCCAGGCAGTCAGGCGCGCGCCCTGCAGAAACGGCCGCGTCTCGGTCGCGAACACGCCGAAGCGGCGTCCGCTCTCCCAGGCGCTGCGAATGACGCCGAGCGCGGTGCCGTAGCCGGCGGTCGCCAGCGCGCCCGCGTTGCAGTGCGTGAGCACGTCACCTTTGGCGATCAGTCCGGCTCCGGCAGCGCCGAGCGCGCGGTTGGCTTCGATGTCCTCTCGCATCAGCGCCTCGGCTTCGCGTGCGAGCGTCGATGCAAGCCGCGCAGGCTCGATCGGCTGCCCGCCCAGTGCGACCTCGCGTTCGAAGACCTCGCGCAGGCGATCGATACCCCATGCCAGATTGACGGCGGTGGGCCGCGCAGCCAGCAGCGTGGCCGCTGCCTTCTCGAAATCCTGGCGCAGGCGTTTGGATGAGAACTTCTTCGCCTGCAGCGCCAGGCCGAAGGCGGCCGTCACGCCGATGGCCGGAGCGCCGCGCACGACCATCGTCTTGATGGCGCGGGCGGTGTCACGTGCACCGTGCAGCTCGAGCAGCTCCTCCCGATGCGGCAGCTTGCGCTGGTCGAGCAGGAACAGGCGCCCGGACTTCCAGACGATGGGCTCAACGTCGCGCACGCAGTGACTCCTCCAGGCCGTGTTCGGGACGGAAACCGAGCACCTGCATCGCGCGACGACCATCGGCGATGGTGCGCCAGCGAAGGCGCGCACCATCGAGCGCGGCAGGAGCGACGCGGTCGGCGACCGCGCCCGGCAGGGCCGGCGCGAAGACGCCGGCCAGCGCCAGCAGGCGCGACAGCGGCACGATGCTGCGCCCGACCACGTTCAGGATCTCGTCGCTGCGCTGCCCTATGGCCAGAACCACTGCCTGCACCAGATCCTCATAGGCAAGCGATTGCACGGGCGGGTCGTATCCGAGCACGCGCACCGGAAAGCTCGCACGCAGCAGTGCCTCGAGCGTGCTGTCGATGGGGCCGCCGAGAGGCGCCGCCGCACGAAGAATGCAGACGCGGATGCGATGTGCCACGCGCAGTGCGAGCAGCGCCTGCTCGCTCGCCCTCAGGCCGTCGGCCCATCGCTGGCACGGCGATGGCGACGGCGTCGCCGTGCATGCGCTCTGCTCGTGAAACAGCAACGGGCTCTTGCTTGCCACTCCGTAGACGGCCGTCGACGACAGCGCCAGGAGAGCGCCGATCTTGACGCCTGCCTCCGCCGCGCGACCGGCGGCCGAGACGACCATGTCGGTGATGGCGCGGTCGTGAAGCCAGGGCCGCTCCGGCGTCTGCGGCGACTCGGACAGGCAAAGCAGGGCGACCATCGATGGCCGCGCCTCGATCAGCACGTCGGCCAGAAGACGCGACGCGCCCGATGCCAGCGGATCGATGGCGTGCTCGCCGGGAGCGACGGGAAGAACGGTCGAAACGGTGACGATGCGACGATCGCCGGCCTGAGCGGCAAGATGTCGAGTGACGTCGCGGGAGAGCGCTCCGCGACCGAGCAGGACGATGCTGTCGCAAGAGCGCGCCACCGCGGGGCATAGCGCCATACGTACTTTGACAAGTCGAGCTTGGGCTCCTAGCTTCGCGCACAGTGGAAACGCATTCGCATGTGGAGGTCGTGCGCGCGCCGATGAGCGTGTGCTTCGAGACGCTCGTCGATTTCGAGCGCTATCCGCAGTGGTTCCGCATGATCCGCTCGGCGCGCATGGAGTCGGCCGATCCGGAAGCTGGAACATGGACGGTCGCGTTCGAGCTCGATGCGATCGTCAAGACCATCCACTACACGCTCGCCTACCACAGCGAGCGTCCCCACCGCCTGAGCTGGAAGATGGTCGCCGGCGATCTGCAGGACATCCAGGGCGTCTACGAGCTGATCGCGCTCGAGGACGATCTCACCGAAGCGACGTGCACGCAGGGCCTGGAGCTGGGGATGTGGGTTCCGGGACCGATCCGCCGCACATTCGAGAAATCGGCGCTGGCCGACTCCGTACGGGAGTTCAAGGCTGCTGCCGAAGAGCGCGCGGCCGCGAGCTGATCGGCTATCGAAGCGGGCGTTGCTCGGGAGCGTCGAGGCTGGACGGCAACACGATCGGCATCGGCCCGTGAGCCGCGGCGTAACGCCGCGGCAAGCAAGAGAAACGAAGCGGAAAGACCGGCTCAGGTCAGCGCGGTCGCGATCTCGTCGAGCTTGGCCGAAAGGTTGGTCCCGATCGACGTCATGCTCGTAACGGCGGCCATGGCGATGAATGCCGCCAGAAACGCGTACTCGATGGCAGTTGCCCCCGCTTCGTCGTGGATGAAGTTCTCGATTGCCTGCATGACCCGTCTCCCTTTTTCCGCCGCCGCCCCACTGCTGCGCCGGTCCTGACCGCTCGTCCGATCGCCACGGGCTGTGCCCGCGACGCGCGCGCATCGCATGGATGTGAAAGGACGAGGCAACTCCTGCGCAGATCCGCCCACCAAACGGGAGCGCCAGCCGGTGAAGGCCGAGCGGACTTTGCCGCCGCAGGCGCCGGTGCGTCAACCCTGCAGAACGCGATTTGGCCCTGAGGTGCACGATTCGCGACTGAATACATGCGAAAAATATCAACGAAATCCCGCCACACCGCTGCTGTCTCAGCGAAACGCGACAGAAAACAGGAACTTGCCGCACCGGGCAATACTGCATGAAAGTGTAACGAACAGGTCGGGCAGTAGCGCAGGATCGCAACAGAGGCTCGCTCTGGCTGGACCGTGCGGGGGGCAACGGAAGTGCAATCACCCCATTGCGCCCTTGCACGGCCAGAGTGTCCTTCCCTCGGCGTCGAAAGCGTCAGCAGCCGCGGAGGTTGCCGGGCTGGCCGCGGACTTCGCATGGATCACGGATGCGCGGCTGGATGGTGACGGAATTGCCGAAGAGAAATGGTGGAGCCGAGCGGGATCGAACCGCCGACCTCTTGAATGCCATTCAAGCGCTCTCCCAGCTGAGCTACGGCCCCGGGCTTTTCGGCGGGCGGATAGTAGACGCTTTCGGCATGGCGGACAACTGCGACCCATTCGTGGACCTTCCCGCATCCTCCTCCTAGACTGCGGCCCCTTACCCGCCGCATAACCAAGGAGAAAGGAGCACCGCGTGGCAACCCTAGCCCTCGTCCGTCACGGCCAGTCGCAGTGGAATCTGGAAAATCGCTTCACCGGCTGGGTCGATGTTCCGCTTACCGATTTGGGCCGGATCGAGGCCAGGCGCGCCGGCGAGTTGCTGGCCGCCACCGGTGTCCATTTCGACGTCGCGTTCACTTCGGCGCTGGTGCGAGCGCAGGACACGCTCGCGATCATGCTCGAGGTGCTCGGCCAGACGGGCCTTCCCATCGAGCGCGACGAGGCCCTCAACGAACGCCACTACGGCTCGCTGCAGGGTCTGAACAAGGCCGAGACGGCGCAGAAGTACGGCGCCGAACAGGTGCATATCTGGCGCCGTAGCTACGACATCCCGCCGCCCGAGGGGGAGAGTCTGGCCGACACGGCTGCGCGCACGCTGCCGTACTTCGAGAAGGCGATCATGCCTCTGCTGCGTAAGGGCAAAGACGTGCTGGTCGCCGCGCACGGCAACAGCCTGCGTTCCATCGTCATGCGGCTCGACGACCTTACGCGCGAGCAGGTACTCGAGCTCAATCTCGATACCGGCGTCCCCCTCCTCTACGAGTTCGACGAGAACGGGAACGTGGTCACCAAGAGGATCCTGCATCCGTGAACCGGCGCGCACTCGGCAAGGTCGCAGTCGGCTGCCTGATCGGCGCAGTCTGTCTGTGGCTTGCCCTGCGCAAGGTCTCTTTGGCCGACGTCGGCCAGGCCATCGTCGATTTCGATGCCCGATACCTTTTGGCCGCGGTTGCCGTCAGCCTTCTCATTCAAGTGTTTCGGGCGTGGCGGTGGCAGCTCGAGCTGACGCCGCTCGCATCCGTGCCGTTCACGCTGTGCTGGCAGGTGGTTTCCATCGCCTACATGATGATCAACGTCCTGCCCTTCCGCCTGGGAGAGCCGGTGCGGCCGATCCTGATGTCGTGGAAGACCGGGATCGGGATTCCGGCCATCGTCGGCAATTGGATCTTCGAGAAGATGATGGACACGGCCGTCATGGTCCTGATCATCCATCTGACCCTGGTCATGGCCGAGCTGCCCGAGTGGGCGCACAAGGCATCGACGGGAAGCCTCATCACCTTCATGGCGCTTCTCGGCCTTGTGGCGGGCGTGTGGCTGCGCGGCGAGCGCTTCTTCGATGCCACGCTCGGACGCGTCCTGCCCGAGCATCTGCAGGCAAAGACCAGGCATGTGTTCCTGGCTGCAAGGCGGGGGCTGCAGATCCTTCCCGACAAGCGCCTCGTCGGCATCGTCTTCGCGGTTACGCTGGCGCTGTGGCTGCTGCCGATCTTTTCGAGCTGGCTGCTTTTGCGCGGGTTCGGGCTGGACCTTCCTATGGGCGCCCCTTTCGTCATCTTCGTCTGCATCGGGCTGGGCACGGCGCTGCCGAATCCGCCCGGCATGTTCGGCGTCTTCCAGATCGCATCGGTGGTCGCGCTCGGTCTGTACGGAGTTCCCGAGGCCAAGGCCGTCGCTTACGGGCTGCTGCTCAACGCCATCCAGTTCTTCACCCTCGTGGGCCAGGGCCTGATCGCTCTTGCCATGGCCGGCGTCGGCGTGGGCAAGCTGACGCGCGCGGCGGTCGAGAGCGTGGACACGCAGCCGTGCCAGACTTCCGAGGCAGCCTGAGCGCATGAAGAAGAGCAGCCAGTCTTCGCTGTTCGAACGCGGAGATGCCGAGCGGCTGCGTGCGCAGGCGCCGCTGGCCGAGCGGCTTCGGCCCGGCACCGTCGAGCAGGTGGTCGGACAGGAGGAGGTGCTCGGCCCCGAGACGTTCCTCGGCCAGATGCTGCGCGGCGCCACCCCGCCGCGGTCGTGCATCCTTTGGGGCCCGCCCGGGACCGGCAAGACGACCATCGCACGGCTGCTGGCCGGGCGCTCCGGCTATGACTTCGTCAGCCTCTCGGCCGTGCTCTCGGGCGTCAAGGACATCCGCGAGGTGATCGAGGCGGCGCGCCAGCGCCGCGGGCTCTCGGGCAAGGGCACCATCGTTTTCGTCGACGAGATCCACCGCTTCAA
>DASPNH010000155.1:0-2106 GCA_035626675.1 Binatia bacterium
AAGGGCCGGCCGTCGCTGCATCGGCCGCAGCAGCGCCGTCGCTACCGGTTGCCGTCCTGCGTCCGCCGCGGGCGGTTGCCGAGGCAATCGAGGCCGACGGTTACCGGGCCGTACGCGTCCTGGAGCGCGGTGCCGACGGCAAATGGCGTGCGCTTGCGCTGCGCGGCAACGCCGAAGTGGCGCTCAGCGTCGACGATTTGGGGACGGTCTCGTCGCAATAGCAGCGATGCCTTCACGCACTGCGAAACTCGAACACTTCCGAGACCCGCGGTGCCGGTGCATCGCATCTGGCGCGGGCGTTCAGCGCCGCAGCGCAGACTTTCATCGGATCCTTGAGGATGGTGCGTACGCCGTCGGGCAACAGCTCTTCGGCATAGCGCAATTCCGCCGTGAAGGGCGGTGCCTCGATCCAGCCCACCGGCAGGCCGCGATGGCCGCGCACCAGAACCTCGCCGTTCAAGCGGGCATCGATCAGCCGCTCGTTTTCAACGCTGTTGAGGTCGTCGATCTTGTGCAGGGCGCAATAGATCTCCCCGTCGAGGCGGCGAGACGGCCGCTCGGTCAGGCAGCTTTCGGCCAGTCGCAGGAGACGTTCAATATGCGGTTCCATGGCGTTTACAACGCCCGAGCCGCCGACAGGTTCACGCGGGGCCAGTATCGCTTTGGGATGAAATGTGGATGGAACCTTCGGCGTCCGCCACCAGCCGCCGAAGCTCACGCAGCAAGCGAGACAATTCGTAGGGCTTGGCGAGGCACGGCACCCCTCTATGTGCCTCCGGCAGCGTCGAGGCGGTATAGCCGCTGAGGAACAGATAGGGGATGCCGCGATCGCGCAAGGCGTCGGCCACGGGAAACGCCATCTTGCCGGCCATGTTGATGTCGAGCACGGCGGCGTGCATCGCCTCGGTCGAGGCGGCGTAGCTCGCGTCCTCGACCGTCGAATAGGGTCCCAGCACCGTGTAGCCGCTGGCGCGCAAATCCTCCTCCAGGACGAGTGCCACCAGGAACTCGTCCTCGGCAATCATGACCCGTGGGGTATCGCTCATTGCGGCGCGACGGCTTGCTCGCTGAGCGGCAGGGCGATGGCGCAGTGCAGACCGGTCGGCGCGAAGTCGAGCCGGACGTCGCATTTCAGGTCGGACGCAAGCGCGCGCTCGAGCAGCAGCCGGCCGAAGCCCGAGCGTTGCGGCGCCTCCACGCGCGGCCCGCCGCTTTCCAGCCAGTCGAGATGCAACGTCCGGTCGCTCTCGCGCAGGCGCCAGGTCACGCTGACCATGCCGGCCTCGGTCGAGAGCGCGCCGTGCTTGGCGGCGTTGGTGGCGAGCTCGTGGAGGGCCAGGCCCATCAGCAATGCGGCCTTCGGCTCCAGCGTGACGACCGGCCCTTCGAGTAGAAGGTTGCTGCCATCGTGGCGCCGGTACGGGCCGAGCTCGTCGGCCAGGATGGTGTCGAGCCGCACGCCCGACCAGCTCGATTCGGACAGGCGGCCGTGCGTCTGCGCGAGGCCGCGGAGGCGCGAGTCGAACGCGCGCCGTGCCTCTTCGGTGTTGGGGTTGGCGAAGGACTGGCGGGCGATCGATATCACGGTGGCGAGCGTGTTCTTCACCCGGTGATTGAGCTCGTCGATCAGGAGGGTGCGCTGGGCCTCGGCGCGTTTGCGCTCGGTGATGTCACGGGCGATCTTCGAGGCGCCGATCACCTCGCCCTTCTGGTTCTTGATCGGTGAAACGGTGAGCGAGATGTCGATCAGCGTGCCGTCGCGCCGGCGGCGGACCGTCTCGTAATGGTCGATGCGCTCGCCGCGCCGGATGCGGCTCAGGATCTCCGGCTCCTCGTGCAGGCGCTCCTCGGGGATCAGCATCGTCACCGGCTTGCCGATGGCCTGCGCGGGACCGTAGCCGAACACCCGTTCCGCGCCCTGGTTCCAGCTGACGATGACGCCGTTGAGGTTCTTGCCGATGATGGCGTCGTCGGACGACTGGACGATGGCGGCGAGATGCTCGCGGGCACCTTCGGCACGCTTGCGGTCGGTGACGTCGAAACCGATGCCGACCCGCATGCCGTCGGACAATTGGACGTTGGCCCAGGCGGTGTCGACCTCGCGCC
>DASPNH010000156.1:0-7072 GCA_035626675.1 Binatia bacterium
CGCATGCGCTGATCGCCGAGTACCAGCCGGGCACGCAGCTCGGCTGGCACCGCGACGTTCCGGATTTCGAGAAGATCACCGGCGTCTCGCTCGCCGGCGCCGCTCGCATGCGACTGCGGCCATACCCGCCGAAGAAGGGCCGCCGCGATCTGACCGTTCCGCTCGATCTGCAGCCGCGCAGCGCGTACGCGATGCGAGGGGAGGCGAGGTGGGGATGGCAGCACGCGATCTCGCCAACCAAGGAGCTGCGCTATTCGGTGACGCTGCGGACGCTGGTGGGCCAGCGCTAGTCGCACATTCGCGCGCGCGGCGCGCGTGCTTGTGGACGGTCTGCGAACGGGCCAAAACACCGCATGCCCCTGGTCCCGGACCTCGAACACTTCCGCCTGCTGGCGGCGCAGGCCAACACCATCCCGGTCTACCGCGAGGTGGCGGCCGACCTGGACACGCCGGTGTCCGCGTTCCTGAAGCTGCATCGCAGCGGCCAGGGCTTCCTGCTCGAAAGCGTCGAGGGCGGCGACCGCTGGGGTCGCTACAGTGTACTCGGTACGGATCCGCTGATGACGCTGCGCTCGCGCGGCGGCGTCACCGTCGTCGAGAAGCGCGGCGGCTCGCGCATGGAGATCGAGGCCGATCCGGTCGAGGCGCTGCGGCGTGTCCTTGCGCCGTTTCATCAGGCGCGCGTCGATGGGCTGTCGCGCTTCGCCGGAGGGTTCGTCGGCTATCTCAGCTACGACCTCGTGCGCACCATCGAGAAACTTCCCGAAGACACGGTCGATGACCTCGGCGCCGCCGACATCGCCGGGCTGATCGCCGACAATTTCGTTCTCTTCGACAACGTCACCCATACGATGAAGGTCGTCAGCCTGGCCGTGGTCGGCGCCAGCGACGACGTCACCGCGGCCTACGAGCGCGCCGCCGCCAGCGTCGAGGCGACGGTGCAGCGACTGCGCACCAGCGAGATTCCGCTGCCGCCGGCTGCCAGGGCCCAGCCCGAGAGGCCGGTCTCCAACCACACGCCGCAGGAGTATGCGGCGGCAGTGGAGCGGTGCCTCGAGTACATCCGCGCCGGCGACATCTTCCAGGTCGTGCTTTCGCAGCGCTTCAGCGGGCCGCTGGCCTGCCATCCGTTCTCGATCTACCGGGCGCTGCGGACGGTGAACCCCTCGCCCTACATGTTCTATCTGGACCTGGAGGGCGAGATCGTGGTCGGCGCTTCTCCCGAGGTCATGGTCAAGGTCGACGGCGACCAGGTGGCGGTGCGGCCCATCGCGGGCACCGTACGTCGCGGCGCCACGCCGGCCGAGGACGAGGCGCTGATCGCCCAGATGCTGGCCGATCCCAAGGAGCAGGCCGAGCACATCATGCTGGTGGACCTGGGCCGCAATGACATCGGGCGCGTGGCCGAGGTGGGCACCGTCAAGGTCGGCGAGCGCTTCACGGTCGAGCGCTACAGCCACGTCAACCACATCGTCAGCCACGTTTCGGGCAAGCTGGCCGAGGGCAGGGACTGCTTCGACGCGTTCCGCGCCACCTTCCCGGCCGGGACGCTCAGCGGCGCGCCCAAGGTGCGTGCCATGGAAATCATCGAGGAGATCGAGAAGACCCGTCGCGGAGTCTATGGCGGAGCGGTCGGCTATATCGACTTCCTCGGCAATCTCGATACTTGCATCGCCATCCGGACGCTCTTCGTGAAGAACGGAACGGTCTACGTGCAGGCCGGCGCCGGCATCGTCGCCGACTCGGTCCCGATCAATGAGCAGGCCGAGTGCGAAGCCAAGGCCGGCGCCATGATGCTGGCCCTGCAGCGGGCCACCGAGCTCGAAACGTAAAAGGGGTCAGGCACCTTTCTCGCATAGGTGCCCGACTCCTTTTCCAAAAAGGTTCCTGACCTCTTTATGAAGGAGTACTTGACCAAGCTGGTGGAGCGCCGTGATCTGACGGCGGCCGAGGCCGAGGAGGCCATGGGCATCCTCATGGACGGCAAGGCCACGCCGGCGCAGGTCGGCGCCCTTCTGGCCGCCCTTCAGACCAAAGGCGAGACCGTCGAGGAGCTGACCGGTCTGGTCCGCGCCATGCGCGCGCGCTGCACGATGGTCGAGTACGACGGCATTCTGGTCGATACCGCCGGCACCGGCGGCGATGGTCTCGGCACGTACAACGTCTCGACCGCCGCCGCCTTCGTCGCCGCCGCTGCCGGCGTCAAGGTCGCCAAGCACGGCAACCGCGCGATGTCGGGCAAGGTCGGGACGGCCGACGCCCTGGAGGCGGCCGGCGCCAACATCGAGCTTTCGCCGCAGGCCGCGCGCCGGTGCCTGGACCGATGCGGCATCGCCTTCCTGCTGGCGCCGCTCTATCACCCCTCGGGGCGCCACGTCGGGCCCGCTCGCAAGGAAATCGGCATCCGCACGGCCTTCAACCTGGCCGGACCGCTGTGCAACCCGGCGGGCGCGCGCCGCCAGGTCCTCGGGGTGTTTTCCGAGACCTGCATGCAGGCCGTGGCCGAGGTCCTGCGCGAGCTCGGCAGCGAGCACGCCCTGGTCGTCCACGGCTGCGACGGCAGCGACGAGATCACCGCCGCCGGTGCCACGCACGTAACCGAGCTTCGCCGCGGCAGGATCACCTCCTGCGACATCGTCCCCGAGAGCTTCGGCATCGCGCGCTGCAAGCCCGAAGACCTGGTCGGCGGCGATGCCGCGCACAACGCCGAGATGCTGCGCGAGGTCCTGGCCGGCAAGCCCGGCGCGTTTGCGGATGCGGCCGCGCTCAACGGCGGCGCGGCCATCTACGTCGGTGGCCTCGCGGACTCGCTGCACGGCGCCATCACGCACGCGCGGCGCGTGCTGGAGTCCGGAAAGGCACTGGAGGTGCTCGACGCCTTCGTTCGCGAGAGCAGGGCGGTGCAATGATTCTCGACGACATCCTGTCCGCCAAGCGTGAAGAGGTCGCCGCCGCCCAACAGCGCGCGACGCTGGCAGACCTGCGCACGCACGCTCTTTACGCCGAGCCGCGCCGCGGTTTCGCGGCAGCTCTTGCGCGCCAGGGTGCAGGTCGCGCCATCATCGCAGAGGTCAAGAAGGCTTCGCCGTCCAAGGGCATCATTCGCGCCGACTTCGACCCGCCGACACACGGCCGTCAGTACGAGAGCGCCGGCGCGCGCTGCATCTCCGTACTTACCGACACGCGCTTCTTCCAGGGCAGTCTCGAAGACCTGAAGAGCGTGCGCGCCGTGACGGCCATCCCGCTGCTGCGCAAAGACTTCACCATCGACGCCTACCAGGTCGTGGAGGCCCGCGCTTACGGCGCCGACGCGATCCTGCTGATCGTGGCTGCGCTCGCGCAGGAAGAGCTCGTGTCGCTGTCGCAGGTGGCGAGCGAAGAAGGCCTGGACGTGCTCGTCGAAGTGCACGACGAAGCCGAGATGCGCCGTGCCATCGATGCGGGCGCCGCACTGATCGGCATCAACAACCGCAACCTTCGCACCTTCGAGACCTCGCTCAACGTCACGCGCCAGCTGGTCCCGATCGCGCCGGAAGAGACGACGCTGGTTTCGGAAAGCGGCTTCCGCCACCCGCACGAGCTTGGCCAGATGGAACAGCTCGGCGTCAACGCCTTCCTCATCGGCGAGAATCTCATCAAGGAGCCGGACCCGGGCGCGGCACTGCGATGGTTTCTCGGCGGCGCGACGTCCTGACCACGGCAGAACGCGCTAAGATCACCGGCATGCGCACCCGCGCAAACCATCGCCGTCTCCAGAGCGCGGCAGGACGCGCCGACCTCGTGGTCATGCGACCGTTGCAGAACGTCGCTGGCCACGCTGCAAGAAAGGCTCGCGGTGCGTGCGGGCGCCGACGATCCGAGCCGGCACGGCGAGGCTGGCGATGAAGCACGTCGACGGCTCCTTCGGCGAAGGCGGCGGCCAGATCCTGCGCTCTTCGCTCGCCCTGTCCCTCATCACCGGCGAGCCGTTCACGCTCGAGCCGATACGGCCGCGCCGCAAGAACCCGGGCCTGCAACGCCAGCATCTGACCTCGGTGCTGGCCGCGGCGGCCGTCGGCGGCGCCGACACCGAGGGCGCCGAGCTTAAATCGCAGCGTCTCGTGTTCCGTCCGCGACCGGTGAAGGGCGCAACGTATCGCTTCGACATCGGCAGCGCCGGCAGCACCACGCTGGTGCTGCAGACGGTGCTGCTTCCGCTGCTGCTGGCAAAAGAGCCGTCACGCGTGGCGCTGATCGGCGGCACGCACAACCCCACATCGCCGTCTTTCGATTTCCTGACGCTGACCTTTCTTCCGCTGCTCGAGCGCATGGGCGCGCGGGTTCGCGCAAGGCTGGTGCGGCCGGGTTTCTATCCGGCCGGCGGCGGCGAGATCGACGTCGAGATCGAGCCGGCAGCTCGCTTGCAGCCGCTGGAACTGATGGAGCGCGGCCAGATCCTCGCGCGCTGCGCACGCGCCGAGGTGGCCAGGCTGAGCGAGCAGATCGCGCGCCGCGAGCTGGCGGTGATCGCCAGCGCCACCGGATGGCCGCAGGATGCGCTGTCCGCGCGCGTGCTGAACGATTCGGTAGGTCCGGGCAACGTCGTCACCATCGAGCTTCGTTGCCGGAATCTGACGCAGGTCTTCACCGCTTTCGGCGAGGGGGGCCTGCCGGCGGAAACCGTGGCAGCACAGGCCGTCGAGCATCTGCAGCGGTATCTGGCGCGCGACGCGGCCGCCGACGAGTACCTCACCGACCAGCTGCTGCTCCCGATCGCCATCGCCGGAGCGGGACGGTTCACCGGGCAGTGCGCGTCGTTGCATGCAACGACCAATGCGTCCGTCATCGCCCAGTTCCTGAATCGCTCCATCAGCATCGCCGACGATGGCGGGCACGTTCGCGTCACGCTGTGAAGACGCGGATCGCTCCGTATTTGCCGCGTGCCGTGCTCGGCTGGCGCGACAGACGAGCGACTGAGCTCGGCCTCCACCGGCGCGCTTGGCCCGATGCCCGGTGCAGCGCGTCCGCCGCCGAGGCTGTTTGCGCTGTGGGACACGCGCGCCAGTGACGTTGGCGCGCGCCGCGCCCCGCGCTACAACGCTGGCCTCGTGCGGACGTGGGTCAAGATCTGCGGCATTACTCGCGTCGAAGACGCCGTGGCCGCCTTCGATGCCGGCGCCGATGCCATCGGCATCAACTTCTGCTCGTGGAGCAGGCGCTGCTGCCAGCCCGAGCAGGCGCGTGCGATCGTGGATGCGCTGCCCGAGCGCGCGCGAGTCTATGGCGTCTTCGGTCGTACCACCCGTGAGCACATCGAACGCGTCGTGCGCGAGGTCGGCCTGACCGGCGTCCAGCTTCACGGCGAGGAGCCGGCCGAGGACGCGCGCGGCTGGACGCTTCCGGTGCTGCGTGCGGTCGGGGCCGCCTCGCGCAGCGCGATCAGCGATGCGCTGACCGAGGCGCACGACCACCGCGTTCTCGTCGACAACGCCGCCGGCGGCGGCAGCGGCAAGCTGATCGACCCGAGCATTCTGGAAGGGCTGGACCTGTCGCAGGCGATCCTTGCGGGCGGCCTGACTCCGGCCAACGTCGCGGCTATCGTCGCGCGTCTGTCGCCCTTCGGAGTCGACACGGCAGGCGGCGTCGAGACGGCCCCGGGGGTCAAGGATGCGCGCCTGATCGCCGCGTTCGTCGACAACGCGCGGCCCCGGCGTTAGACCGGTGCACCACACGCGACGACAAGCATGAGGGGACACCCCCCTGGCTTAAGGGGACTGTCCCCTTAAGCCGCCAGACCGCGCACGCCACGATACGACCAGAGCAGGACCACACGATGAGCGATCCCGCGGTTTCCATGCAGGCCTTTCCCGACGAGCACGGCCGCTTCGGCGAGTTCGGGGGACGTTTCGTTCCCGAGACCCTGATGCCGGCGCTTCTGGAACTGCAGGACGCGTACGCCAGGTGGAGCACCGATCCGGGCTTTGCCCGGGAGCTGGTCGAGCTCAACGAGACCTACACCGGACGTCCGACGATGCTCTATTTCGCGCGGCGCCTGAGCGAGCAGCTCGGCGGCGCGCGCATCTACCTCAAGCGCGAAGACCTGTGTCATACCGGCGCGCACAAGATCAACAACGGTCTCGGCCAGGGCCTGCTGGCCAAGCGCATGGGCAAGACGCGCATCATCGCCGAGACCGGCGCCGGCCAGCACGGCGTCGCCACGGCCACGGTCTGCGCGCTGCTGGGCATGAAGTGCGAGATCTTCATGGGCGCCGAAGACGTACGGCGCCAGGCGCTGAACGTCTTTCGCATGCGGCTTCTCGGTGCATCGGTGCGCGCCGTGGAGAGCGGCAGCCGCACGCTCAAGGATTCGATCAACGAGGCGATGCGCGACTGGGTCACCAACGTCGGCGACACCTACTACCTGATCGGTTCGACGATGGGGCCGCATCCGTATCCGCAGATGGTGCGCGACTTCCAGTCCGTCATCGGCGCCGAGGCGCGCGTGCAGATCGTGGCGGCCGAGGGACGGCTTCCCGATCTGCTGGTCGCGTGCGTCGGCGGCGGCAGCAATGCCATGGGCCTGTTCTACCCCTTCATCGGCGACGAGGGCGTCCAGATGGTCGGGGTCGAAGCGGCGGGGCGGGGTCTGGACGCCGGCGCACACTCGGCCTCCATCACGCGCGGCCAGATCGGGGTCCTGCACGGCAAGAAGACCTATCTGCTCCAGGACGAGCTCGGGCAGATCAAGGAGGCGCATTCGATCGCCCCGGGCCTGGACTACCCCGGCGTGGGCCCCGAGCACGCCTGGCTGCATGACAGCGGGCGTGCCCGCTATGCCGCCATCACCGACCAGGAGTGCATCGACGCGCTCCAGCTCCTGGCGCGGACCGAGGGCATCCTGTGCGCGCTCGAGAGCGCGCACGCCGTGGCCTACGCCGCGGCGGCCGCGCCGGCGATGGGCAAGGACCAGATCATCCTGGTCAACCTCTCCGGCCGCGGTGACAAGGACATGCCGGCGGTCGCCGAGTACCTGGGTGTAAGGCTCTAGGAGGAAGGGCGCGCCAGGCGCTCGGGCGGCCCCCAAACCTCGGCC
>DASPNH010000157.1:0-103740 GCA_035626675.1 Binatia bacterium
GCGCTCGAGAAGGCGCTGACGGCCGTCATCGACAAACGCGTTTCGGGCAGCCGCGTCTGGTGGCTCGGCGGAATTGTAGTGCGCTACCCGGGCGGCGACGGCTTCTCCATCCTCGCTCCGCCATGACCGGCCGGCACGACGACGGGCGTCGCGGCCGCGAGGACGGCTCGCGCAGCGGCAAGAGCATCGCGCGCACCGGCCCTGCCGATCCGCACGGCGCCGATCCCGGCACCACGACCGCTGACGACGATCATGCTCAGGCGCTGGTCGTCTCGGGATTTCTCGGCGCCGGAAAGACCACGCTGGTGCGAAAGCTCCTCGAGGAGGGACAGCGCGACGGGATCCGCACGGCGGTCGTGTCCAACGAGTTCGGCGAACTCGGCATCGACGAAGCGTTGCTTGCCGGCGCCGGCGCCGAGTACGTCGAGCTGTCGGGCGGATGCGTCTGCTGCCGCCTCTCCGACGATCTGCTGCGCACGCTGCAGATGCTGTGGGAGCGCGTGCGACCGCAGCGCGTGATCGTCGAGACCTCGGGGCTGGCGCTTCCGTACGACACGCTGCTGAACTTCTGGCGCGACCCGGTCCGGCACTGGGTCGCCGACGAGATCGCGGTCTGCGTCGTCAGCGCCGAGCAGGTCGCCGCGGGACGCGACCTCGACGCGACGTTCCTGGACCAGGTGTGCTCGGCCGACCTGCTGATTCTCAGCAAGATGGACCTGCTGGGGCCCGAGGACGCCGGCCGCGCCGAGGCGAGGCTGCGCTCGATGGCCGGCGACGTCGCGGTGGTGCATGCCAGCCACGGCGGGATCGACTCGATGCTGCTTTTTCCGCCCGAGCCCGTCGCGACCGGCGTACCCGAGCGAGTCGCCGAGGCTGCGCCGCCGTGGACACGGCGCGCGGGGCGACGTGACGCTGCTGATCCCGCTCCGACCCCGCCGCAGGCCTCGACGCACGCGCACGACCAGTTCCGGTCCTACGAGATCGCCGTTCCCGACGGCGCCTCGGCCGCCGAGCTCGAGCGGCAGCTGCGCGTGCGCGATGCGCTCCGCATCAAGGGCTTCGTGCGCACCGATCAGGGCGTGCGAGTGGTGCAGGGCGTGGCCGGCCGCATCGACATCGCGCCGCCGCCCTCCCCGCCCGCGGAGGGCCTGATCGGACGCCTGGTCGTCATCGAGCGCGTCGAGGCAACGCGCTCGGGGAGGTGAGCATGGTCGATTCGCCGTCGTCGCAGGCGCTGAGGCGGCTCGCCGCCGAGCCGTATTCCAGTTTGACCACGTTCAAACGTGACGGTTCGCCGGTGGCGGTTCCGATCTGGCATGCCGTGGCAGGCGAGCGCGTCTACATGTTCACGGAGGCCGAGGCCTACAAGGCCAAGCGCCTGCGCAGGGATCCGCGCGTGACGCTGGCACCGTGCAACTGGCGAGGCGTCGTCCATGGGCCGAGATGGTCGGGCACGGGACGCGTGGTGGCGGACCCGGCCACCGTCACCGAGGCCTACAAGGCGCTCGACAGCAAGTATGGCTGGCAAAAAATGCTCGTGGACCTCATGTCGCGCCTGTCCGGTCGCTATCACGCGAGAGCCATTCTGGAGATCGAGCTCGATGGCAAGGAAACCTAACGATCTTGCGTGCTTTGCAACCTTGTCGGCTTGACACAGCGGCTCGTCCCGAGCGAGACTGCCGCGCCCTTCGGGACTTTGGGGCTCAACAGAATGGGAGGAAGATCGTCATGGCGCACGCCAAGAAATTCGTAATCCAGGCCGTTGCCGGCATTGCCGTGGTCGCGGCCGCCGCCTCGGGCGCCATGGCAGCGGGCAACGTTTCGGTAACCATCTCGCCTACAAACCAACTAATCGTTGTTGGCGACGGCGCCGACAACGACGTTACGATCAGCGGCACGGCCTCGACCGCTATCTATGAGGTGACTGGGAACAACGGCACCACCATCAACGGCTCGGCCAGTGCGCTGACGACCGGCGTGGCCAATCGCGAAATCTTCATCGAGATGCTGTCGGGCAACGACACGGTCAGCATCGTCGATGCGACCTTCACCCGCACCGTCGAGATCACCTTCGGCAGCGCGGTCAACTCGCTGTCGATGAACAACGTGGTGATGAACAAGAACCTCAAGCTGCTGATGGGCCTGGGCACCAACAGCGTCAATTTCATGAACACCGAGATCACCGAACCGAGCAAGATCCAGACCGACGACGGTATGGACACCATCGAGTTCGACAACGTCGAATACCGCGGCGGCATCTTCACCAAGGACGGCAACGACATCGTCACCATCCTGAACTCGCACCACGTCGATCCGAAGGGCAAGCTGGTCATCAAGACCGGCAACGACCAGGACGACATCGAGGTCACCAACGCGGTTTGGGAAGGCAAGATCCTCGTCAACGCCGGCGCGGGCAACGACACCGTCATCGCGGGCGGCGTCGACGTCGGCGTCAAGGCCAAGTTCACCGGGTCCGGCGACGTCGACAGCCTGACCAACAACGGTGGCCACGTCGGGGCCGTTCAGTTTTCTGCTTTCGAATAGCTTTTTTCCATGATCGGAAGGGATGGCGCCCAAGCTGAGCGCCATCCCTTTTTTCTCATCAGAACATGACCTCTTCTGTGAAGTTTGGGTCTCCTGTGGGGTTCACGCATGCGGTGATGTCATCAGTGCAGACGTTCGATGGGCCCTTACAGTAGCAACTGCTGCCGAGGAGTGCGGAACTCGTCATGTTCGGCGGACTTCCAGAAATCAGCCTCAACGTCACTGTGTTGTCGTACATCAGCACGTTGTCGATGCTGGATGACGAGTTGACCTTCAACCCTTCTTCGGAGTTATGGATTACAGAGTCGCGAACGGTTGATCCGTCGCACCCAATCCCCAATCCGTTCGCGTTCGTCACCACGACGCCTTCAACAGTTGGCATGCTGACGATTCCATTCGTCACGCCGGAACAACTCCCCGCCAAATCGATTTTTGAGTTCGTGATCTTTCCGAAACTGTAATTTCCCAAAACGCCCCATTGAAAGCATCCTGTCACGTTGAGGTTGTCGACATGTGTGGCGCCTGAACCAGGAGGCGACACGGAGACCTCTACGATTGCGGCAAGGCACGCGGCCCCGCTACAGTCCAGCGTGTGGCCATTACCGCGAATCTCAACGCCTTTACCGAGCGTCAGACAGTTCCCGCTGCTGACGCCATCATCGTTGTGGACTTCGATGATACACCCTCCGGTGCCGGTCCCGTAGATCGTATGACCACACAACCCGCCATTCAGTGTCGGGTTATCGTCAGTTTCGACAGGCGCGATCTGGCTGCTCGCGTAGTCCTCGCCATCGATGTAGCACGTACCTGCGTAGCACGGTGATGTGATAGCAAGGAGCATGCTGAGAATTGCAAGACGTTTTCTGCCTATCATGGGCCGCCTCCAACCACCCTAGCCCGCACTATTCACGAGTCCGACCGTCCGGGCCATCCGGCGCGGTCTGACAGGGCCGAGACCGGCATCGTCGGGCAATGCCGAGCCGTTTTCGTGGCGAATCGGGGCTGCCTATCAGCGCGCCGTGGTTTGGCAGCGCTCGGCGCGCGCACGTCTCCGTTCTTCGCGCGGGTGAATGTCGTTTCGGCTGTTTGGAAGTCGGTGCCGGAGCTTACGCTGGTACGGCACCCCAAATGCGTGCTGCCGTCAGCCACTCTTGGTACCAGGCGTGGTTGCCGGCCAAGTGGACAACCGTGCGGCGTGCTGATGCGACCACGCGTGCGCCGATCTTGAGCAGCATCAGGCGCAGCGAGTCCACCTGCTTGCGCGCCAGCGAAGTCTTTGCGAGCGGACATCGCATCGTCTGCATCAGCACATATGCCGCGGCCGTCATCAGCACACGCAACTGGTTGGCTCGAAACTTCGAGCAACTCGTCCGGTCCAGGCGCAGTCCGTGCAGCAGTTCTTTGATTCGGTTCTCGCACTCGCCGCGCATCCGGTACGTCTCAAAGACGCGCTCGGCTCTGGAGCGCAGGTTGGTTACGAGGAAGCGAGCGTTATCGCGCGGGTCGCGTCCGACGAGGCGGACGACCTCGGCCTTGTAGACGATGCGTCGCTTGCAGTCTTTCCATGACTTGGCCGCGTAGAGCGTCTCGCCGAACAGAGCCTGGCTCGTGCCGCTTTGGCGCGATAGGCGCCGCGCCGTACCCATCGGACGCTTGATACGGCGCTCCAGCACGGCGTTTTTGCCCATTGCGACGACGTAGACCAGTCTCTTTTGCTCGTCGAGAAAATCGAAGAGTTCAGGGCAGGCAAAGCCGCCGTCGAGCCGCACGAGCACACGGGCCTTCGGAAAACGCTCGCGCACCATCGCCAGCGTCCGGCGCAGGATCGCCAGCGCACCCACCTTGGCTGAGGCATTGCCCGGTCGCAGCACGGCGCCGAACAGATACTGGTCCGGCTCATCCTCGAAGCTGACGAAGCAGAGCATGGGCAGGTAGCAGTAGTTGTCGTAGTGCCCGTTGTAGAAGCTGAGTTCCTGCTGCTCGCCGTGGTTTGGCGTATCGGTTGGGTCCATGTCGATGGTGATCTGCCGGACTCGCCTGCCCAGCCGCTTGCGGTGGAAGTCAAAGACTTTGCCAGCCATCGCCGTGCCCATCCCGTACAGGCCCACGTTGGTCACGGCATTCTCGAATCGCGACAGCGACGGCTGCGAAGCTAGGTCCTTGCCGGCGGAGTCTCCGGCCACCATCAGGCGCATCATCACGTCACCGCGCAGCCGATCGGCGTCGTTGGCGTCCTCGTAGCCGAGCGCGATGCCATAGACGCGCTGGGTCAGCATTTGGGCGTAGCTATGTGCGATGCTGCCTTCGCGGCGCCTGTCACGCAGGCAGCCCGCCATCGCCGAGGTCAGACCTAGCCGCCGATCCACTGCCGCCAGCAGAACCGACCCGCCCTCCGAACTCTGGGCCGGATCATCGAAGGCGATGTGCAGAGGCTTGCTGAGCAGGTCTGGAAACAGGACACGCTGTCGAGTAGGGTCGGTCATAGAAAAGCCTTTTCGGGTTGGTTGGATTCGCTTGTGGTAAAGCCGTTCTACCAGTCCGAGAGGCTTTTCTCTTTCTACCTACCGGTGCGTTCATGAATTTTCCGGGCTAGGACGGTAGTTCGTTCATAACGCATGGCCCCAATGGCCATGTCCCGACAGGACGATGAGCTGCAAAGAATACTTCCTGTGCTATGCATCCTGCGGTCAACCTGTCGATGCAGAATGCTCGCACGCGCACGAACGTGCAGCCGCGCGGCTGATCATGCATTGACGTCGTATTCTGCTTCCTCTGCTAGACAGGCAGGCCTAACACAAGCCTTTTGCAGCGGTCGCGATCCAACGTGATCGAATTCACACGTCGGCGCGGCCGCAAGGTCCCGGCGTCGCTGTTGCCGGGTTCAGCGACAACAGCCTCCGAGCGTCCATGTGTGTACAAAACGACGTGACGGCAGTGATGGCGGACAAAAGGGCGCGTCAGTGATCGTACTCGGCTGACCTCCTGCGGCTGATCAGGCTGTCGATGGGGTCGGTGGGCGACGCCCAGTTGCGAATCGTCGCCGCAGGGGTTCGAACTATTCAGCAAGTTGTTCAGGGGATCGGCCGCTGCGAACCAGCTCGACTAACCGGTCACGCAGTTCGGCTGCATACTGCGGGTTGGGTCTGGGCATCGTGAACTCTTGAGACCATAGCGGTTAGGTGTCCACGAGACCGAGGGAACTCCAGCGGATGGCCTAGACCAACGGGCGGACCGCTAGCGGCCGTCGTTTACGAATTCCGTAGTGCGCTATGCTTCCGTCCATAAAAACAATACACGCCAATGCCGATGGCCAGCCAGACGATGAGGCGCAGCCAGTTGTGCCAGCCGAGCGAGAACATCAGGGCGAGGTTGGCCAGGATGCCGAGGATCGGCACCAGCGGCACCAGCGGCGTGCGGAAGGGGCGTCGCACTTCGGGCCGCGTGCGGCGCATGATCAGAACCGCCGCGCACACGATGACGAACGCGAACAGCGTTCCGATGTTGACCATCTCGGCCAGCACCTCCAGCGGCAGCAGCGCGGCCACCGCCGCCACCAGCACGCCGGTCAGGATCGTCGAGTAGTGCGGCGTCATGAAGCGCGGATGGATGGCGGCAAAGAAGCTGCGTGGCAGCAGGCCGTCGCGCGCCATCGCCAGCAGCACGCGCGCCTGGCTGAGCATCATCACCAGCAGCACGCTGGTGATCCCGGCAACGGCACCGAGCGAGATGATGAACGTGGCCACCGGCAGCCCGTTGCGCGCGAAGGCGTCGGCGATGGGCGCGTCGATGTTGATCTCGGGCGTCGGCACCATCCCCGTCAGCACCGCGGCCACGGCGATGTACAGGATCGTGCACAAGCCGAGGGAACCGAGCAGGGCGATGGGCACGTCGCGCTCGGGGTTTTTCGCCTCTTCGGCGTGCGTGCTGATCGAGTCGAAGCCGATGTACGCGAAGAAGATGTAGGCCGCGCCGCGCAGCGTGCCCTCGAAGCCGTTGGGGAAGAACGGCTCCCAGTTGCGCGTGTCCACGTGCGGCATCCCGGCAAAGATCACGAACAGCACGATGCCGAGCTTGAGCAGGACGATCGCCGCGTTGACGCCGGCGCTCTCGCGAATGCCCACCACCAGGATGCCGGTCAGGATCAGCACGATGACCGCTGCTGACAGGTCCATCACGATGGGGATGCCGAAGACGTGATACGCCCCTGCGATGACCTCCGGGGATGCACTGAACGGGTCGATGGCCAGCGAGGGCGGAAGATGGATGTCGTAAAGCGACAGGAAGGCCTGGAAGTAGTGCGACCATCCGTGCGCGACGGCGCACGAGGCCACGGCGTACTCCAGGATCAGATCCCACCCGATGATCCACGCCAGCAGCTCGCCGAGAGTCGCATACGCGTAGGTGTAGGCGCTGCCGGCCACGGGAATCATCGCCGCGAACTCGGCGTAGCACAGTCCGGCAAGGCCGCAGCCGATCCCGGCCAGCACGAACGAGAGCATCAGGGATGGCCCCGCATAGTCGCGGGCGCCTAGACCGGCCAGGACGAAGATTCCCGCCCCGATGATGGCTCCGACGCCAAGAGCGGTCAGGGCAACGGGACCGAGGACGCGGTGCAGCCTGTCGGCCGCCGCCAGCTCGGCGTGGAGCTGCTCCACCGTCTTGCGTGCGAAGAGTTGGTTGGCCAAGTCGAAGCGGCTCTAACACGCTGCAAACCGCACGGCAATTTCTGGACCGTGCTTCAACGTGCATTAGGTCAACTCAGCCCGATGCGGAAACGAAAACCCGATCGGGGTGTTTCGACTTCTCTCCCCGCTCTGCCGGCATATAGTGGACCGGACCGTATCCATCACCGCAATCTCTGCAGGAGCCGACAAGACGTGGATCCAACCGCAGCCGCCACCGCAGCAACCGCCGCCGCAACCACCGATCTCAGTCTCTGGGAGATGTTCCAGCAGGGCTGGATCGCCACCTATCCGCTGGTGATCATGTCGATCCTCAACGTCACCATCATCGCCGAGCGGCTCTGGGCGATGGGCGGCGTGGTCGGCAAGACCGCCAATCTGACGCGCGCGGTCTATGCCGACCTGACCAGCGGTGATCGCGCCTCCGCCCTGGCGCACGTCGAGAAGGAAAAGCAGAGCCCGCCCGGCCGCGTGCTCGGCGAAGTGGTCCGCCAGAGCGAGGTGCTCAGCCTGGACGAGGTCGAGGACGTTGCCGCCGAGCGCCGCTTCGAAGAAGTCGAGCAGCTCAAGCGTCCCCTTTGGATCCTGGGCACCGTGGCATCGAGCGCTCCTTTCATCGGCCTGTTCGGAACCGTCGTCGGCATCATCAAGGCCTTCCACAGCATGGCCATCATGGGCAGCGGCGGCTTTGCCGTCGTGGCCGGCGGCATCTCCGAGGCCCTGGTGGCAACGGCGCTGGGCCTGGGCGTCGCGATCATCGCGCTGATTTTCTACAACTACTTCCAGGTCCGCCTCGACCGCATCGAGTCGTCGCTGGTGGTCGCCACCTCGCGAGTGGTGGGCGCGATGCGCATCCAGCGCGCCAGCGCCGGAGGCGTGCATGGCATTTAGCAAGCTGCCCGACAAGGGACGCGGCCACGTCATGGCCGAGATCAACATCACGCCACTGACCGACATCTTCCTGGTGCTGCTGATCATCTTCATGGTCACCAGCGTGGCCATGGTCGATACCGGTGCCAAGGTGATGCTGCCCGAGGTCGACAACACCACGAGCGCCCCGCGCGAGATCACGGTGACGGTGACGCCGATGGCCGAGATCTACGTCAACGACACCCTGGTGACGCTCGAGACGCTCGAAGGCACGCTGCGCGACCTGATCGCCACGCGCGGCGACATGCCGGTGGTGCTGCAGGGCGATCGCGAGGTACTGCTCGGCGATGCGGTGCGCATCCTTGCCGCTGCGCAGCGCGCCGGCGCCACACAGGTGGCGATCGCAGCGGAACGGGGGCGCGCAGCTCAATAGACCGTGGCCTCGCCGCAAACCCCAGAGCGCCAGCCGCAGCCGCGCAAGCCCGGCGACGACGATCCACTGAAGGACGCGTTCCCGGTCGCGCGCACCGGCACCGCATTCCTGCTTTCGGCCGCCATCCACGTCGGCCTGCTCGTGGTCCTCGGCACCATCGGCGTGGCCGTGGTGCAGCAGGTCCAGCGCATCAACGTCGAGATCCGCCAGCCCGCGCCCGACACCGCCGAATCCGAGCTCGAAGAGGGAATGCCTTCGCTGCGCGATCTTGCCGGCGAGCTGCGGCCGCAAAACGTGCCGTCGCGCTCGGCCAGCTCGGTGGCAGGCCCGTCGGTCGCATCCTCTCCCACGCCCGGACCGGCTCCCGCGGCGCGGGTGCAGTCGGTGGAGATGCCGCGCATCGGCGGCATCGGCCCAACCATCGGCAGCACGCCCGGCACTCTGGAGAACGTGCCGCTCTCGATCGGCGGCTCCGGTCTCGCCGGCGGCGCGCCGGGACCGGGCGGCGGCTTCGGTGACGTGCTCGGCGGCCTTCGCAAGGTCGGCATCGACCTGGCCATCCTCGTCGACACCACCGACAGCATGGAGTCGGTGCTCGACAACGTGAAGACCGAAATGCAGCAGTTCATCGGCGAGCTGCAGCGCATGGTTCCGGCAAGCCGCGTGGCAGTGGTCGCATATCGCGACAAGAAGGACGAGTACCTTACCAAATGGGTCGACTTCAGCTTCCACACCGACAAGGTGCAGAAGTTCGTCAGCCAGCTTCATTCGAGCGGGGGAGGCGACTACCACGAAGCGGTGCAGCAGGCCTTCGAGGCCGCGCTCGACGATCTTACCTGGCGCAAGACGGCGCGCCGTTTCATCATCCTGATCGGGAGCTCGCCGCCGCATCCGGAGTCGATGCCGGCGCTGCTGTCGCTGGTGGCCGAATTCAAGAAGACCAACGGCGCGGTGGGCGCCATCGACGTCAGCGCACGTCTTCACGACGAGTACTCGCGCAAGCTGTGGGCGCACTTCCATCCCGGCGAGCCCTACAAGCCCTCGCCGATGCCCGAGTTCTACAAGGAGGTCTCGGGAACCTACCGGCAGATCGCAAAGGCCGGCGACGGCGAGATCGTCGCGCTCGGCGAAGAGAAATCGCTGCTGCGCCAGGTCATGATCCTGACCTTCGGCTCGCGCTGGCAGGTGGAAATGGCCGCCTTCCTCGGAAAACTGAAATGAACGACCATCTTAAGGGGACAGTCCCCTTAACGCTTCGCCGGTATAAGGGGACTGTCCCCTTATGCCTGTTGCTGCTGGTGCTGGCGGCGCCGTTGCCGGCGCGCGCGCAGAGCGTCGAGCAGCTCGGCAAGCAGGCGCTGGCGCTGCTCGAGTCGAACTCCGCGCCGAGCGCGAACCAGTACGAGAGCCTGGCCGGCCCGCTCCAGCGCATCTACGACTCGCACCGCAACGCGCTCGATTCGATGAGCAAGCAGGTCATCGCCTCCGACGGCGACATGGACGCGCTCTTCGAGACGCCGCAGTGGAAGGAGCACCAGGCGCAGGCCGCGCAGGCGCTCTACTACCTGAACTGGCTCCGCTACTGGGGCGCGCAGGCCTTCAGCGGCAAGAAGCGCACGGAGCTTCTGGACGAGGCCGCCGCCGGCTTTGGCGAGTTCGCCACCGGCACCGGCACCAATCCCATCATCTTCGAGAGCCGCCTGGGCCGCGGCCTGACCTATCTCGAAAGCGATCACGCCGACTGGGCCGCCGCCGACTTCGAGTTCATCCTGGAAGCGCCGTCCGCTCCGCCCGAGCGCAAGCGCAAGGCGCAGCTCGCGCTGGCCGAAGCGTACCTGAAGCTCGGCAATGTCGACGGCGCGCTCAAGGTCTCCAGGGACGCGCTCGACAACGCCACTGCCAGCGATCAGCCCCGCGCCAGGATCGCCCGCGCTCGCGCGCTGGCGATGGCGGCAGCATCGCGACCGGCCAACCGCGATGCCTATCGCAGCGAGGCCGGCGCGCTGCTCGCCAGCGTGCAGGCCGCCGGCGGACCGCTGTCGGGGCGCGCCGGCCAGATCCTCAAGATGGGCCTGAACAATCCCGGCGTCTGGGGAAGCAGCGCCAAGCCCGTCGCGGAGCCGCCGCCGCCGCCCCCGCCGCCCTCGGATTGGGACATCACCAGGAAGATGGTGGCCGACGGCAAGTTCAAGGACGCGATCCCGCGCCTGGAGCAGGACCTCGCATCGACCGACGCGAAGACGAAGGACCACGCCGGCGAAGCTGCCTACCTGCTGGGCCTCTCGAAGTTTCGCATCAACGACCGCGAAGGCGCCGTCGCGGCCTTCGATCTTGCGCTGGCCGACAAGGGCAAGGCCTATTTCCGCGATGACGCCGCCTATCTTCGCTTCAAGGCCGAGGAGGCCATCTTCAACGCCAGCGCCGCCGAGACTGCGCAAGCGGATGCGAAGACCGGCGCCAAGGCGGCGCAGGGCGATGCCAAGGTCGCAGCTGCCAAGACCGGCGATGCCACGGCGACGACCGTCGCCCAAGGCGACTCATCCAAAACGGACGCTTCCGGCCGCGAGCAGCGCTACGAAAAGGCCATCACCGAATTCGTCACCGCCTTCCCCGATCACAAGGCGGTCAGCGAGGCGCACTTCCGCCTCGGCGAGATGCGCCAGCGCCAGGAACGCTGGAACGAGGCCATCGCCAGCTACGCCAAGGTGCGCGGCGACGCGACGTTCGAGTACCGCGCCGCCTTCGCCACCGCGCAGTCGTACGTCAAGCAGCTCGAACAGATGCAGGGGGACGCGCCGCCCGACATCGCTCTTCGCAAGAAGGCGATCGACGCGCTGGCCACGTTCCACGAGAAGGCCAGGAAGATCGACGCTTCCGCCATCGGCGAAACGACGGTGCAGGACATCAATGGCCGCGCCGCGCTCATGAGCGCGTACATGGAAGCCACCGAGCAGCCGCCGCGGTGGGAGCAGGCGCTCGCGTACCTGGAAGGTTTCGAAGAGAAGTATCCGAAGCTGATCGAGCAGCGCCTGCAGATCGTACGCCTGCGACTTGCCGCCGCCTCGCGGCTGGCTCGCCTGCAGCTGGCTGCAAACGAGGCGGCGCGTCCCGAGGTCGCAAAGCTCGAGCCTGCGTATCTGGATGATCTGGCATCGCGGCTGCTCGTGCTGACGGCAAGAGAGCAGGCCAAGGGCAACGTCGAGGACGCCAACGCCGGACGTCGCGCCTGCCTGCTGCTCACCGAGGCCGCGCTTGCATCGCCCCAGGCGCAGGAAGCGCTGACGCCTGCGATGCGCCAGCGCATGCGCTCGACCGCGGCTTCGCTCCACGACAACGCCGGCAACCGCGACAAGGCGCTCGCGCTCTACCGCAGCGTTCTCGAAGAGGCGCCCGACGAGGTGTCGGCACGCGCAGGCGCCGCGCGCATCCTGGAAGCGCAGGGCAACCAGAGCGTCGCGCGTGCGCTCTGGGACGAGATCGTCGATTCGGCGCAGAACCGCGCGGGCTGGCTCGAAGCACACTACCAGTCGGCGCGTCTCTCAGATGCGCTGGGAGAAAAGGACCGCGCGTGCAGGGTCGTGCGCAAGGTCCCGCCGGCGATGCTGCAGGGTGCGAGCTCGGGACCGGCGGTGGAGATCAGCAGAATGCTGCACGCATGTCCGGCGCCCGCAGCGCCGTGATCTGGACATCGAGCCTACGGCGAGATCGAACGCGCTAGCGGGCTGCACCTTCGGCCAGCGACCAACCAGACTCGTCTCGACACCAGATTCGTCGACGCGATTTTGATGACCGAAATGTCAGGGCCGCACCACCTGCATGTGCCTTGCATCAGGTCCGTCGGGCTTGAAGAAGTCACTCCCAGAAGGCTGCGTCCGTGCCCATGACCGAGTCGTTCCTCTTTCCACCCTACTGTCTCGACCAGGACAAGCGCTTGCTGCTACGAGACGGCGAGGTGGTCCGGCTGCGTCCGCGAACCTACGAGGTGCTGGTCTGCCTCGTCGAGCGGGCCGGCGCGGTGGTTTCCAAGTTCGAGCTTCAGCAGCAGGTCTGGGCGGGCTCACACATCGTCGATGGCGTGGTGCGGGATTCGATCAGCGAGCTGCGAAAAGCGTTCGGCGACTCGCGTGACAAGCCCGCCTTCATCGAGACGGTCCATGGCCGGGGTTTCCGCTTCATCGCCGCACTGGCCGAACGGCCTCAGACACACCCGGAAGGGCACCTCTTCGTAGGCCGCCGCTCCGAGCTGGGACGGCTCCGCTCATGGTTCCAGGACGCGATGCGCGGACGGCGCCGTTTCGTCATCGTCTCGGGCGATGCCGGCATGGGAAAGACCTCCCTGGTCGGCGAGATGCTGCGCGAGGTCACAGCCAGCACCGTTCCCTTCGTGCTCGCACAGGGTGCATGCCGTCGAAACTTCGACTCCGAGGCCTACATGCCGGTGATCGAGCTGCTCGATGCCGTGCTGCGCGCCTCGCCCCGTCCTCTCGGACCATTGGTGCAGAAAATCGCTCCGGCGTGGACCTCGTTGCTGTCTGCACTGGACCCGCAGTACTGGACCGCGCCCTTGCACGCCACGCCGTTCGTCATGATGCGCGAAGGCTCGGCGCTGCTGGAGGCGATCGCGACCGAGATTCCGCTGGTCGCGATCTTCGAGGACGTGCACTGGGCCGACCAGGCCACGCTCGATCTGCTCGAGTTCCTGGCGGCGCGCGGCCGGCGCGTGCCGCTGCTCCTGATCGCCACCTGCCGCCGGGCCGATCCCTCCATCGGCGCGGCCGTGCGGCGCTTCCTGGACCTGCGCCGCGGCGGCGTCGTCGAAACCCTCGAAGTCTCGCCGCTGACCGGCGAGGACCAGCGCGACTATCTGGCGCGCAGGTTCGACCGCGACACCGGGCAGCGCTGGTGCGGTTACGTCGAGCGCTGGTCCAGCGGCAACCCGTTGATGCTCGAGCTCGTCTCGCGCGAGCTCGAAGGAATTCTACACCGCCGCCAGGAAGAGGAGGCCGACCCCGACATTCCCGCCGAAGTGCTCGGACTCATCGAACGCCGCCTGACCGAGCTTCCTGCCGACCATGTCGATCTCCTGGAGACCGCCAGTGTCTGCGACTCGCCGTTCACGCCCGAGACGCTCGCCCACATCGGCGCGACCGATCCGGACGCTGCCGCGCGGATCGTGCGAGAGCTTCTCGGCAACAGCCCTTTCCTGGTTCTGGCCTCGCGCGGCCAGGACGAGGCCGTGCGCTATCACTTCTCGCACGCCGTCCATCTGACGTGCCTGTACCAGCGGCTCCTGCCCGCGCGTCGCCGGCTCCTGCACGAACGTCTCGCCGAGCATCTGGAAAGCACCAGCGGAGGGTCGCTGGAAGCGGCCGGCACGCTCGCGATGCACTTTCACGCCGCCGCCCGGCCTGATCGTGCAGTGCCGTACTACGAGATGGCCGCATTCAATCTCATCCGTCGCAACGCGCATCGCGAAGCCGCGGATCTGGTTCGAAAGGCATTGTCGCTCCTCGACAAGCTTCCCGTCGGCGCCGAGCGCTGGCAGACCGAGGCGCGCCTTGCGCAGATGCTGGGACATCTGGCCACCGGTTGCCTGGGCTTTTCCCATCCCGAAGTCCGTCAGGCTCATGCGCGCGCGCAGGCCGCCTTCGAGGAGAGCGGCGATCACTCGGGCGCCGTACGCTCGATGCTCGGGATATCCGGAAGCCTGCTGTTCATGGGAGAGCTGGCGGCGGCCACCAAGGTGTCGGCCGCAGCCGTGACGGTGGCCGAGCAGCATGCGCCCGGCATGTGCGCCCAGGTCTACGCGATCCACGCCAGCTCATTGATCAGCAAGGGCGAGCTCGGCGCCGCGCGCAGCATGCTCGAGCGATCGCTCGAGCTCGACGGCGAGCCGCCGGTGCCCGGTGCGGTCGATCCGCGCGTGACCGCGCACGCCCAGCTCGGTGCCGTGCTCCTGATGATGGGAGAGATCGGACGCGGCCGTGCCTCGCGCATGCGTTCCATCGAGCGGGCGCGCGAGCTGGGCGGCGGCATCGATCTGGCCGCTGCCATCGGCGCGGCGGCGATGAGCTGGTGGTGGGAGGGCGATCACGAGTCTTTTGCGCAAGGTGTCGCCGAAGCGCGTGCGCTTCAGGAGCGGTTCCGGTACCCGAGCTTCGGCAGCGTCATGGCGATGTTCGAAGGCGCGCTCGAGCTGGATCGCCGACCCGACCGTGATTCCATTCGCAAGGTGCGCGATGCGATGGCCGTGCGCAGGCAGAGCGGCGAGCGTCTCTACGATACCGCCATCTTCGCCGGACTCTCCCATCGCGCCGTGGCCCTCGGCGACCTCGACCTGGCCGCCACGCTCATGCGCGAAGGCAGGCTTTCGGGTGCCGAGCGCGGCGAGCACTGGGTCGATGCCGAGCTGTGGCGCGCCGAGGCGGCGATCGCCGCCGCGCAGGCGCGCGCCAGCGGCTCTTCGCAAGCGATCGAGGAAGCCGCAGCCCTGCTCGGGCAGGCACTGGACTGCGCACGGCAACAGGGAGCCCGGCTCTGGGAGCTGCGCGCCGCGACCGACCTTGCCGTTTTGACCGCCGGGAGTTCACTCCAGGCGCAGGCGCAGGCCACGCTGGCGGTAGTGTTGAACGCGTTACGCTCCGAGCCTCGCATCGCCGACGTCGAGCGGGCTCGCCGCGCCCTCGGCGGCTGAACCGTCTCACATGCTGGCCGGGCCGTGCGCGGGTCCGCGACGCTTCGCGGAGCCGGGGATGATCGATGGATCGATGGTCAGGGGGTCGGTCGCCCGTGCGGCGCACGGGCGGCGCTACGATCGGTCGGGACTAGTTGACGGTGGGCCGGCGCGCGCGCTCGCGGCGAACCTTGCGATGCTTGGCGGCCATACCGCTCATGCGCGCCTGCAGCTTGAGCTCACGAAGGCCGGCGCGGATGTATTGCGGGTCCAGGTGCAGCGTGGTGCAGATGTTCTCGAAGGAGAACAGATCCTCGCTCTCACGGCTGGCAACCCAGCGGTTGACCGAGCTGAAGAGGCGGCGATGGTCGGCAACGTCGGAGTTCAATCCGCGCTGAAAGCAGATCAGAGCGTCTTCGAGGACTGCCAGCATGAGACGTCCTTCGGGTTCCCGTGCGATTTCGGGAGAGTCGAAAGTAGGGGCGAGTGCGTATGCGCTGAGTCTCATCATGGCTCCTGGGCTGACGTTGATACTGACGTCCAGAAAGCAAAGGTCGGGCCGTTGTCGCGGTGGATCGCAAGTCGTGAAGTTCACACGGTTTTGAGCGGCTGAGCCGTCGCGTTTGGCGCAAATGGGTGTCTTGAACCGAGACAGCGTTCGCTCAGGGACGCTTCAATCTGGGGCGAGGCGAGTTCACGGACTGCATGGAGGGCGAGCACGCGGCAAGCTCGCGGCGGCATCGTGACGCCGGCGCACGGAGTGCGTGCGCCGGCGGCGGGATCGATCAGCGTTTCAAGGTGTCGAGATGCCGCTGGAAGCTGGCGATCTGTTCCTCGGCTGCTTCCTTGGCCAGGCCGTACTTGCTCTGGATGATTCCGGCGAGTTTGTCGCGTTTGCCGCCGATCTCGATGAGCTCGTCATCGGTCAGCTTGCCCCAGTGTTCCTTGACGCCGCCGGCGAGCTCTTTCCATTTTCCCTCGATCTGATCCCAGTTCATCGATCTGTCTCCTTCGCCTTGCGGCTCCGTTGATGTGGCGTCGTGGCCCCGTGCCGAGAAGTTCTATAGCAGCTGCTGCGAGAAGGCCGTGGGAGGCGGTGACGCCGACGGCCGCGCGCGTGTGGCCAGTCGCCCAGTGGCTGCGGCGTTCCCGAGCCGGCGGCGCCGGCTCGGTCGTGGTGCAGCGTTCTACTGAATGGTGAGCGCGTCGTGCACCGAGCAGACGCCGGCAGTGGCGCGAGCGATCTGCATCGCCTCGACCCGCTCTATGCCCGATGGCACGGCACCGGTAAGGCGCACGACGCAGTTCTTGACCTCGATGCCGACGCCGGCCAGGTCGGTGTGCTGCGTGAGGTTCTTCTTGACGGCGACCGCCATCGCATCGTCCTTCACTTCGGTGGCCGTCTGCTTGCCGCTGGCGACGACCTGCAGCTGATTCTCGACCGCGAACACGCCGCCGACCGTCCTGGCCTGCGCCTCGGCCTGGCGTCTGCCCTCGTCGGTGGAGACGATGCCGAACAGCGTGACCGTGCCGTTGCGCGTATCGACGTTGATCTCCATGGCGGGTGTGTGCGGATCGGCGAGCAGCCGCATCTTCACCAGCGAGGTGGTGTACAGGTCCCTGGTAGCGCCACTGGCGCTCTGCGCCGAGCGCCCGCCCACAGCAATGTTCGCCTCCTTCCACAAGCCCGCATCCGCCAAAGCTTCGGCACTCTGGATTTCACTGGCCACGCGGCGCACGCCGGGTACGTCGCGAGTGAGCTGGACCGCCGTCAGATGGTCGCTCAGACTGTCCGCCTTGCCTCCGAGCAGAACCACGCCCCGGTTGACCGACTGCACTTTGACGCTGCTCCCGAGAAGCGATGGCTCGGCCGCAAGCGCGGCGACGACCACCTTCTGCGTCTCCTCGTCCCTGGCGGCTACGGCATCTTCCCTTGCGGCGGTAACGACCTGCAGCAGGTTGCGCACGCTTTCGACACCCGCCACTTTCCTGGCAACGGCCTCGGCGGCGGCCTTCTCGGCGTGAGTGCGTACGGTGCCGTGCAGCGTGACCTGGCGTGCGACCGTGTCCACGTCGACGTCGATGGCGCTGACCGCTTCGGCCGTGCTCAACGACAGCTTCACCTTGGTCGTGATCCAGGCATCGCTGGGCGTCGAAACGGCATGGGCCGCACCGATCAGCACCAGCGTGGCGACCACCGCCGCCGCATGTGTGCCGATACACCGCCGCCACATCGCATTCGTCGAAGATGTCATGAGCTGCTCCTTGCCGTGCCGACCTGCGCCGGAGGGGACGGGACGTGGATCATAAGCGCGGGAAATTGCCGCGTCCGGTCACCATCGCCACCACCAGGAAGACGAGCGCGACCACGGCGAAGAACCAGCCGATCTGTGCCGACAAACCCGCCACACCGCCGAAGCCGAGGGCCGAAGCGATCAGGGCGATGACGAAGAACGTGACCGCATAGTTCAACATGACGATTCCCTCTCGTGACCGCATTCGAGGACCGGAAGGGTCCGCGAGCGGCCATGTCCATTCCTACTCCCCGAAGCCTGATGCGGTAAGCTCGGAAAACTACGCGGGTGAGACCGCGCGCGTGGTTCTACGTGCGGAGACGCTCGATCCTGCCGGCCGCAGCGATGCTGCGCATCCCGAGGTCAGGGCCGCCGTCATGGATCGAAGTTCGATCTGGGGTCGCCCCTTCAGCGGCGGGCAGCGCGCGGCGGCGCGTAGCGTCCGTCAGGAGTCGCCGTCGGAGCCGCGCGCGACCATCACGATGCGCACGAGCTGCGCCGCCGAAGTCACGCCGAGCTTGGACAGCACCCGCCGGCGATGGCCTTCGACCGTGCGGACGCTGATGCCGAGCTGGAACGCGACTTCCTTGGAGGTCTCGCCCGCCACCAGCAGCGACATCACGTCACGTTCGCGCGGCGTCAAGGATGACAGTCTTTGCAATCCATCGGCACGTTCGCAGCCGGCTGCGCGGGCGTGCCCATCCGACTCGATCGCCGCACGAACGCGCTCGAGCAGGACTGCAGGCGGAGGCGGCTTCTGCAGGAAATCGAATGCTCCGGCCTTCAGCGCGCGCACCGAGTTCGGGACGTCGCCATGGCCGGTCAGCACGATGATGGGAATGTGGACGCGGCGACTGCGAAGCTCGTCCTGGAGATCCAGACCACTGCCCTCGGCCAGACGCAGGTCCAGAATCAGGCAGCCCGGCCGCTCCGGCCGCCAGGACTCAAGGAACTCGCTGCTGGAGGCGAATGTCTCGACCTGCAATTCCACCGACGTCAGCAGCTCGGCCAGCGAGCGGCGGACGGCATCGTCGTCGTCGACTACGAAGACAGTCGGCCGGGCGGCGCTCACAGCACACGTTCCTTGCGCCGCCGCGAACCGTGCAACGGAATCGCGAAGCGGACGACGGCTCCGCGCCCGCCATCCTGCGGCGCCCCGATCCAGATTCGACCGCGATGCGCCTCCAAAATGGTGCGGCTGATCGCCAGGCCCATCCCGAGGCCGTCCGACTTGGTCGTATAGAACGCCTCGAACATCCGTTTGGCCGCGTCCTCGGCGACTCCAGTGCCGGTATCGCGGACGGCGACCTGCCCCATGCCATCGGCCGACGTGGCGCTCAGCTCGATGAGCGACTCGGCGCCGGCGGCTTCCTGGATGCTGTCCATCGCGTTCTGGATCAGGTTGACGATGACCTGCTCGATCTGGATCGCATCGGCGTGAACGCGCAGCGGTGTCGGCGGCAGGGCCATGCGCAGCACCACGCCGCTGCGATCGAGCTCGCGCTTCAGGAGATGCGGTATATTGGCGACGACGTCGCGCAAATCGATCGGTTCGAGCTGGGGCTCGCCCTTCGACACGAAGCTTCGCAGGTGGGCCACGATGCCGGCCGCCCGCACCGACTGCTCGGCGGCGTCGGCCAGCAGCGCCAGCAGCTTGGCGGGTTCGGCCGTGCCGGCACGGACATAGTGCGTGCATGCCTCGACGACGTTGGAGATGGACGCCAGCGGCTGGTTGAGCTCGTGTGCCAGTCCCGCTGCCAGCTCCCCCACCGTGCTGACTCGGAATGCGTTGGAAAGCTCGAGCTGTCGCTGCCGGACGGCTTCCTGCTCGCGGCTGCGCGCTTCGGTGTCGCGAAGCAGGGTCTGGATGCGCCGGCGCTCGGTCACGTCGTCGACGGCAACCAGGATCAGGTTGGGCCTGTCATCACCGCGCCGCAGCGTGCGCGCGTTCAGCAGAAGCGTTCGGCGGCCCTCGGTGGCCGAGTCGTGATGGACCTCGAGGTCTTCGAGCGAGTTGTCCTCGGCAAGCACGCTGCGAAGCAGAGGCGCCAGCCCTGCGTCGTTCCATGCGCCGCCACCCACGTCGCGCAGGGGACGGCCGAGCGCTTCCTGGCTGGAGACGCCGAACATCGTCGAGAACGCCTGGTTGACGGAGTGGATGCACAGCTCGGCGTCGAGCACGACCAGCGGCTCGCGCACGGTGTTGACGATCGACTCGGCATACAGCCGCGCTTCCTGGATCGCTTCGGCTGCTACGTCCGAGAACGTGACGACCGCGCCTTCGATGACTCCGCTGGCGGACATGTACGGCAGCGTCTGCCGCAGGTACCAGCAGCCCTCGCGGGTCTGGACTTCGGTCTTGGACGGCCCGCGGCCTTCCAGGACCGCCACGACGTCGGAAAGGAACGTCGGATCGCTGAACTTCTGCGACAGATCGCTGATGGAGCGCCCGATGTCACTCGGCAGCAGGCTGAACAGCGACGTTGCGGCAGGTGTGAAGCGGCGGATACAGAGTCGCAGATCCAGAAGGATCATCGCGATCTTGGTGCTGACGAGGAGGCTGTCCAGGTCCGTTGCGAGCGCCGCCGGCTCGACGGCTTGGTTCTGCGTACGAGTGCCGGTTGCGGCAGGAACGGCATTGGGAGGACGGGGGAAGGCCGTGGCCCGCTCTCTTCGTTGCGGCTGCGCTGCGCTGGTCTTGCCTTTCATGTTCCTACGGCCTTGCCGAGACTCTTCTCCCACGGACGTCCGGGAGCAACCGGACTCGCGCCGCGGGAGCAACCGGACTGGCGCCGATGGACCGCAAGCTACAGATGCAGACGAGCGACGGGTAGACCGTAAAACTACGCGCTTCGCAGTCTACCCGTGTGCCGGTGATCGCGGCCCGTGCCATCGCTGCGTGGTGCCCCGATGGCGTCACGTGCCGTGGGAGCCTTCGGTGGAAGGATCGGTCAGCGGGTCTCGGTCTCGGTGCGGGTGGTCGTCTTCTCGCGAATCGTGGGAGCGGCGGGCGCAACCATGACGTTCGGAGCGGCTGGTGCCACCACGACGTTCGGTGCGGCCGGAACGTTCACGACCACGCTCGGCCCGGTCTGGACCACGCGCCGAACGATGGTCTGGCCGCCTTCGGACGAGTACTCGACGCGCACCGGTGCGTTCCGGATCGTCTCGTAGGGCACGACGTTGCCCGCAGCATCCACGAACGTGGTTTCCTTGGTGTAAGTATAGCTGACCGGCGTCGGCGACGATTCCGATCGCAGGATGATCGTCGAAGAGGACGGGTTGATCTCCGATACGACGCCCGAGTAGGTCGTGGTCTTGGTCGTGACGACCTCGGTATCGGCGTTGCTCGGCGATGGCGCCAGCAGACCGAATAGCAATCCGAACGACAGCGCAGAAGCGATTCTCTTGTTCATGAGTTCTCCTTGTCAGACTGAACGTAGCGTACAGCACGGGTACGTGCCGACCAGATCGGACAAATACGCGCGTGGTACTACGTGCCGGGCGATCCACCGTCGTGCCCCCACGCGGCCAGAAAAACAGTCCGGATTCCGCCATGCTGGGCCTGCCGGCGATCTGCGGCGGCGTCGGCTTCCTCGCCCGATCATGGACGCGGCCGGCGCCGGGTTTGCCAGCCTGACGGTCGCGCGTTAAAGGACGCGCACCTGCCGTGATGGATGCATCGCCAGAAGCGCCAGCTCACACCCTGGAAGACATCGCCAATTACTTTCGGCTGCAGGCCCAGTACTGCCGCCATCTCGGTTCGCCGTTCTATGGGAAGCTCGTCGACAAGATCGCCGACGACGTCGAGCGTGACGGCGTCTGCGCACGCATCCTGGAAGGCTATCCGCACGAGCCCGCGGCCAGCGCGATGGCGCTGCGTTTCATGGGCGCCTTCCATCGCCGCGTGCTGGCGGGACAGGCGCCCGAGCTGGCTCGGCACTATCCTTCCGCTGGCGGAGACGGCGACGCCGCGGCTGCGTGGCCCGCCATGCAGCAGCACGCGACCGAGCACGTCGCGGAGCTTCGCCGCATCGTTGCCACGATCGGCGTCCAGACCAACGAGGTTGCGCGGTCGGCGGCGCTGATCTGCGGCTTCCTGACCGTCGCACGCGAGACGGGCCTGCCGCTTCGATGTCTCGAGGTGGGAGCCAGCGGCGGCCTCAATCTGCGCTGGGACCGCTTTCGATACGACGCCGGAGCTGCAGCGTGGGGAGATCCGCAGTCACCCGTGGTGCTGCGCGATTGCTGGATCGAGACGACGCCACCTTTCGAGATCGCGGCAACGGTCGCCGAGCGCGCCGGCTGCGATCCGCATCCGGTCGATCCCACCAGCGAGCAGGGACGTCTGACGCTGCTTTCCTTTGCCTGGCCCGATCAGCGTGAACGTTTCGCGCTCGTCGATGCCGCCATCGAGCTTGCGCGCCGCGTGCCCGTCAACGTCGAGCGAGCCAACGGCGCAGACTGGATCACGCGCCAGCTCGCCACCGCCACGCCGGGCGTGGCCACCGTCGTCTACCATTCGATCGTCATCCAGTATCTCGACGACGACAGCCGTGCGCGCTTCCTTGCGCAGATCGCGGCGGCCGGCGAGCGTGCGACCAAGGATGCTCCTTTGGCGTGGCTCCGCATGGAGCCGGGCGGCGAGCAGACCGAGGTGATGCTGACGACGTGGCCCGGCGGCGGCCGCCGCCGCGTGGCCACGGCCGGCTATCACGGCCGCGGCGTCCGCTACGAGGCGAGCTGAAACCCGACGCGATCGGCGCCGGTCACGGCCCAGACCGGCCGAAGTTGACCGTACGTCCCTTGCATCAGCGGCCGGCGTTGACGAGGCCGGCGATCGAGAACCATTCCTCGCCGACGCTGGTCGGTGCGTCGGGCCCCAGATCGAGGTACCAGCCGGGCTCGTGCTGGAAGGCGAGGCCGGGAATGGCCACGCGCGTGCCGTGCATCAGCTGGGTGTCGATGACCGAGTACGCGTACGCGAACATGCGCTCCTCGTCGTAGGTGTACTTGACCTTGGGGTTGGGCTTCTTGTCGACGCGAAAGCTGATCATGACGGTCTTCCAGAGCTCGCCGTTGGCGTCGAACAGATCGGAATAGCCGATGATGTTCGACTCCTTGTCCAGATAGATGACGCGTTTCGAGTAGGCGTAGCCGGGGAACCGGCTGGCGCCCTCGACGACGTACACCGACGGACGCAGCTCCCACGGCTCGCAGAACGTCATGCCGCCGTCCTTCTTGCACGGCTCGGGAGGAAGGCGCTGGCCGTGCAGCGACATGAGCAGCGGCTTCTCGCCCAGAAACTTCCAGGTGAACCACGGGATCTGCCCCGCATAGCCGCCGAAGCTGTCGACGTCGATGTCCTGGCCGAAGAGCGCATCGCTGCGCTGCGTGGTCGACATGCGTCGCACACGCCGCACGAACGGAAGATACAGCCACGTGTCGTCGTGCTTGGTCTGGTCGAGGTATCGGAACGAGACGCCGCCGACGCCCTTCAGGTCGAAGGGCTCGATGAGCGGATACAGGCCGGCTTTCTGGAAGACCTGGTCGTTGTTGGGCTCGACGTTGATGGGCGGATGCTTGATGCGTCCATTGAAGCGAAAGACGCGCAGCCACTCCGGAACGAAATGCCGCTCGACGGTGTAGTGACGATTGCCGTTGGCGTCGATGTAGAGCGCGCCGGTGTCGGCGTCGGTCAGATTGAGGTCCAGGGTCTCGGTGAAGTAGTGGGTGCGCTCGAAGTTGTACATGATCTTCTGCGCAGCTTGCGGGTCGCTCGGGTCGATGACGGGGAACGGCTTACCCGCCACCCAGTTGTCGAGCATGTTGTTCTGGTTGAGCTTGACCTGCGCCGAGTACTTCTCGGTGGCCTGCTTGTAGTCCTCCGGCATGGGAATCGGACGCGTCTCGATGATGTCCATGTCCATGCCGTTGTCGACGCACCATTTGACGCCCGGCGAGACCAGGTCCTTGATCTTGTCGGAGTTGGTCTTGTCGATCTTGTCGCCGGGCGAGA
Organism: Binatia bacterium; assembly: GCA_035626675.1. Classification (GTDB taxonomy): domain Bacteria; phylum Desulfobacterota; class Binatia; order UBA1149; family CAITLU01; genus DASPNH01. Next base: position 23,516 of record DASPNH010000157.1, read on the forward strand.
CGGCGGCGGTGGAAGCGGTAGCAAAGCACGCGAGGAAGAGGAACGCGGCGGAGGCCGCCGAGAACGAAGCCTTGATGTTTTGCATGAGTCGATACTGCCTTACCGGGCAATGGGTGACAACACGTTGAACCGTTCGGGAAGCGGTCTCAGCCGACGTGACCAGGCGCATCGCCGAGCGGCCTCTTCGCGCCTCAGGGCGCCGGCGATGCCGCATCGTCGACCGCGCTGAGCACGCCGTCGCGATTGCGACGCAGGTCCGGATAGCGCGATTGCCAGCACCGGCCCTCCGTATTGAGCAGCTGGGCCGTCAGCGGGAGTCGCTCCTGCGCAAGCGGCAGAGCCGGCGCGGCAACGCCGGCGCCGTCGCCCGCGATCTGAAGCCGCGAGGTGCCCTCCTCGCCGGAGATCAGAGACATCCGCGTGATGCCGCCGGCGGCGCCGCTGCGATCGACGTAGCGAAAACCTCGACTCGAGGGCCGCCAGCACGGCCTGCCGCCGCAGTTGCCGCCAGCCTCGATCGTTGCCTGGCTCAGCAGCGTGGCGTCGACGTCGTAGAGGCAGAACGCATGATCGCTGTCGGCGCTCGGATTGCCGAAGTCGGTGACGGCGATGGCCGGTCCCTTGGTGACGCGCCACAGCAACGAACGATCGCCGGCGCCATTGCTTCGGATGGTCAGGCGCGAGATGCCGGGCGCGATGTCGGCACAATCGCCCTGCGGCTGCAGGGGACAGGCGATGCTGCCGCTCCCGCCAAAGACGAGGACCTGCTGGAAGGTCGGACGGTTCTGCCACTGCATGGGCTCGACGGCGGCCAGGCCGACGGCCGAGAACTGGATCTGCTCGGCGGCCTCCTCGACCTGCCAGCCGGCGGGGTCCGAACCGTATGCGTCCGTCAGGGCGCTGACCGTCTCTGCAAGCGACTCCTGCAGCGCTGCCGAGCAGGCAGCCGCGTTTCCGGCCCCACAATACGCGCGCGAGAACGGGCCCTGGACGCTGCGACCCAGAATCGTGCGCAAGTCCTTGTCGAGCTGGCCGTACCAGCCGCCCCAGTAGGCCGAACCGCCCGGATTGGCGCCCGAGTCGTGCCCGAGCGGAACGGCGTCGAACGCGGCGCCGAGCACCGGCTCGAATACCCTGCGCAGCGCGCGCGACCACCACGCATCCAGCAGCGCGATGGCTGCCTGATGCTCGTACTCGCCGTCCAGGTCGAGGTCGCGCCGGTGGCCGCCTGCTCTCTCCCACGCATCCAGCAGCGCCGCCGCGGCGGCAGTTGCCGCATCGCCCGGCGTGTCCATCGCATCGAGCATGGTGCGCAGGATCCGCACGGCGCGAATGTCCTGCGTGGCCGCAAGCTCCATGGCCTGCACCAGTTCGGTGACGCTGACCTTGCCGTCGTCCTGCATCACGGCGCGCACGCCGTCGTCGAGAAGCTGCACGCGCTGGATCGACCCGAACGCGAAGGTGTCGTCGGGCGCACGCCACAGCGGCGCCTGCTTGTTGTTCCAGTTGACGATGTAGCCCTTGGGCGAGTTGATCGATTGCGGGTGCTCTTCGAAGGAAGCGTACCGGACCGGATCCCAGCGCGAGTCGCCCCAGAACGGAAGATCGGGATCGACGCCGTCGGCCAGCACCGGATAGGCACCGGTGGTGTAGAAGCCCATGTCCTTGTCGTCCAGGAGGTGCCAGTTGAAGGCGAAGTTGAAACGCGAGAACGCGCGCTGCAGGTCGGCGACGCTGTCGATGCGGCCGGGATCGGAGACTTCGACGAATGCCAGCGCCGAATCGACCTCGGCCATGTAGCTCGAGCGTTGCAGGACGAACGCCACCCACTCTCCGCCCACCGTGCCGCGCGATTGGACGATGCCGTGACGGGTGCGCTCGGTCGTCATCGACATCACCAGCGAGGATGGATCCTGCGGTATGCCGCCGGCGCTCGGCTTGGCCAGCCACGTATCGGTGCGGCGGTACATCGGCGTGCACACGCCGTCGTTCAGGTAGGAGATGCTGGCCTCGGTGGCCGGCGTGGAGTCGAGGTTGCAGAGCTTGACGGCGCGGATGTCGAGGTGATCCGCGTAAGCCGTGGTCGCGCTCCATGCGTAGCCGTCGCCGCGGCCTAGCAGCACGTACAGCGACAGACCCGGGAAGGCCGCGCCGCGCGCTGCGATGCCGGGACCGTGAAGGTCGATCTCCATCAGGATCTGCGGCGAGTAGTAGCCTACCTGCGGGCCGAACACCGCGATGGGCCGGCCCACCGTCGAATGCGCAGCGTCGACGAGCAGTGCGTTGCTGGCAGGCCCGCGCCGCAGCGGAACCGGAATCGGCCCGGCCGGCGTGTCGAAGTGATCGGGCAGCTGCCACTGCTGCGCCATCGCCGCCGCCGTGGCTCCGGCCGCATCCGGACGCGCGACGGCGGCAGGATCGGCAGGAGGCATCGCAGCATTGAGAGGGAACGCCTGCTCGGTCGAGGTCGGCGATTCCGGATCGTTGGCGCGTCGGAAATCCTCGAAGATCTGGCGAGCTTCCGAGACCGGGTACCCTTGCCCTTCGAGCGCCGACAGGAATGCGGCGTTGGCGAGCTGACCGCCGCCGCCCAGGCTGAACTGGCTGCCGATGAGAGCCGTCAGCGCGATCGAATCCGTGAGCTTCCAGTCCTTCAGCGCAATCTGCAGGGCATCGTACTCGCCGGGCCGCCGCGTCGCATCGATGCGCACCTCGGCAATGAGCTGGTTGAGGCCGGCGGTGAAGTCGGTCAGGTCCTGGCGCGCCCTTGCGCCCAGAACCGGATCGATGGTCTCGAGGCGATCTCCCATCGCGGTCAGCTCGGCCTCGTCGTAGTCGGCGAAGAAGCGCGTCGCACGGTCGCTCTGGATGTTGGCGGGACTGCTCCCGAGCAGCTCGGTCATGCGGCCGCGCGCCATGTGTCGCAGCACGTCGACCATGAACAGGCGGTCTTCGCCGGTAACGTAGCCGGCGCCGAAGAGAGTATCGGAGCGCGTGACGCCGTAGACGTGCGGGACGCCCCAGCGGTCGCGCAGCACTTCGACGCCGGCGCGCGGGGAGTAGCGCCGCACGACGTCCTCGTTGCGTACGCCGAAGGAGGCGTCCTTGAAGAACTCGGGCAGGTCGTTGCTGGTCAGCGCCGGCGCGGCCTGCACCAGCAGGTCGTACAGTGCGCGCTGATCGGTGTTGTTGCCCGGTGCCGTGCCATCGGCCTGGTTCTGCGCCAGCTCGGGCGCGTTCATGTAGCGGCCCTGTCCGGGCGGCAGGATGTTGAGCGCCACCGTCGAATGATCGCCGCTGCGGTAGGCGCTGGCCTGGGCCGCGGCCGGCGCCGGCGTAAAAACGAGAAGAGCGAGCAGGAGCCGGGCCGCGGGTGCTGCCAGATCGATGCGGACGGGAAGCGGACGCGCCGAGCGGGTCGACATGTCGGACCTCGTTGCGCTCACGGCGGAGCGGCGTTGGATTGGCGTTTGCCGGGCACAGACCGGCCTACAACACTGTAAACAACAACACGCCGTGTGGCCGGGAAAAAGGCCCTGGCGGGAAACCTCAGGCGAAGGTTGGCCGGTAACCGTGAACGCGATTCAGTTGACGCGCTTCGCCGTCAGATTTTTGCGTGAAGGCTTATGCCGCGCCGTCACTGCCGGAATGGGCATTTCCCCACGCGAGGCACGGAAAGGCTTGCGAGGTTGCCGGCCGCTGCGCCTGCCAAAACCCCGTGATTCCAAGGTTTTTGCCACACGCACCGCGCGGCACGGGCTTTGCTCAAGGGACGGCAGGACAGCGACGATGTACGCGAACCGAAGCCAGCTACCGATGTACGATTACTACCGCGCCGAGGAGCCGCCGAGGACCTCGCGGTTGGCGCTGGCGGTCGTGGTTCCCCTGGTGTCGGCATTCCTGTTTGGCCTGATCGAGATCGGGAGCGCGTTCTTCACCCAGTACATCGTCCGTAGCGCAGCCATCGAGGGGGTGCGCTACGCCATCGCCGAATCCACCGCCAAGCCCGACACCGAACAGGTCATCGACTACGTGCGGCGCTACATGTCCGAAGGCGGCCTGGCCGCCGGCGACGCCAGCGTGGTGGTGACGGGCGCCGGCGGCAGCAAAGGCGACAAGCTGATCGTGGACGTCGCCTATCCGGCTAGCCTGCTGGTGATGACGCTGCTCGTGGACTGGACGCCGGCGGTCGAGATGGCCGTTGCCGATACCGGTGAGCCCGCGCCGGCACAGCGAAAGGGCCGAATCATCCTGCATGGCAAAGCCGTGGGCGTGTTCGAGTGAAGTCCCGCAGCACCAAGGAGCGCTGGCGCATGTTTCCTCGCCTGCCGGCGCGCCGCCAGACAAAGGGGGAGGGACGCGTCGCAGAGTTGGTGGTCCGGGGGGAGCTCCGACATTGCGACGCGTAGGCGGACCTGGCGGAGGTGGTCTCGGTACGAGCGGGATGACGGTGCGGGACGGTTTTCGCACGTTCGTGCGCGGGGATCGCCCCGCACCCCACTTTTGCGGGCGTGCGAGGATCACGCGGATCTCGGGTCGATGCTCGCAGAGCGCGCAGTTCCGTTGCAGTTCATCGCAGGCCGGGGCTGCCGGCGTCGCGCGATCTTCGTCGCGCTAACGCTTCGAAATTCCAATGCACGGAAGCTGATCGAGCATTGGCTCGTCGCATCCATCGCCGGTGCTCGCGCAAGTCGATTGCGCGATCCAAGCTCGCAGAGCCCGCGTGCCGGCGATGACCGAGGTCACCGCAATCCGCCGATGTTGACGCGCGCAATGCGTCGCACCACTATCCGGCCGCGCACCGGTCAACCTCTGGCGAACGAAGTCTCTCGAGCTGGGCACGCCGGCTCGTACGTCCCATAAAGAGCCTTCTGCACTCCTCCCGGCCAGAGGTTGGCCGGTGTGCTCGTCCCAACCCCTGCCCGCTTGCGGCTGCGCGCCTTTCGTCTGCGCGCCCATCGGCGTCTCCCGCTCGTCAGGGTGTGCCACCCCGAACCCGGGGCGGCGCGCGCATGGCCGGGACCGGCGAAATCGCCGGCAGGGCCAATGCGTCGCTGCACGTTGCAACGCGTGCGCCAGCGCGCGGGCTGGCGCAAAACCGCTTGTTTTTGCTTGTCTCGTGCGCCGGCCGCGCAAAGCGCGGCGTTTGGAGACAGCGGCCTCGCCTGCGCCGCCGCGCAGCCGAGGTCAATGCGGGCAGGAACGTTGACGGTCTCGCCGACCCGATGCCAAGGTCGAGAAGTAGTCAGGTGTTCCGGACTCTTCCTACTTGTCCGGTATCCCCCTGCATCTCGGACGCCGCTCTCCTCGGGCGGCGTCACAACAAGAACCGGAGGATACGAACATGGCAGACAATGGCAGCAACAGCGGAGTCGTGGCGGTCGTGGCGATCTTCGTCATCGTAGTGGTGGTCGGCTTCCTCGCTTTCCGTTCCGGCATGCTCGGCGAAGGCGGCGGCGGCGGCAGCAAGGACATCGACGTCAAGATCGACACGCCGGTCAAGAACGCCGAGTAGAACCGACCAGAGATCGCATGAATGACAGGGCGCCCGGGAATTCCGGGCGCCCTTTTCGTTTCCGCCCACCACTGGCCACCCTCGGCCGATGGCGGACCTTGCGCCGGCCCGGTGCCTTGCCGAGAAATCGCCTTGACGCCACGGTACCCGTGGAGTTTGATCGTCGTGCGGACGCTGCCTCGTCGCTGATCCGATGCGCTCGGATTGCAACGCGCCTCACGCTCTCGTCGAGCTGCAGGCGCAAGGGACGGGGCGATGAATGCAGCACGCGCCGGTGTTCGCCGGCAGCACCCGACCAGAGGCATTTCCACCGACGTCGCGGGCGGCAGCGGACATCGCCGTCCCGTCGCGCACTCCGTCGAAGCGCGCGCGATGACCCGGTCGGTCGCACCGCTGCTCGCCGCCTGCGCGGCGGCGGCGATGCTGCTGACTTCATCCGCGTGCGCATCGAAGACGTGGTCTGGCCAAGATCCGTCCACCCGCGACGCCCGTCCCACCCATCGATTCCGCAAGAGCACCCGCATCGGCACGCTATCGCCGGGCATGTCGCGACCCGCCGTTCTGGTCCAGGCAGATGCATCGTCGAACCTTTCCATCGATGCGACGATCCCACTGCCAAAGGAGGCGCTGGTCCCTGGGGGGCATGGCTGAGCGAGCCCGGCGGCGGCAAGGGGGTCAGGGCCTTTCGCAACGACATCGCGCGAGGGCCGGCCGCCCGCCGGGAATTTTGTCCGCGTTACCGTCCTGCATATAGGGAGGGGTCAGGTCGGGCCGACCCGCGCCCGGCCGGGAGCCGCCTCGTCGCGGCTCCCACGTTCGCCGCCCGGCGATTGCGCGCAGCGGAAAAGGTGCCTGACCCAGGGAGCTCGTCTTGTCCACGCCCGACATACCCTCGCCGCCGCCGTCCCCGTCCGCATCCCCCTGCGACGACGCGGCGGCCTCCAAGGCCGGCGACTTCATTCGCCAGATCATCAGCGCCGACGTAGCCGCGGGAAAGAATGGCGGCGCCGTCGTGACGCGGTTTCCTCCCGAGCCCAACGGCTACCTCCACATCGGCCACGCCAAGGCCATCGTGCTCGGATTCAGCGTGGCTGCCGAGTTCGGCGGGCGCTGTCATCTGCGCATGGACGATACCAATCCGAGCAAGGAAGACGTCGAGTACGTCGAGGCCATCATGGAGGACGTGCGCTGGCTGGGCTTCGACTGGGGCACCCATTTCTACCACGCCGCCGACTACTTCGAGCGCATCTATCTGTTCGCCGAGGAGCTGATCACCCGCGGCAAGGCCTTCGTCTGCGACCTGTCGGCCGATGAGCTGCGCGAGTATCGCGGCACGCTGACCGAGCCGGGCCGCCCGAGCCCGTACCGCGACCGTTCGGCGCAAGAGAGCCTGGACCTTTTTCGCCGCATGCGCGCGGGAGAGTTTCCCAACGGCGCGCGCACCCTGCGCGGCCGCATCGACATGGCCTCGCCCAACATCGTCATGCGCGATCCGGTGCTCTACCGCATCCAGCACGCCTCGCATCACCGGACCGGCGATGCCTGGTGCATCTACCCGATGTACGACTTCGCGCACTGCCTCTCGGATGCCATCGAGGGCGTGACGCATTCGATCTGCACGCTCGAGTTCGTTCCCAACCGCGCGCTCTACGACTGGGTTCTCGACAACGTCGACCTGACGCCGCTGGCACGCGACGGCGTGGTGGTGCGGCCGCGCCAGTACGAGTTCGCACGCCTGAACCTGACAGGCACGGTGATGAGCAAGCGCATCCTTCGCGGCCTCGTCGAAGGCGGACACGTCAGCGGCTGGGACGACCCGCGCATGCCGACCATCTCGGGCATGCGCCGGCGCGGCTATACGCCGGCGTCGCTGCGAGCGTTCTGCGAGAGCATCGGCGTGGCGCGGCGCGACAACATGGTGCAGATCGGCCAGCTCGAGTACGAGGTGCGGACGGACCTGAACCGCAGCGCGCCGCGCGTGATGGGCGTGCTGCGGCCGCTCAAGGTCGTGATCGAGAACTGGCCCGAGGGAAAAACCGACGAGCTCGAGGCCGTCAACAATCCCGAGGATGCGTCGGCCGGCAGCCGCATGGTTCCCTTCGGCCGCGAGCTCTACATCGAGCGCGACGATTTCATGGAGGATCCGCCGAAGAAGTTCTTCCGCCTGTCGCCCGGCCGCGAAGTGCGCCTGCGCTACGCCTACTTCGTGACCTGCCGCGAAGCGGTCAAGGACGCCGGCGGCAACGTCATCGAGCTGCGCTGCACCTACGATCCCGCAAGCCGCGGCGGCAACTCACCCGATGGACGCAAGGTCAAGGCGACGCTCCACTGGGTCGCCGCCCACAGCGCGGTGCAGGCCGAAGTGCGCCTGTACAACCCGCTGTTCCGCGTCGACAATCCCGCGCAGGTCGAGGAAGGACGCTCTCCCTTCGAATCGCTCGACCCGAGCTCGCTCGAAGTGGTCTGCGACGCCAAGGTGGAGCCGTCGCTGGCGTCGGCCAGACCAGGGCAGCGCTTCCAGTTCGAGCGCCTCGGCTACTTCTGCGTGGACCGTGACACCACCGGCGAGCGTCCCGTCTTCAATCGCACGGTGACGCTCAAGGACGAGTGGGCCAACATCCAGAAGCGCGGAGAGTCCTAGGCCGCGCGCACTTGCGCTGCGGGCGCGCGTTCCCCGATGATCGCCGCGGGCCGGCCGCGAAGCTCGAGAGCCTCGTCCTCGATGGCGCCGAAGCGGATCATCGCCAGGTCGCGGGCGTAGTTCTGGTACAGGCGCCACGGTGCGCGCGTTCCCTGACGCGGAAACTTCTCCATCGCACGCGTGACGTAGCCGGAGCTGAAGTCGATCCACGGCACGGTCTCGGTGACCGGCACGTTCAAACGCGGCGTGGCCTGCACGTAGCCGCCGCGATCCATGTGACGCAGCAGCCGGCAGACGTACTCGCAGGTCAGATCGCACTTCAGGGTCCAGGAGGCGTTGGTGTAGCCGAAGGACGAAGCCAGGTTGGGCACGTCCGAGTACATCATGCCTTTGTAGGTGAGCGTGCGGCTGAAATCGACGCGCTCGCCGTCGACGTCCACTTGCATGCCGCCGACCACTTCGAGCACCAGCCCGGTGGCCGTGACGACGATGTCGGCCTCGACCTCGCGGCCATCGGTCAGACGAATGCCCTTTTCCGTGAACGTCTCGACGTGACCGGTGACCACCGAGGCGGTGCCGCGCTTGATGGCCTCGAACAGGTCGTCGTCGGGCACCAGGCACAGCCGCTGGTCCCATGGATTGTAGCGGGGCGTGAAGTGGGTGGCCACGTCGTAGTCCGGACCGAGGGTCTGGCGCACGCGCGCAACCAGCGCCTTCTTCATGCGCTCGGGCCGCGAGCGCGCCCAGTTGAAGAAGAACAGCTGCAGCAGGACGTTCTTCCAGCGGGTGATCGCGTACGCCGTCGAGAGCGGCAGGTGGCGGCGAAGCCAGTTGGCGATCGCATCTTCGGCCGGACGCGAGACCACGTAGGTTGGCGAGCGCTGCAGCATCGTCACGTGCGCGGCCTGGCCCGCCATGGCCGGAACCAGCGTGACGGCGGTGGCGCCGCTGCCGATCACCACGACGCGCTTGCCGGTGTAGTCGAGATCACGCGGCCACTTCTGCGGATGTACCAGCGTACCGCCGAATCGGTCGATGCCCGCGAAGTCGGGCGTGTAGCCGTCCGAGTAGCGATAGTAGCCCGCGCACAGGAACAGGAAGCCGCACGTCATCGTCACCGCTTCGCCGTCGTGCTGCGCCCGCACGGTCCAGCGCGCCTCGGCGCTCGACCAGGACGCGTGGGTGACGCGATGCCTGAAACGGATGTGCCGCTCGATGTCGTTCTCGCTGGCGGTTTCGCGAACGTATTCGAGGATCGAAGGCCCGTCGGCAATGGCCTTGGCGGCCTTCCACGGCTTGAAGGAATAGCCGAGCGTATACATGTCGCTGTCGGAGCGGATGCCGGGATAGCGGAACAGATCCCAGGTTCCACCGATGGCGTCCCGACCCTCCAGGATCGCGTACGTCTTGCCGGGACAGCGCGTCTGCAGATGGTAGGCCGCGCCGATGCCCGAAAGGCCTGCGCCGACGATGAGCACGTCGACATGCCGGCCACCAGGCGAAGACTGGATCATGAGAACCTCCGTCGTCGCGGCCTGCGACAGGTCCGCGCGCGTTGCAGTCATCGGTGGTCCGCATGCGCCGGCCCGGCCGGGCGCGTCGCGTGCGCCGATGAGTCTGCTCGATCGGGCCGGTCGCTGCGCGACGGCCTGCGCCATTGCTACATGGCCCCGACGCGCCAGTCCATCCACTTCGAGAACGGTCCGATTCGGATGCTCGCAGCTCCAACTCGGGACGTGACCTCATGCCCGATGCCCCCGTCGGCTTTCCATCGTTCGGGAACGGCCTGCAGGCGCCGATGCGCATGGTAGGCTCGATGCCATGAATCCTGCGCCCGCATCCTTCCCGATCCTGGACTGCCTCATCGTCGGTGGAGGCCCTGCCGGCCTGACGGCCGCCATCTACCTGGCTCGATATCGCCGCCGCTTCCTGGTCGTCGATGCCGGCGACAGCCGCGCGGCGTTGATCCCGGTCACGCACAACTTCCCGGGCTTTCCCAAGGGGATTGCCGGCACCGAGCTGCTGGCCCGCCTGCGCGAGCAGGCCCAGCGCTACGGTACCATGATCCGCACCGGCTGCGTCGAGTCGCTCGGCAGGCAGGACGACGTCTTCGTCGCGACCGTCGGGCAGGACACGCTGCGGGCGCGCACCGTGATCCTGGCCAGCGGCGTGGTCGACAACTGCGTGGACATCGACGGTTTGCACGAGGCCACCCTGGCGGGCCGCGTGCGCTGGTGTCCGATCTGCGACGCCTACGAGGTCGTGGACCGGAACGTCGCACTGCTGGTGGAGTCGCCCGAGACCGCGCGCGAGCACGCGACCTTCCTGCGCACCTACACCTCGCGACTCACCGTGCTGGTGCGCTGCACGAGCGACCCTGCCGCCTGCCGAGCCCTGGAAGCCGCCGGCGCCAGCGTCGTCAACCAGCCGGTGCGTGAGATTCGCGCCAACGATCCGGACGGCGTGCGCGTGCGCTTCGAGGACGGGAGCACGCTGAGCTTCGACACGCTCTATCCCATGCTCGGGTGCAAGGCCCGCACCGGCCTGGCCGTGTCGCTGGGCGCCGACCACGACGACAACGGCGAGCTGCTGGTGGACGAGCACCAGCGCACGTCGGTTCCCGGCCTCTACGCCGCCGGCGATCTCGTCAACGCGCTCAATCAGATGAGCGTGGGCACTGCGCACGCAGCCACTGCGGCCACGGCCGTCCACAATTCGCTGGAACCGAACCCTGCCTGACTACCTCATCGGGTGGTGTCATTCCGACACAGCTTTACCGGGCACGGCCCATGGACCATGAACGCCAGGGCGCCGGGGGATGCCGAGCAGCGGCCGCAACGCCGATCGTCTGGGATTACGAAGAACCATGGCGCGCCGTGACCGCGGCGCAGCTTTCGAGTGCGAGGACTCTTGTATGCCCGATCCGAACACCAACGTTGCGGCCCTGATCAAGCAGAATCAGGAAGCGATTCTTCGCCAGTGGCAGAGCGAGCTCGAGAAGAGCGGCTCGAGAAGGATCTCGGCCTCGGAGCTGTCGGCGCAGACCAGCGAGTTTCTGGACCTGCTGGCCTGCGCCCTGGAGAAAGGCGCCGGCCACGACGATCTGGACGAGCCGGTCTGGACCGGGATGCGGGACTTCCTCGAAGGCATTTCGCGCTCGCGCGCGCTTCAGGGCTTCAGCTCCTCGGAGACCGCGACTTTCCTGTTCCTGCTCAAGAAGCCGCTTTTCGACCTGCTGCAGCGCAGCTCCGGCAACGATACCGAGGCGATGGGCGACGCCATCTGGCGGATGACTCTCCTGCTGGACCAGCTCGGGCTGCATACGGTGGGAACGTTCCAGAAGACGCGCGAGGACGTCATCAACCGCCAGCAGCTGGAGATGCTCGAGCTGTCCACGCCGGTGGTCAAGCTTTGGGAGGGCATCCTGGCCCTGCCGATGATCGGCACGCTCGACAGCTCGCGAACCCAGGTCGTCATGGAGTCGCTGCTGCAAAAGATCCTGGACACCGGATCGGAGATGGCCATCATCGACATCACCGGCGTTCCCACCGTCGATACCCTGGTCGCCCAGCATCTGCTCAAGACGGTCACGGCCATCCGCCTGATGGGCGCCGACTGCATCATCAGCGGCGTACGTCCGCAGATCGCGCAGACCATCGTGCATCTGGGCGTGGACCTGCAGGGCGTGGTCACCAAGGCCAGCCTGGCGGATGCGCTGGCGTTGGCCATGAAGCGCGCCGGCTACACCATCGCGCGCCCTTCGGCAGCCCGCAGCGGCCCCGTGCAGAGCTGACATGGAACGCATCCCGATCCTGCGCATGGGAACGTTCCTCCTGGTGACCATCCAGGTGGAGATGCATGACGACGTCGCGCAAACGCTGCAGGACGACCTGACGGCCAAGATCATGCAGACGGGCGCCAAGGGTGTCCTCATCGACATCTCGGCCCTCGAGATCGTCGACTCGTTCATCGGACGCATGATCACCGACACGGCGGCAATGACGGGCATTCTGGACGCTCGCACCGTCCTCGTAGGCATGCGGCCGGCAGTGGCCATCACGCTGGTGGAACTGGGGCTTTCACTGGCCGGCGTCAGGACCGCGCTCGACGTCGAGAAGGGCATGGCGCTGCTGCGCGCACAGATCGATGCGGAGGCGCTCCATGGCGGTCCTGAAGAGTGACGTCATGGCGCTGCGCGATGCCACCGACGTCGTCGTCAGCCGCCATCGCATCCGCGAGCTGACGCAGGAGCTTCACTTCAGCCTGGTCGACCAGACCAAGATGATCACTGCCGCCAGCGAGCTGGCGCGCAACGCGCTCATCTACGGAGGAGGTGGCGTCATGCGGTGGGAAGTCCTGACCGAAGGTGCACGCACTGGGCTGCGCCTTACTTTCGAAGACCAGGGGCCCGGAATTCCCGACCTCGCGCTGGCGATGACCGATGGCTGGACCACGGGCAACGGTCTGGGCAAGGGGCTGCCCGGTGCCAAGCGTCTCGTCAACGATTTCGACCTCGCCTCCGAGCCCAACAAGGGGACGCGCGTGACGATCACACGCTGGAAATGATCGTGGCGCGTCCCTGCCAGACCGCGATTCCGATCCAGGAGCGCAGCCAGATCGGAGAAGCGCGGCGCACTGCTGCGCGAGTCTGCGCACAGGCGGGTCTCGGCGAAGGCGATGCGGGGCGCGTCGCCATCCTGACGACCGAGCTGGCCACGAACGTGCTGATCCACGGCGGCGGCGGCACCATCCTGGTCCAATCGCTCGGCGATCAGGGCTCGCGCGTCATCGAAGTCCTCGCCGTCGACTCGGGCCCCGGAATGCGCGACCTCGACCGCTGCATGGCCGACGGGTTTTCGACCGGCGGCACGCAGGGAACCGGACTGGGCGCGACGCGGCGCCAGGCGGACTTCTTCGATGCGTGGTCGCATCCGGGCGCAGGCACCGTGATCGTGGCGCGTGTCGGCAACGGCGGCTACCTCGATCACTTCGGCGCGGTCTGCCTGCCCTACCCCGGCGAGCAGGTCTGCGGCGACGGCTGGCTGGCCCGTGCCTCGGGCGATGCTTTCATCGTGATGGTGGTCGACGGCCTCGGACACGGGCCCCTGGCAGCCACGGCCAGCGATACGGCCCTGGAAGCTTTCGAAGAGGTCCATGCCCACTCGCCATCGGCGATCCTGACCCTGGCCCACGCACGGATGGCAGCCACCCGCGGCGGCGCCGTTGCGGTCGCCGCCTGCGACCTCGCCGCCGGCACGCTTCGCTATGCCGCCGTCGGCAACATCTCCGGCGCTCTGGTCCATGAGGGTTCCTCACGCGGACTGGTCACGCAGAACGGCACCGTGGGTGCTCAGATTCGCGTGCTGCGCGAGCTCGAGTATCCGTGCCCGCAGGAGGCCCTGCTCATCCTGCATTCGGACGGCGTGGCCACGCGCTGGAAGCTGAACGATTATCCTGCCCTCTCCTCCCGCCACCCGGCCCTGATTGCCGCCGTACTGCACCGCGACTTCTGTCGCGGCCGCGACGACGCGACCGTAGTGGTGGCACGCGTGAAGGAGCCGCGATGACGGACGACGACGCCAGGCTTGCCGAGTACGAGAGCAGGATCGAGATGCTGACGCAGGAGCTCGCCGCCACCAACGCCGGCGTCGTCGCGCTCTACGCCGAGCTCGAGGACCAGGCGCATCAGCTCAAGGAAGTCTCCGATCTCAAGAGCCGCTTCCTTTCCTACATGAGCCACGAGTTCCGCACCCCGCTGGGTTCGATCCGGAGCATTGCGCGCATTCTGCTCGACTGCATGGACGGCCCTCTCAACGAGGAGCAGGCCAGGCAGGTGGGCTTCATCCGATCGGCTGCCGAAGAGCTCACCGAAATGGTCAACGATCTGCTGGACCTGGCCAAGGTCGAGGCCGGCCGCGTCACCATCTCGCCGGAATGGTTCGAGCTGGTCGACCTGTTTGCGGCGCTGCGCGGCATGTTCAGGCCTCTGCTGCAGGAGAAGGAGATCGCCCTGGTATTCGAGGAATCGCACGAGGTGCCGCGCATCTACAGCGACGACAAGAAGCTCTCGCAGATCCTGCGCAACTTCATTTCCAACGCCCTGAAGTTCACCAGTCACGGCGAGATACGCATATCGGCACGATGTCTGCCCGACGAGACGCTCGAGTTCGCGGTCGCCGACACGGGCGTGGGCATCTCGCCCGAACACCTGGGCACCCTGTTCCAGGACTTCGTACAGGTGGACACGCCCATGCAGCGCCGTTACCGCGGCACGGGCCTCGGCCTTTCGCTGAGCAGGCGCCTGGCCGAGCTTCTCGGCGGCCGCGTGGGCGTGCAGAGCGAGCTCGGCAAGGGCTCGGTCTTCTCGGTGGTGATTCCCCTTCGGTTCCGGTCCGTGGAAGAGGGAACGCGCCCATGACCCAGGTCGCGGCCGCAAAGATTCTCGTCATCGACGACAATGCGGGAGCCCGCTACTCGACGTCGCGCATCCTGCGCTCGGCCGACTTCGACGTCCTCGAGGCAGCCACCGGACTGGACGGGCTCGAGATGGCCACGGAGGACCTGGCGCTGGTCGTGCTCGACATCAACCTGCCCGACATCGACGGCTTCGAGGTGTGCCGGCGCCTGCGCTCGCGGCCGGAGACCGAACGCATTCCGATCCTCCACGTTTCGGCGACGTTCGTCGGCGAGATGGACAAGGTCAAGGGTCTGGAGGCGGGCGCCGACGGCTATCTGGTCCATCCCATCGAGCCCCTGGTGCTGATCGCCACTGCGCGAGCGCTCATGCGCACGCGCCACGCCGAGGCGCAGTTCCGCGCGGTCTTCGACCTGGTACCCACCGGCATCGCGCTGGTGGCCGAGGACATGACCTACGTCAACGTCAACCCGGCTCTGTGCCGCCTGCTCGGGCGCTCGCGCGAGGAGCTGATCGGGAGGAGCGGCAACGACTTCGTTCCCGAGGGGCATCGCCATCTGATCCCGCAGAACGTCGCCATGCTGCTGGAGAACGGCAAGTGGGAAGGCATCTTCCCGCTGCTGCGCAAGGACGGCACGCGCGTCGAGCTGGAGTGGAAGCTCGCGAGGTTCTCGCCCGGCGTCTTCCTGGCCTTGGCCACCGACGTCACCCAGCGGCACCGCGTGGAGGCCGAGCGCGAGCGCCTGCTGCAGAGCGAGCGCGCGGCGCGGTCGGATGCCGAACGCGCCAACCGCATCAAGGACGATTTCCTGGCCACGCTATCGCACGAGCTTCGCAATCCGCTGCACGTCATCGTGGGGTGGTCGGGCGTGCTGACGCAGGTCTGCAGCGATCCACAGCTGCTCGGCGGCTTGCAGGCGATGGAACGCAGCGCCGACCTGCTCGTGCATCTGATCGCGGACCTGCTCGACGTCTCGCGCATCACCTCGGGCAAGCTCAGCCTGAACACGGAAGTGGTCAACCTTGCTTCGGTCGTCGACGCCGCCATTGCGGTCGTGACGCCTTCGTCGCTGGCCAAACAGATCCGCCTGGAGCGAACCCCCGGAGACGATGCGGCATTCGTGCTGGGCGATCCCGCACGCCTGCAGCAGGTGGCGTGGAACCTTCTGGCGAACGCCATCAAGTTCACGCCGCGCGGCGGCGTGGTGCGGGCGTCTCTTCATCGCGAGGAAGCGCACGTCGATCTGCGCGTGACCGATACCGGCCGCGGAATCGCCAGAGAGTTCCTCCCGCACATCTTCGAGCGCTTCCGGCAGGAAGGCAGCGCCAGCAAGAGCGCCGGCGGGCTGGGCCTCGGCCTGGCCATCGTCAAGCACCTGGTCGAGATGCACGGCGGGACGGTCCGGGTCGAAAGTCCCGGAGAAGGCATGGGCGCCACCTTCATCGTTTCCCTGCCGGTCAGCATCGCAGGCGAATCCGACAGCCGCATTGCCGTGCGCCGAGTCCCTGCGCCGGTCGCTGCGCACGACCTTGCGGGCCTTCGGGTGCTGGTCGTCGACGACGACCCCGGCGCGCGCGCGCCGGTGCGCCGCATCCTTACCGAGGCCGGTGCCGAGGTGGCCGATGCCGGCGACGTCGCCACGGCTCTGGAGCTGGTGACGTCGTTCTCACCCGGCGTTCTCGTAAGCGACATCGGCATGGCAGAGCAGGACGGCTACGACCTGATCCGCGAGATCCGCCGCCGCGGCCTGAGCGAGCAGGATCTGCCCGCGCTCGCCCTTACCGCCTTTGCCCAGCCCGAGGACCGCCGTGCGGTCCTGGAGGCCGGCTATCAGATGCACCTGACCAAGCCCGTCGATGCCCAGCAGCTGCTGGTGGCCGTTGCCGCGCTGTCCGGCTCGGGGGCCGGCGTGGAAGATGGCGCAGCCTAGCGAATCCGTTCTCTCCAGCGCGCTCGCCATGGTAGAGGTCGCCTACCGCGAATCGTGGGGAATCGCGGAGGGGAACGTTTCTTCATCAGGGCTATGCTCGGGCTGGGGGAGGGCATGCATCGAGGGATATCGCGTGGGCTGGTGGCGGCTGCATTGGCCACCGTCGCGGCCGCAACCGGAGTCGCGCGGGCCGACGACGCGCGCGTGCGCGAGCTCGAGCGAAGAGTCCAGAGTCAGGACGAGCTGATCCGGCGCCTGCTCGAGAAGGTCGAGTCGCTCGAGCAGCGCCTCGATGGCGAGCAGCAGCCGACCTCCGTACCTGCGCGCACGCACGAACGCCCGCCCTCCCCATCCTCAGGCAAGGGCTACGGACCGGCACCAGTTCCCGGCGCGCCCTCGCGCGTCGATCTCGAGGCCTCGGAGCTGCCCGCGCTTCCGTCTGCCGCGCAGGCCTCTACCCCAGCGCCGGCGACCGAGACTCTTGCCCGGCCCTGGTACCAGAACATCGACCTTTTCGGCTTCGTTGCCGGCGGCCTGGTATGGACGGGCGAGGGAGGAACCGACGAGAAGGCCTCGTTCCTGAACTACCAGGGCAATCTCGAGCTGCGCGCGCAGGCGTGGGAAGACGTCTTCGTGCATTCGGAGCTGGCTATCAGCCAGATCGGCTTCGAGGACGAGCTGAACGTGCGCGTGGGCGAGCTCTACATCCATCTTGCCGACGTCGGCGCGACTTTCCTGTCGCGGCCCGGCAGCATCGGCGTCAAGCTCGGACGCTTCGACGTTCCCTTCGGTGAGGACTACCTGACGCGCGACGTGCTCGACAATCCGCTGATCACGTGGTCGGCGGCCATCCCCTACGCCGTCGACGAAGGCATCCTGGTGCACGGGCAGATCCGCGGGCTGTTCTGGATCGCCAGCGCGATGAACGGCAGCCTGGGCCGCGCAGGCGACGACGACGCCGAGAAGTTCTTCAGCCTCAAGCTCTACGGCAACCTGGCCGAGGCGCTGTATGTCAGCGCGAGCGCCTATTGGAACGGCGACACCTCGGCTGCGGCCATGGGCCTGGGCGGCAGCTACTGGATGCCGATCGGAAGCTGGGACTACTTCTCGAGCGCGGGCGCCAGCAGCTCGGACAAGGTCGACGCCTATTCCTACGAGCTGGACCTGCGCTACGACCTTCCTTCGGCCAGCCACGTCAAGGCGCAGTTCGGACAGGTCTTCGTCGACGACGATGACGACGACTTCTCCCGGACCATCTATTACGGCCAGGTCGAGCCGCTGTGGAACCTCGGCGCGACGTTCGACGGACGGGTCTATCTGGCGGCGCGCGCCAGCATCGTCGGCACCTTCGACGGCGACGAGGGCTATGTCTTCGAGGGCAGGCCGTTTGCCGACGGCTCCGACAGCTTCGGATACGACACCGAAAGCATGTGGCGAATCGCCTTGGGGCTGGGCTATAGGCCCAACGATCGCATGCTGCTCAAGCTGGAATGGTCGCGCGACCGGTTCGACCTGATCGATGGATCGGCGCTGCGTGGCCGCGACCAGAGCCGTCACCTGGTCGGAGGGCTGCTGGCAGTCGGGTTCTGATGTTGGCCGCCGTCTCCATGCTCGGTTGCGCAAGCGCGCTGGCGATGACGGCCGCGGTGGCGATGCCGTCGCGAGCGCTTGCCGAAAAGCCGGCGGCGCCCGCAGCCGGCGGTGCTGGCGCGACCGTGCGCGGCTCGGTCACCATCCTGGACCGCGACGGCAATCCCAAGGCCAGCCACGCCGGCGTCATCGTGTTCCTGGACGAGATGGACACGCGCTACGAGGTCGCGGCCAAGCCGGCCGACCAGGCCATTCGACAGGTGGACAAGAAGTTCATTCCCGAGGTGCTGCCGGTGCTGGCGGGAACCACCGTGCACTTTCCGAACGACGACATCGTGGCGCACAACGTCTTCTCGCTCTCGCGCGTGGCGCCCTTCGACCTCGGCATCTACCCGCGCGGCCAGACGCGCTCGGTCGTCTTCGAGGAAACCGGGCTGGTCAAGATCTACTGCAACATCCACTCGCGCATGGTCGCCAGCATCGTGGTGCTGGCCAACCCATGGTTCACCGTCACGGCCGAGGATGGCAGCTTCACTCTCGACAACGTTCCCACCGGTGGCGCCACCGTTCGCACCTGGTACCCGCGCACGCCGCAAAACAGCGAGCAGCGCTTGCAGGTGACCGAGAAAGGCATCTACGACCTGGACCTTCGCCTGGTCGAAGACCTGCGCCTGGAAGTGCGCGAGGAGAGCCTGACCATCCAGCACAAGAACAAGTGGGGCAAGGACTACCCGTCCAAGTACTGAGCGAGCGCGATGAACCTGACCTTCGGACAGAAGATCTCTCTCGGCATCTGCATGCTGGTGTTCGGCCTGCTCGGCGCCACGCTGACCATCTCCAACGTCTGGATCACCGGTGCCATCATCGACCGCCTCGCCGAGGACCTGACCGCCGCCGACAGGAGCGTGGCCGAGGTGTTTCGCCTGCGTTCGCAGGAGCTGTCGGTGCAGACGCGCATGCTGGCCGACGTGCCGCACATCCGCGCCGTCGTCGACACGCCGGGCCTGGATCACGCCACCGTGCTGGATGCTGCCCAGGACGCGCGCAAGCTGGTCGGCAGCGACCTGCTGCTGCTGGTCGACGAGCGCGGGCAATTGCTTGCCAGCGCCACCGAACCGCAGCGTCACGGCGAGAGCGAAGCCGCCAGCCCGTCGGTGGCCACCGCGCTCTCGGGCCAGACCTTCGAGGGCATGCAGGTCACCGACGCCGGCATCTACCAGGTGGTCGGTGCGCCCATCGAGTTCGAGGACAAGATCGCCGGCGCGCTGGTGACCGGTTTCGCGGTCGGCGATCAGCTCCTGGCCACGCTCGAGAAGATGACCAACGCGCACGTGGCCCTGTGGTCCGCCTCGGTCGTGCAGGTCTCGGCAGCCGCCAGGCCGGTGTTCGGACAGCTTGCGCCCAAGCTCATCGGCACACCCGGCGCGATGACGACGATCGACACGGACTCGGGCCGCTACCTGCTTCGCATCGGACAGATCGGCGAGACCGGCGTCTCCTACGCGTTGGCCAAATCGCTGGAGGCCGAGCTCGCGTTCTACACCGAGCTGCGTTCGCGTCTGCTGGCCACCGGCCTCTTCGCCCTGGTGATCGCGCTGAGCTGGGGCCTGCTCTACTCGCGGCGCGTGACGCGTCCCATCGAGCAGCTCGCCGCCGGCACCGCACGGCTTGCCGCGGGCGATCTCTCCACGCGCGTCGACGTCGAGACGCACGACGAGGTCGGCCAGCTCGCGGCTGCCTTCAATCGCATGGCCGAGGAGCTCGAGTCGCGCATCGAGAAGGATCGCCAGCTCGCCGCCAGCCGCGTGGCGCTGAACGCCCAGCTCGAGCACGTCAACGCGGAGCTCAAGAGCGAGATCGGCGAGCGGCAGCAGGCCGAACGCGAGATCAAGCGGCTCAACGAGGATCTCGAGCAGCGCGTCTCCGACCGGACCTCCGAGCTGGAGGCTGCCAACCGCCGGCTCGAATCGTTCTCCTATTCCGTCTCGCACGACCTTCGCGGACCGCTGCGGCGCATCATCAGCTTCAGCCAGATCCTGCGCGAGGACGCGGGTACGCGCTTGAGCGACGGCGATCGCGACCATCTCGAACGCATCCGCAGCGGCGCGCTCGGCATGGATCGCATGATCGAGAACCTGCTCGAGTTCTCGCACGTGGGCCACGTCAAGCTGGAGCGTACGCCCATCGACCTGACGGCCATGGCCCGGTTCATCGCCGAGGACCTGCGGGCCTCCGAGCCGCGCCGTCAGGTGCAGGTGCAGATCGCGCACGACCTGAAGGCCAGCGGCGACGAGTCGCTGGTGCGCGTAGCCATGCAGAACCTGCTGTCGAACGCGTGGAAGTTCACCGCCAGGAACGCCGAGGCGCGCATCGAGGTCGGCGCCGAGCAGGGCAACGGCGCCGGCCCCGAGTACTACGTGCGCGACAACGGCGCCGGCTTCGACATGTCGGAAGCCTCCAAGCTGTTCCGCGTCTTCGAGCGCCTGCACTCGGCGCACGAGTTCGGCGGCCACGGCATCGGCCTGGCCACGGTCCGTCGCATCATCGAGCACCACGGCGGCCAGATCTGGGCCGAGGCGGTGCCGGGGCATGGGGCAACGTTCAGGTTTACGCTCGGCGCCTGACCGGGCGGCGGGGGGCGGGCGCTGCGTCACGACGGATCGTCGTCGTAGCATCGCCGCGGGCCGTGTTGGCGAAAGGCGTCGCGCGGTTGCTGGCAGCGGTTTAAGATGGCGCGTCATGGCTCGGCGGACTCCTTCCTCGTCCCGGGCGCGCAAGGCTCGCGGGGCTTCGCCGCGGGCCGAGCGTGTGGCTGATTCGGACTCGACGACACGAGGAGCTGCGGCTCCAGGCGACGCAGAGGCTTCCGAGCCCGCGACGCCGCCGCGCCGCGATTACGAGGAGCTGGAGCGCTCGGAGCGTCGCTTTCGCTCTTTGATCGAGAATCTCAGCGACGTCGTCTACACCCTCGATACCGCCGGAAACTTCACCTACATCAGCCCGGCCATCGAGCTCGTCTCGTCCTACACGCCCGAAGAGGTGATGGGGCAGGACTTCCCTCGCTTCATCCATCCCGAAGACCTTCCGAACCTGGCCGAGGTCTTCGTGCGCAACATGGCGGGCGAGCCTGCGCAGGTCGAGTTCCGCGTCTTCGACAAGAACGGTGATCTGCGCTGGGTGCATGCCTCGACGCGACCGCACTACGACGACGACGGACAGGTCTGCGGCACCGACGGCGTCTTCAGCGAGATCACCACGCGCAAGAACACCGAGGCGGCGCTGCACGAGAGCGAGACGCGCTATCGCCAGCTCGTGGAGATGAGCCCCGACGGTATCGCCGTGCATGCGGGAGGACTGCTCGTCTTCAGCAACAGCGCCGGCGCCAGGCTGCTCGGCGCCTCCGATCCCTCCCAGCTGATCGGCAAACCGGTCCTGGACCTCGTGCATCCCGAAAGCCGACCACTCGTCATGGAACGCATGCGGCAGATGCTGCAGGAAGGGCGGCCGGGGCCTCGGGTCGAGGAACGCTTCGTTCGCATCGACGGAGTCACCATCGACGTCGAGACATCGGCCATGCCGATGATGTACGAGGGCAAGCCGGCCATCCAGGTCGTCGTGCGCGACATCACCGAGAGACGGCGCTCCGAGGCCGCCTTGCGCGAGAGCGAGGAGCGCTACCGGCAGCTCTTCGAGAACGCGCACGAGATCATCTATCTCAACGACCTCTCCGGCAATCTTCTCGACGTAAATCCCGCTGCCGAGGCGATCATCGGCTACACCGCCGCCGAATTCCGCAAGCTCCAGCTCTTCGACGTCGTCGCGCCCGAGAGCAGTCATACCATCGTCGACCTGGCTGCACGCATCGCGGCGGGGCGAGACCTGCCCGCCACGATGGAAGTGGCCATCCGCACCAAGTCCGGCCAGCGCCTGCTGCTCGAGGTCTCACCGCGCGTGCTGTTTCGCGACGGCAAGCCCGTGGCGGTTCAGGGCATCGCCCGCGACATCACCGAGCGCACGCGCGCGCAGCACGAGATCCGGCGTCTGAACGAAGAGCTGGAAGTGCGCGTGCGCGAACGCACGGCCGAGCTGCAGGCAGCCAACAAGGAGCTGGAGGCGTTCAGCTACTCGGTCTCGCATGACCTGCGCGCGCCGCTACGCGTGATCGAGGGCTTCGCGCACGTCTTTCTCGAAGAGTACGGCGACGGGCTCGACCAGCAGGGACGGCACTACATCGAGCGTCTGCACGCCACCTCGGCACGCATGGGCCAGCTCATCCAGGACCTGCTGGCGCTGGCGCGTGTCACGCGCAGCTCGATGCGGCGTGGGCCGGTGGACCTGGCCACGCTGGCGCGCGGCGTTGCCGCCGAGCTTCGCGCAGGGCAACCCGATCGCGAAGTCGAGTTCGTCATCCCCGACCTGGCGCGCGCCGAGGGCGATGCCTCGCTCCTTCGCATCGTCATGGAGAACCTGATCGGCAACGCGTGGAAGTACACGAGCAAGCATCCGCGTGCGCGCATCGAGTTCGGCATCGATGCCTCCGGCGGCGAACGCGCCTACTTCGTGCGCGACGATGGCGCCGGCTTCGACATGCGCTACGCCGACAAGCTCTTCGGCGCCTTCCAGCGCCTGCACGCGGTGGCCGACTTCGAGGGCACGGGCATCGGCCTGGCAACGGTCGAGCGCATCGTCCAGCGCCACGGCGGCCGAGTCTGGGCCACCGGCGCGCCCGAGCAGGGCGCGACCTTCTACTTCACCCTGCGCTGAGTGCTTTAAGGGGACAGTCCCCTTAAGGTTAAGGGGACTGTCCCCTTAAAGCAGGCGCGCGCTCTCCTCGGTGAGCATGTCGCGGAAGTCCGGATGCGCGATCGCGGTCAGCGCCTTGGCGCGCTCGGCCACGGTCAAGCCCGCGATCTCGGCCGCGCCGAATTCGGTGACGATGACGTCGGCTTGATGGCGCGGCGTCGTCACGATCGCGCCGGCCGGGAACGCGGCCGCGATGCGCGAGACCTTCGTGCCTGCAACGGTGGCCACCGAGGGCAGGCAGACGATGGAACGGCCGCCGTCGGCCATCGAGGCTCCGCACACGAAGTCCTCGTGCCCACCGATGCCGGAGAACTGGCGGCCGCCGATGGTGTCGGCGCTGATCTGGCCGTACAGATCCACCGACAGCGCGCCGTTGATCGAGACCATGCTGCGATTGCGGCCGATGGCCGCCGCATCGTTGACCAGGTGCACGGGCAGGAAGCGCACCTTGTCCTGCTCGTGCAGCCAGCGGTGCAGCTCGGCGGCGCCGAGCGCGAAGGTGCAGATCGAGTAGCCGTCGTAGGCGCCCTTGGCGTTGGTGACCTTGCCTGCCTCGTACAGCTTCATCAGCCCGGTCGTGAACATCTCCGAATGAATGCCGAAGTTGCCGCAGGGACCGGCAGCCAGGATCGAGACCACGTCGCTCGGGATTCCGCCGATGCCCGTCTGCAGGGTGGCGCCGTCGACGACGAAACGGCTGACGTGCTCGGCGATCGCGCGCGAGATGTCGTCCGAGGGAACGTCTGCCAGCACCGGCGTGGGCAGCCCGCTCTCGACGATGACGTCGGCGTCCTCGACGCGCAGGCAGTGCGGATGCTCGGGCGCCATGCCGAACGTGCGCGGATAGTTCGGATTCACCTCGACGATGAGGAGGCGGTCGGGATCGGCGCCGGCTGCCAGCGTGTCGGCCACCGTGGCGCCGGCATGCAGCGACAGCGACATGTTTCCGGAGGCGTCGGGCGGCGTCGCCACCGTCACCACGACGCGGGATCTGCGCCGCCGCGCCACGTGCGCGTAGCGGCGGAAATCGGCGGCGATGAATTCGACCTGCGCTCCGGCCTGCCGAAGAGCGCGCTCGACCGGCCCGTAGAATCCCGAGAGCATGCGCACTCCCTTCCTGCCGAAAAGCGGATAGGCCGCCAGCAGCAGCGCCGAGAAGACGTCGAGCTGCTCGAAATCGTCGCGCTCGCCGAGCGCGTTCAGGAATGCGCCCGGCTGCCCCGGGCCGAGCGGCACGGTAAGGGTGTCGCGGGCTCGCACCATCGCCGCCGCATCGGCGGCGCTTCGCAGCTTGGATTGGTAAAGCTTGCTCATGCGATTCCCTCAGCGCTGCAGGCGCGCGATCAGGCTCGAAGTGTCCCAGCGCCCGCCGCCCATCTTCTGCACCTCGGCGTAGAGCTGGTCCACCAGCGCGGCAACCGGAAGGGTCGCGCCGTTGCTGCGCGCCTCGGCCAGACAGATCGCCAGGTCCTTGCGCATCCAGTCGACCGCGAAACCGAAGTCGAAGCGGCCCTCGTGCATGCTCTGCCAGCGATTCTCCATCTGCCAGGACTGCGCCGCGCCCTTGGAGATCGTCTCCATCACGGCGGCAACGTCCAGCCCCGCCGCGTCGGCGAAATGGATCGCCTCGGCAAGACCCTGCACCAGGCCGGCGATGCAGATCTGATTGACCATCTTGGCAAGCTGGCCCGAGCCGGCTGGCCCGATCAGCCGGCACGTGCGCGCATAGGCCGCGATGATCTTCTCGGCGCGTGCGAACGGCTCGGGATCGCCGCCGCACATGACGGTCAGCACGCCGTTCTGCGCGCCCGCCTGCCCGCCCGACACCGGCGCATCGATGAAGTCGAAGCCGCGCTCCCTGGCCCTGCCGTGCAGCTGGCGCGCGATCGATGCCGACGCGGTCGTATGGTCGATGAACAACGCGCCTTTGCCCATCGCCTCGAAAGCACCGCCGGTCCCGAGCGTCACCTCGGCCACGTCCTCGTCGTTGCCGACGCACATCAGCACGAATTCGGCGCCTGCCGCCGCCTCGCGCGGCGAGGCGGCGACGTTTCCGCCGAACTGCTCCTTCCAGCGCCGCGCCTTCTCCGTCGTGCGGTTGTAGACGACGACGTCGTGCCCGCCGCGCTGTCGCAGGTGCCCGGCGATGGGATGGCCCATGACGCCGAGACCCAGGAATGCCACTTTTGCCATCGCGAGCTCAGCCGATCTTCAGCGTGAAGCGGTCCATCGTCAGGCGCGCCGCGGGCACGTTTTCGAGATACGGCATGACTCCGGCCTCGCCGAGGATCTCGCCGACCACCGATTTCTCCGCCGATGCCAGGCTCGCGTAGCGCTCGGCCGTTCGGCGATGCCGCCAGACCGAGTAGGCGCTGGCGATGCGCTGCTCGGGAACGCCGAAGAAGCTCTGCTCGATGATGCCGACCACGCGCGAAGGCTCCTCGCCGTCGCGCTGGGCGCCGATGGCCTCGGAGACGAACGCGCTGACGGCCATCTGCATCGGCACGAAGACGCCGCCGATCTCCGACAGCAGCGGTGCCAGCGACTCGCGCACTTCGGGCGGCTTGGCCCACGGCGCTGGCGGTCCGGCCGCGCTGACCTCGTGCAGCCACGCCATGACGTTGGGAGCGTTCTCGCGCACGATGCGCGCCGGCACCGGGTCGCGCGCGAAATGCGCGAACATGGGACCGTGAATGGCGTAGTCGGCAATGGTGATGCAGTCGCCGAGAACGTAGCGGCTGACGGCGAAGTGCGTGTCCAGCACTTCTAGGAAATGCAGGAACCACTCCTCCATCGTCAGCCGCGTCTTGTCGGTGACGCCGACGAAGGCCAGCGCTCCGGCCATCTGTGCGGCCAGCTTGCCCGCGATGGGCCCGAAGACCGCCGACCAGTCCTCCTCCACCCACGCGCGCTGCTCGGGAAAGCTCCAGCGATAGTGCAGCGCCAGCGGCACCAGCATCTCGTCGCAGAAATCCTGGATCACCTCGGCCACGATCCGCACGGCCGGATCCTCGGGCAGGATCGCCGGCGTCGGGCACAGCTCCTCGATACGCTCGAACATGCGCGGGCTGTCCTGCAGGATCTCACCCGCGTCGGTCTCCAGCACCGGAATGAAACGCACGCCGGTCTTGGGCGTGATGACGTCGCGCTGCACCTCGCGCGTGGGCCAGATCTCGGCGTGCTCGATCTTCTTGTAGACCAGCGCCGGGCGTATCTTGCCCGAGAAGTAGGACATGGGTGCAGCATAGAATTTCCACGGCGTGCTCATGTGGCCTTCCCTAGCGGCGGCGCCGGGTAGTTGCGACCCTTGCCGGCGCGGCCGCGAGCAGGATCGCGCCCATCGCCATCGACGCCCAGACCACCCAGTCCCCCCATCGCACATACAGTGTCGTCGCCGTGCTCGGCCGCACGTCCTCGACCAGCGCGACGGCGCTCTGACGCGCAGGCAGCCTCGCCATGAGATGGCCGGTGGCATCGACCACTGCCGAGATTCCGGTAGTCGCGACGCGCACCAGCGGGCGCCGCGTCTCGACGGCGCGAAGACGCGTGGCGGCGAAGTGCTGCTCGGGACCGGCGCCGGCATCGAACCAGGAGTCGTTGGAGAGATTGACCAGCACGGTGGCGCCTTCGCGTGTCAGCCGCCGCGCAAGGCGAGGGTCGGCAGCCTCCAGGCACATCAGTGATCCGATGCGCTGCTCGTAGAACGCGAAGAGCGTGGGCTTGTCGCCTTCGGCGTAGGCGCCCTGCCACGTGCTGCCGGCAAGCCAGCTCGCCCAGTGCGGCCGCGTCTCGGTGTAGGGCATCAGGCGCATCTTGTCGGAGGCCACCGGTTCGCCGCCATCGAGCGGGAAGTAGAACGCCGAGTTGAAGACGCGCACCGAGCCGGTCTGGTCGCTGGTGCTGCGCGAGCCGCCGGCGATGATCGCGGTGTCCAGCGTCGTTGCCAGCGTCCGGACGGTCTGCGCGCGCTCGGGGTTGGCATCGAGCAGGAACGGCAGCGCGTTCTCCGGCCAGACGATGACGTCGACGTCCCAGAGCTCGCCCGAGCGGCTGAGGTCGAGCAGGTTCTGCATGTGTTCGTCGGCCCCTGCGGCATCCCACAGCACGCTTTTGCCCACCGACGGCTGCACCAGACCGATGCGCAGCGATGCGTGCCCGGCCTCCAGCGCTTCCAGTCGCATCCAGCCGTATGCGCAAGGCGAGGCGGCAAGTAGCACGCTCAGCACCAGCGGCCACGCGCGCCGCTCGGTCCACGCCATCGCCGCGGATGCGGCGAAGGCCGCGGCGATCCAGGTCAGCAGCCAGACGCCCCCGAGTTCGGCGACCTGGCGAACGAGCCGCAACGGTGCCAGCGCATCACCGAGCAGAGCCCACGGGTTTCCGTATCCGAGGATCGCACGCATCCATTCGAAGGAGGTCCAGAGACACGCAAAGCCGGCGATGCGTGCCAGAGCGCTCGAGTGCGCGAGCAGACGGATGCAAACGAATGCCGCGCCATACCACAGCGCGACGCCCGAGCTCAGTAGCGGAACGGCGAGCGTGAAAGCGAAACTGAAGCCGCTGCTGCGACCGAAGAAGTCGCGTGCCGCCAGAAAGCTCCAGTGTCCCACGATGGCGAGCGAGGTCAGGTAGCCGAATGCGAAGCCCGCCGCCGCGGCGGTGGGAAGACCGAAGCGCAGGCGCGGATCCATCAGCACGGCTGCCACCGGAGTCAGGGCGATCCACGCCAGCGCGTTCCCGTCGAATGGTGGGTAGGCTAGGGTGTAGGCCGCGCACGTGAGCAATGTGGCGACAAGAACGGCGCCGTGGCCCGAGGAGGAGAAGAAGCCCACACGCTCGCCCTTAGATGTCGTCGGTAGCGATGACAAGGCACCCGCTGCCAGCTTTCGGCGGCCCGCTGCCGTCGTCCAGGTCATCGTCGCGGCAATGGCGGCGGTGATCGTGCTGGTGTGCGGGCTCTCCTCGCTGGCACGCATCGGCTCGCCGTATCCGGGGTTCTTCGTATGGGAGAACCTGTTCGTTCCGGCGGTGGGCCTGCCGAGCTGGCCCGGTGCGGCTTCGGGTCTTAGGTATCATTCGTGGCTGCGCTCCGCCGACGCGGCGCCGCTTGCCACGGCGGCCGATCTGGACGCGATCGTATCGAAGAAGGCGCTTGGCCACAGCATCACCTACCAGGCCGAGCACGGCCACGATCGCTATACGGTCGGCATTCCCGTCACCGTCTTCGGCGTCGAATCCTGGGCCGTCAGCACGGGCGTCTACTTCCTGAATTCGTTCGTGCTGCTGCTGCTGGCGATGGCCATGCTCTTCGTCAAGCCGGGCGATCCGGCGCCGATGGCCGTCTTCTACTTCGCCATCGCGCAGGCTCTGTACCTGGCCACCGCCATCGACCTCTTCGGACCGTACCGCTTCCGTCTCGCCTACTTCTTCTTTGCCGGCCTGACGCCGACCGCCACGCTCTACATGCTCAGCCGGTTTCCCGTCGAGCGCCGCCGCGGGCCAGGCGGCGACGTCGCGCTGCTGGGCGCACTGGCGGCATCGCTGGCCTACGGGCTGCTTTCGAACGTCGCGTTCTTTCGCAATCCGGACCTGCTGCTGGCGCTCGACCGCATGGTGCACGTGGCGATGGCCGGCAGCGCGCTTGCCGCGTTCGTGTTCTTCGCCTGGCACTTCCTGACTGCGCGCAGCGAGGCGGTACGCCAGCGCACCCTGGTCGTGCTGCTGGGCAGCCTCGGCGCGTTCCTGCCTACGATGATCTTTCTGCTGGCATTCTACGGGGGCATCGTCTCGCTGCCGTTCAACTTCCTGGCCGTGCCGTTCATGCTGTTTCCTCTCGGCATCGGTTACGCCGTGGCGCGCCACGATCTCTTCGACATCGACACCGTCATCAAGCGCACCATCGTCTACGCCACGCTCAGTGCGTTCGTGTTCGCGACCTACTCGGTGGTGATCGGGCTGTTCGACTATTTCTTCGAGAACGCGACGCCGGTGGCCTCGCGCATCGCCGAAGGCATCCTGATCGTCGCCCTGGTGCTGGTCACCAACCCGAGCCGCCAGCGCATCCAGGCCGCCGTCAACCGGCTCTACGACCGCGGCCGGTACGAGTATCGCGTCGTGGTGGCGTCGGCGGCGCGCGCTTTCACTCGCATCCTGGAGCTGGACCACCTCGTGCCGGCCGTGCTCGAGCTGATCGACACGACGCTGCAGCCCGAGTTCGCGCGCGTCTACACCAGCGGACAGGGCTTGCCGCGGCTTCGAGGCGAGCTGCTGCACCCTCCGGGACAAAGCCCGCAGCTCCACACGTCCTCCTCCGCACTCACCGAGGCTGGCCTGCAATCGCTCGCGCACGTGCTGACGCGGCAGGAGGCGGTGCTGGATGCGCGCCGACCGTCACGCCATGCGCCCGCCGAGGCGATCTCGGCGATGGCCGCCAGCGGCGCCGATCTGGCGGTCGGCATGACCTTGGAAGGAAGGCCGGTCGGCTTTCTGCTGGTGGGGCCCAAGCGGTCGGGCGGCATGCACACGCGCGAGGACGTCGATCTGCTGCGCACCATCGCCAACCAGCTGGCGGTGGCGCTGCACAATGCCGAGGCCTTCCGCACCATCGATGCGCTGGCGCGCGACCTCGAAGGCAAGAACGTCGAGCTCGCTGGTGCGCTCGAGGAGCTGCGTTCGGCGCAGGACGAGCTGGTGGTCAAGGAGAGGCTGGCGGCCGTCGGCGAGCTTGCCAGCGCGGTGGCACACACCATCCGCAACCCGCTTGCCGGCATGCGCGCCTCGGCGCAGCAGGCGACCATCGAGCTGGCCGACCATCCCAGCACAGATCTGGTCGAGGCGTTCGTGCGCGAGACCGATCGCCTCAGCGCGCGAATCGATGCGCTGCTGAACTTCGCGCGGCCCTTCTACCCGGAACCGCGGATCGTCGTTCTGGGCGATCTGCTGACCGAGGCGGTCGCGCAGACCCGGGGCAAGGCCGAGGCAAGGGGCGTGGTCGTTCACGTGGAGAAAGGCACGGAGGCGCTGGCCGTGCGCGTAGACCCGGCGCTGTTCGAGCAGCTCGCCATCGAGCTGGTCGCCAATGCCATCGACGCCAGTCCGCGCGGCGGCGCCGTCATCGTGGTTGCAGCCCAGACTCAGGATGGCCAGCGCTATTTGGAGGTGCGGGATGCCGGCCCGGGCATTCCGGAGGAGAAAGCCGGTGAGCTCTTCCGCATGTTCTTCACCACCAAGGCCAAGGGAACCGGCATCGGCCTGGCCACGGTCAAGAAAATCGCGGATGCACACGGCGCCACGATCACGGTCGGCAGGGCCAGCGAAGGCGGCGCATGCTTCCGGGTCACGTTGCCCGCCGCGGCCATGGCGTCACCGCTCGAGCGACGCTGAACCACCGTATCGACATCCCGACCTCGATCCCGGGGCTTTCGTTCGAGGAAGCCTGGCAAGATCACGTCGAGGCGGAGCTCGACGGGTTGCCTGTGCATTTCATCGGCCTCACGGCTCTGCTCACCAACGAGCCTGCTGCCGGTCGGCGTCGCGATCTCAGCGACGTGGATGAGCTGGAGTAGTCGGCGCCGGCAAGAGCTGCCTTCTTCGCGTGAAGGCGCTCAGCTCTCGTATTTCGCCAGACGGTACCGGAACATGTCGCGAGACATTCCGAGCAAGCGGCCTGCTTCGGTCTTGCTGCCGCCGGCCTGGGCGAGCGCGCGCTGCAACAGCTCGCGCTCCAGCTCCTCGAAGGCGATGGGGCCGCGCGAGAAATCGACGCGCAGGCGGCCTGCGGCAAGATCGATGGCGGGCGACTCCTCGGCTTTCGCAGCTTTGGCAGGGCCGCAGTGATCGGCACTCGCTTCCACGCCGCCGGTGGGCGCACCGCTTCGCGGTAGAGCGAGATCGGCGGCATCGATGACGTCACCGGTTGCCAGCACCAGCGCACGCTCGATGGTATGGCTCAGCTCGCGGATGTTGCCCGGCCAGGCATGGCTGGCAAGCGCGGCGCGCGCAGCGTCGGTCAGGCGCGGCCGCGGCAGCGCGTATGCAGCGGCGTGCCGGTCCAGGAAGACTTCGGCCAGCAGCGTCACGTCCTGCTCGCGCTCGCGCAGCGGCGGCAGGGGCACCTCGACGACGTGGATGCGGTGGTAGAGGTCCTGGCGGAAGCGTCCCTCGGCCACCGACTGCTCCAGGTCCATGTGGGTGGCGGTGACGAACGAGCATCGCACGGGCCTGTCGCGCGTGCTTCCGAGCCGTCGCACCACTCGCTCGTCGATGACCTTGAGCAGCTTGGCCTGAAGGCCGAGGCTCATGTGTCCGATCTCGTCGAAGAACATCGTGCCCGCCTCGGCCGCTTCCAGAAGGCCGGGCTTGGCCGCGACGGCGCCGGTGAAAGCGCCGCGCTCGTAACCGAAGAGCTCGGCTTCCAGCAGGTCTTCGGGGATGGCGGTGCAATTGACCTCGATCAGCGGCGCGTCCTTTCGGATCGACGCGCGATGGATCGCCCGTGCAACCAGACCTTTGCCCGTGCCGGTCTCGCCGCTGAGCAGGACCGTCGGCCCTACACCGCCTTCGCGTTGCAGACCGGCCACGCGATGAATGAGAGCACGCATCCGCTCGACGGCAGCCGAGCTTCCCAGGATTCCCTCGACCTGGCCGTCGGACAGATGTCGGGAGCGATAGTACTCGAGCTCGCGCCTGAGCCCCTCGCCGCGCAGACACCGCTCGACCACCAGCTGCAGCTCGCCGAGGTCGACGGGCTTGCGAAGATAGTCCGCGGCGCCATCGCGCATCGCGGCCACTGCGTCCTCGACGGTGCCATGCGCGGTGATCAGGACGACCGGTATCTCCGGATGATCCGCCTTGACGGCGCGAAGAAGGTCATGCCCGGTACGCCCCGGAAGGCGGTGATCGGTCAGGATGATGTCGGGCGGGCCTTGGCCGATCATCTCGAGTGCCTCTTCGGCGCTCTCCGCGGTTCGCGTCACGTGACCCCGTCCGCGCAGATTGCGCGCCAAAGTCATGCGCAGCACTTCTTCGTCCTCGACAATGAGAATGTCGGCCATAGATCATCCTGACTTTGCCAACCGTGACCGAGCCCGTGAAGACCGCAAGCGCGCGGGCGAGAGATCGTGGGCGCGTTCACCCGACGCGGGTGATCTGCCCCGCACCGCTCGCTGCCGCCGCTCGCGCAGCGGCGACGCCGCTTTCGGGGCGGCAAATCGTGGGGAATTCGTCGCGCCCGAGCGCTCGAATGTCGTTCCGTTGCGGCACGTCTCCTGCAAGCAATAACCGTGGCGATGAGTTCGGGAGAAGAAGAGAGACGATTCGTTTCGTGGCGCTGGCGCGAAGGCGGGCTGGCGTGTGGCGGCAAAGGGCCGCTGGCATGTCGTCGCAGCGGCAGCATCAGGCGCGTTCGCCCGCTGCGGTGGCTCGTCCCCCTTCTTGCTTCGCTGGTCACCACGTTGCTGCCCCACACCGCTGAGGCAGGATCGACCGATCCCGTGCTTCTCATCGGAAGCGCCGCCGTACGCGGCGACAGCGCCGCCGCCCTTCTCGAGCTGACCGGAACCTGGGCTTTCGACGATGTCCTACAGGTTACCTTCCCGCTCAACGTCGTGGTGAGCCAGGGCAGCACCTTCGCGCGATTTCCCGCCGGCGCGCCGGCGCGCTCGGGCAGCTACGCGGGCCTGAGCGACGGATTGGGCACGGGCGAGATCGATGCGCTGGAAAAGGCTGGCGCCAGCGATCCCGCGGCGGCCATCATCCACATCGACGGCCATACGATGAAGGTGGCGCTGCCTCCGGTGTTCGAGGCCGGGCCCGTTCGCGTCCTTCTGTACGTGCGTCTGCCTGGAGAAGGGACGTTTCTGAGTAACGTCGTCACGCCGCAGGTGGCGCCGTGAAGTCGTTACGCGCGCACCTCCGCATGGTCGCCGCGATCGCTGTCGCATGCATCGCGGCGCAGGCGGCTCCTTCACGGGCGCAGCAGGTTCTCGGCGGCGATCCCATAAACCCCGACACGGATTCGGCCTGGGTCATCATGCCCGGCGTCGCGCTGATCGATCCGGGCGAGGACGGGGACTTCGGCAGCGGCGACGACACCATTCAGACCTCGGTCACCGGCGACATCGATATCGTTGCGCGCTTCGGCAACGTCACCTCCGCCGCGGTGCCCGCCCCCGACTCCGAGCCGCTGGCTACGGTAGTTGCCGGCGGCGGCACTACCGGGCAAGGCAGCGAAGCGACTTTCAGCGTCATGGTCACCGATCCCTCGGGCAGCAGCGTGCTGGCGTCGACGGACATGGACATGCGTCCGGTGGCCACCTACGCCTTCGCCGACCTGGACGATGACGGCATCATCGGCGCGACCAACGCCGACGGCAGCTCCGACAACGAGATCGAGCGCCAGGAAGCGCTCGCGCACGTCGGACGCCAGACCGGCAGCTTCGATGCGGGCCGCTTCACTTCTTCGCTGGGTTTCCAAGTCGGTGGCCCGGCCAGCATCGGCGGAGTGACCGTGGCGCTGGTGGCGGGTGCGTTTGCCGGCGAGGATGCCGAAGAGATCTTCACCAACGGCCCGATGCTCTTGACGCGCTGGCCGTTCTTTCCGCCCACCGAGCCCAAGCGTCTGCTCGGTGGAGGCGAGGCGCCCGCGCCCGATCCCGACCTGCCGAGCGAGATCGAGTTCGAGCTCGACCATCTGTGGCTGCCCTCGCCTGAGCACGCCAAGCTCGGCACGCCGTTCGCGATACCCACCAGCGGCAGCGAACCGACCACCGACCAGATCACCGTGCTGAGCGGGCCAGCGGTGGCAGCGCGACTGTACGCGCCGGCGTCGTCCGCCGCGCTGCGCGCGCGATCGCGCAGCGTGCTGCGAGTCGCACCTGCCGCCACCGCAGCGGGCCGCCAGGTCGTCATGGTCGCCGACCGCATCGTCCTTCCTGGTGACGGCGCCGCTACCTCGCGCACGCTGCGACTGCTGCCGGCAGATCTGCTCGGCAACGTCGCCGACCTTGCCGAACCGATGACCGTTACGCTGCGGGCCACTGGCAAGGCGCGAATCCTTTCACCCGACACCGACGCCGATACCTCGCAAGAGACGGTCGTGGTCGAGGACGCGGCCGGGCTCACCGTCACGCTCGATGAGACCGGCGGCGCAGGCTCCGGCGCCGTGCACGTCTACGCCGGCAGCAAGCTGGTCCACACGACGATCGTCGGAGTGGGCGCGTACGACTACGATGGCGATGGCGTCGCCGACGACGGCAGCGCCAGCGGCACCGGCGCCGACGAGCCCTGCGAAGGCGGCGCCGCAGCGTGCGACGACAACTGCCCGGAGATCATCAACCCGTCGCAACTCGACGAGGATGCCGACGGCGCCGGCGACTGCTGCGACGGCACCTGCATCGAGGATCCCACCTCCGACGCCTGCCAGGAGTGTGCATCCCCCGCCCCGGCGCCGACCGACACCGGCATCATTCGAGCGCGCGTCACCGCCGCGATGCTGTCCCCCATGCGTGAAGACACGCTGGTGCTCAAAGCCTTCCTCGCTCTCGACGAAGGCGCCGGCCTGGCGCCCGACGTCGAGGACGTCTCGGTGTCGCTGCTGCAGGACGGCCGCGGCTTCGCTGCGCTGCTCAGCTCGGCGTTCGATGCCCTGGACCGGCCACTTGCGGCCTTCGTCTACAGCGACCCCACCGGCGGCGCCGGCGGCGTCGAGAAGGCGCAGATCAGGAACCTGCGCGGCAACCTGTGGCGCATGACGCTGCGGGCCTCGGGCGCGGATCTGATCTCGCTCGCCGCTGGCAGCGCCGACCTCGCCATCGCCATCGGCGATGAAGCCTTCGCCGCTACACTGACCTGCCACGTTTCCGCCTCCCGTCTGCGCTGCCAGTAGGCGGACAGGACGATCTGGTCGGGCCAGCTCGCGCGCGATCTGCACCGCGCCCCGTCCATTGCCCCGGCGCGCTTCGAGCCGTACTGGTTTTCCGCTGCATTCTGGCCCCCTGCGGCCTCGGCATCGCTCTTGCTGTGTAGGCGCCAACCGCGGCTCTGCGCCGCACCATCACAGGAGAGCGCGCCTTCGGAGGGCGCGGGGAGGTTACCGAAGTGCAACGTTCATTCACCAGGAAAGTATGGATCGCGGCGGCCGCGGCGGCGCTGGCGCTGTCGGCAGGCGTCGACCACGCCTCTGCCAAGAGCATCGCCAGCGTACGGACCGTCTTCGAGAACACGGGCGTCGATCCGGACGCGGCCGGCGCGGTGCGAGCGGTCTTTCGCACGCACAAGTCCAAGCTGACCATTCGGGTATCAGGACTGGCGCCCGGCCAGTACCAGATCGTCTCGGCCGGCATCATCGAGGAGACCTTCGCTGTCGACGAGGACGGGCGCGCCGACGTGCGTCTTCGCACCGGCGACGACCTCGCGCTCGATTTCGATCCGCGCGGGCAGGCTCTCGAAATCAGCGACGGCACCGACGTGGTCCTGGCGACCGTGCTGACCGCCGACGGCAGCGGCGACGACGGCGACGGCTCGCGCTCGCGCATGCGCGTGTTCCTGAAGCCGACGGAGGCCTGGACTGGCGGCAGCGCGCGCGCGGACTTCGAGCTGCGCGACGACCGCATGAAATTCAAGGTCGAGCTCGAGAACGTGCCCGCCGGCGCCTACGATCTCTTCGTCGCCGACAT
Organism: Binatia bacterium; assembly: GCA_035626675.1. Classification (GTDB taxonomy): domain Bacteria; phylum Desulfobacterota; class Binatia; order UBA1149; family CAITLU01; genus DASPNH01. The sequence continues at coordinate 59,085 of DASPNH010000157.1, forward strand.
CAAGCGCGGCACGATCACGGTCGGCCCCTTCGGCGAGGCCGAAATCGAGTTCGCCACCAACGACGACGATGGCGACGAGCTGCCGCTGACCTTCGATCCGCGCGGGCAGGTCATCGAGATCGCGCAGGGCGGCGTCGTGCTGTTCAGCGGAAGCCTCGAAGTGACCTCCGAGGGCCTCGACGTCTGTCAGGAACGCGAGACGCGCGTGGCGCTTCCCTCCACCGGTGTGGATCCCGATGCCGATGGCAAGGTCCGCTACCGCGTCGACGAGGACTGCGATCGCGACTTCAACGTCGAGATCGAGGACGTGCCGGTCGGCGTCTACGACCTGGTCGTGGGCGGCGTCGTGGCGGGCCAGATCCATGTCGTGTCCACCGGCGACGGGGTCGAGGGCGAGATCGAGTTCGAGTCCGGTGACGACGACGACGACGACCTGCCGCTGACCATCGATCCGGTGGGCAAGCTGATCGAGGTCGTGCAGGGTGAGGTCGTGTTCTTCTCGGGCATCTTCGACGGTACCACCACCACGCCGAACACCTGCCAGGAGGTGGACGTACAGAAGGACCTGACCGTGCACGACATCGCCGGCGACGGCGACGGCAAGGTGCGCTTTCGCATGGACGAGGACTGCGACGCCGACCTGAAGATCGAGATCGAGGACGTGCCCTCAGGCAGCTACGAGGTGGTGATCGGCGCAGCCGTGCGCGGCACCATCACCGTCGGCGACGAGGAAGGCGAGATCGAGTTCGACAGTGATCCCGACGATGCGGGCGACGTGCCGCTGAACTTCGACCCGAGCGGCCAGCTGATCCAGATTCGCCGCAACGGATCGGTCTACTTCTCGGCTCAGCTGCCCTGAATGCAGGCGGTTGCGGGAACCGCGAAGGCGGCCGGGGAAAAACCTCGGCCGCCTTTTTTCGTGGACCATCGCGGCTGCCGGCGCGCAGCCACGCTGCAGGCATTTTCAGCGGTCCGGAAGGCCGCGAGCGTCTTGCTCTATTCGAGCGACAGCCACAGCCGCAGCAGGTGGCGGCGGCGCTGCGGCTCGGGCCAGTCCTCGTAGGACGTGCGCGCATGCAGGATGACGTGGTTGGAGATGAGCTGCAGATCGCCGGCCTCGAACTGCATGTCGAGGTACAGCTGCCGCGACCTGGCGATCTTTTCGTACTGATCGAGCAGCTCCTGCTCCTGCGCCGTGCGCGGCGGCGCCTGCGCGTGCCGAACGACGGAGCGGAAGTAGTCGCTGTGGTAGAAGGTCCGAAGCGTCTTGCCGTCGAAGCAGCACGGCTGCACGGGGACGAACGGCATGTCCTTCTCGCGCGCCTCGTCGCGGGTATCCAGCAGCATCGGCTCGGCCAGGCGTGCGACCAGATCGGGACGCCGGGCTAGCAGCTCGTTGTAGACCGACACCGAGCTGACGATTCGGCTTGCGCCTCCGCTCTTCGGCGTGGCCAGGCACAGAAGGCCGACCACGTCGGCCAGATCGCAGTGATAGGCGATGTCGTCGGGCGTGCGGTACTTGCGAACGTAGGGGTTGGCTGCGTCCTCGCCGTAGTCGCGTACGTGTCCGAGCAGCTCGCCCTGCGGGTTCTGGCCGCCGGGAATTCCCAGATGCAGCCCGATGCCCCAGTAGGCGATGCTCGCCAGCTCCTGGCCCCACCGCTGCACGGGAAGGCCGCGTGCGAAGACGAACCCGCGGCCGTCACGGAGCTCGCGCCTCCAGCGCTGCAGGCGCGGGGCCAGAGTCGTCAGGACGAAGTGCTCGCGCGTAAGCTCGGAGAGCGGCGTGCCGGCCAGCGCGTGAGCGCAGGCTTCCAGTGCGCGGATCTCGTCGTCACTCCAGTGCTCGGTCCACTGGTTCGGGTCCAGCTCGGGGCCTTTCCATGCGGCAGGGCATGTCAGTGGCACGGTCGGAAGCGCCTCGTGCGGACGCTGGAAGTAGTGAAGGGCCTGTTCGCCGAAGCTGCGGTGGGCGGGCATGCGTGCAGAGGATATCGGAAGCGTCACGGCAACGCACCGCCAATGATGGTCGCCGGCAAACACATCGTGCCCGCGGAGATCGCCACCACTGTCTGGTCGAGGAAGGCGTCGCTGGTCTCGACGCCGAAACGCGCAAGGTGAGCCTGTCCGGGCAGAGGCTTGATCCGATAGCACGCCAGATGATCCTCTGGCGCCGACGGCGCGATGCCGTCAATGGCGCTGGCGGTGCAGAACGATACCAGCTTGGACGCCTCGAAGGTTCTGGCGTCATGCACGTCGGTCAGGCGATACAGATCAGGAACGAAGCGTGCGGCGCCTGGAGCGGGTACGGCCTTGTAGCAGGTATACGCGTCCAGCAGGGGTGAAGCCGGCGCGCCATCCGCGCCTGCGGGCATGCAGACGCTCACGATGCGGCGCAGGACGATGCTGGCGATTCCGTGCGTATCGACATAGCGAATGGTCGTCTGCGAACGCGGCGTCTCCGCCACCGGCTTGGCCCCGTAGCAGAGGGCATGGCGAGTCTCGTCGGCATTGGCGTAGCCGTCGCGCGCAGTACCGACACAGAGCTTCCTCGAGGAGGAGGCGGCGATCTCGCGTCTTCCGAACGGATCCTCGACGGTATGCAGGTCCGGCGGCGCTTTCTGGCCGGAGATGTCGTAACACTCGAGCGCCGAGCGGACGGCCGGCAGAGGATCGAAGCGATGAACGGCCCCGCCGTCGACCTGCGTCACGTCGCCGCGAGGCACCCCAACGAAGACGCCGGAGGCGCCGATGGCCACCGCTTCGCCCGCAGCGTCGAGATCGGAGGTGAGCGGTGGAATGAGAAACCGCCGCAGGTCGCCGGTCTCCACATCGAACAGGTAGGCTGCCCCTCCACCATCGGCGACCAGTCTGGAGCGCGGCGCGCCGATCACCGCCCACCGGTCATGCAATGCCACGGAGGTCCCGAACGCATTCCCGCGCGCCGGCGCAGGATCTCGCAGCGCACCGGCAAAGGCGCCGGAGACGGCATCGTAGAGCAAGGCAGCACCGGTTCCGATGTACGAGTCGTCGGACGTTCCGATCCGCTGATAGGCCGAGGGGTCGCCGGCGAGCAGAAGGCCGTTGCCCGCTGCCAGGGAAGAGCCCAGTCCCGGCGGCAGCACGCCGGCCTCGAAGGCCGGCGTGACCACGTACGAATGCAATGCGGCACCGAAGCTCGGACTTTCTGCATCCAGATCGTAGTTGCGCACTATCCCCAGCATGTGGTTGTCGGCAACGGTCGTGATCGCTGCGTGCGGTCCAATCGCCACCGCAGCGGCCGCGAAACGTTCGTCGGCTACGGGAAACGGGTCGTGCACGATCCCGGCGAGCTGCCCCGTGTCAAGATCGAAGACATATCCCAGGCCCGCGTTCTCGGCTTCGGAGTCGTCCTGGTCCGCACCGATGAAAACCGCATCTTCCAGGATGGCGATCGAGCTGCCGAAATAGTCGCTGGCCTTGGGCGACGGGTTCGCGAACGCATGGATCAACGCGCCGGACGTCACATCGAAGAGGTAGGCCGCTCCCTCGTTGGCGAAGGTCGCGTCGGAAAGCGGCGCTCCGATCAGCACGAGATCGCCGGCAAGGTCGACGTGTTCACCGAAGCTCTCGTCGGGACCGGCGCCGGGCGCCGTGAACCTGTGCCGCAGCAGCCCGCTGGCTGCGTCATACAGGTAGGCGGCGCCGGCGTCGTCCGCGGCCGCATCGTCACGAGGCGCGCCGACCAGCAGCAGGTTGCCCTGGGTATCGAGGCTCTCACCGAATCCGTCCAGCAAGCTCGCCAGGGGATTGCTGTAGATGCCGCTTCGCACCTCCACCGTGACGGTGTCGCCGCCCGGGAACTGCACCATGAACGTGTCGGCCGACGGCGGCACCCACTGCGCGGTATAGACCCCATCCCCCGCTGCAACGTCTCCTGAATTGCCATCGTCCTTCAGCGGGATGACTGCCCCGCCCGGCTCGACCACGACATCGATCTCTCCTGCAGGGCTCCCGCAGCGTATGTGGAAGACAGCCAGCCGGACCGGATCGCCTGGCGCGACGGTAATGTGGCTCTCGCCCGGCCGCCATCGAGCGAGCAGCTCGTCATCGCTGCAGGTCAGTGCGCGATGGACGTTCAGGCGGCGGCTGGTGGTCGTCTGCGACAGTGCGTCGAGCGGGTCGCCGCTGGACAGGACGAGGTTGCGCAGAGTCAGCATGCTTGCAGTGGGATCATGTGCGGCCAGCAGCGCCAGCGAGCCGGCGACGTGCGGGGCGGCCATGGAGGTGCCGCTGCGAGTCCGATAACGGTTACGCCAGTAGGTGCTGTAGATGCCCTCTCCCGGCGCGCCCAGGTGCACGGTGGCACGGCCACGGTTCGAGAAGCCCGCGAGGTCGTCGGTGCGCGTCGTCGCGGCAATCGACAGGACGCCGGCATCCTCGAGCGCCGCAGGATATGTCGCGCTGTTCGAACCCTGATTGCCGGCAGCCACGACCGTCAGGATCCCCGACTCGGTCTGAGCGGCAATCGCATCGCTCAACGCTCGCGAGGCGACTCCGACTCCCCAGCTGTTGTTGGTCGCTACGATTTTGACGCCGCGGGCCGACCACGAGCGCACATAGTCGTAACAACGCACTGCACCGGAGACCGACCCGCTCCCGAACGAGTCCAGGAATCGACAGCTCAGGACTCGCACATTCGGCGCAACGCCGGCTACACCGATGGCGTTGTCTGCGCTCGCACCGATGATGCCGGCAACATGGGTTCCGTGGCCGGTCAGGTCGTATGGGTCGCCATCACCCTGGACGACGTCGATCCCATGACAGTCGTCGGCAAAACCGTTCCGATCGTCGTCGACTTCGTCATAGTCGCAATCGGCGGTATTGGTGAAGACGTTGTCGGCAAGATCGGCATGACTGTAATCGATGCCCGTATCGAGCACGGCTACCACGACGGATGCATCGCCAGTCGTCACGTCCCAGGCATCGGTTGCGTCGATGTCGGCGTCAGCGAGGCCGCCGGAATCCCCGACGTTGTGCAGCGACCAGAGCTGGCCGAAGGCGGGATCGTCGGGTATCGAATCGATGCGGATCGTGTAATCGGGCTCCGCGTAGGCTACCGCAGGGTCGGCCGAATACCGGCGCAAGGCGTCGACTACGTCCATACCCGCGGGGAGACGGACGTGGTCCAGGCCTGCCACCGAAGCGAAGCTGGCCAGCACTGTCGCGCCCGTGCGGTCGTGCGCCGCCGATCGCGATCGGGAAGCCGTCCCGTCCCGGAAGCGAACCAGAAGGTGACCGTCGCGATGCGGTGCCGTTACCGCGCCACCCAAGGACTGGCCGGCGGCGCGGGCGTCGGCAACGAGACCGCAGAAGGTCACGGCAATGAATGCCGCCGCCAACTGCCGGCGCCCTCGCCACCCTTTACCGCGCCGCATGGGTGGCATGTACCCCGCGGGTCACACCTGAAGCAATGGCGCATCGGGATTCGCACGGCCCCTCCTAACTGTACCTGTCCCCAGTATTCACCTACGGTGCCGGCATGCCGGCGATGTCGTTCGGGGATTGGTATCTGCACTACGAGGCGCCCGAGGCCGGGCGATATCGTGCGTCGATCCTGGTGGTGGCGGGACTTTTCCAGTCGTTCGGTTGCTGGAGACCGGTGACGGCGATGCTCGCACACCGGGGATGGGAGGTGTACTGCCTGACGCGCATCATGCCGGATCGCGAGGGCGATCCGCGCGTCCTGGACGACTCGTGGGAAGGCGCGCGCGGGCGCATCGGGCAGATCGCGCAGCGCCTGGAGACGCCGTTGATCCTGTTCGGCAGCGACGTCGGAGCCGCGCTGGCACTGAACGTGTGCCGCGAGCTTCCCGTGCTGGCACTGGCGATGTTCTCGCCGAGCGAGCCGGCCGCGCTCGCCAATGCGCACCGCCAATCGCTGGGATTGCGTCAGAGAGTGTTCGGGACGGCCAGCACCGGCGAGACGATCTCACCGCAGGCCGCGATGATCAGCGAGAAGATTCAGCCCTCCGACATTGCCGAGGAGCCTTCCAGGTTCCTCGAATCGCTGTCTGCCGCGAGCTTCGCTCGCCCCGAACGGCACCCGCCCGCGCTGGTGTTCGCTTCCGAGAACGACCCGCTCGTCGCCCACGAGCACGCCCTCCAGTTCGCGCGCGAACCTTGGGCAAAGGCTTCGCGCATGCGCCTGAACGGCCGCTTCTGGCCGGTCCTCGGCGGTGCCAACGTCGCCGACGAGGTGCACCGCTTCCTGATCCTGACCCTCGGCGACCTCGTCGTGGACTTCCCCGACGAGATTCTCGAAGACTGACGCCCGCGGCCGTGCGTGTGCTCCTGACTGCGCACGCACGGCGAGGCCGTCCACAGGCCTACTCGAGTGTCACACAGGCACCGTGATCATGGACAGGAGTCGAGAATCGCCGCGAGTGTTTCGCCTGTAGGGGAAAATGCCTCGCCAATGCCGGTATCCGTGTCCAGGCGCAGCGTCGGACCGGCGGCCTGCGACCCCCATCTAAGGCTCAGCCGGAGTCTGACCCCCGGCGCGCCAGGGCGCTGGAAAGCCCCAAGGGTACGGCGTACTTAGCGAGGTACTGCGCCGGCATGCGGTGAAGGGGTTCGCCGCCGCTCGGGCAGCAAGGGGAAACGATGGGCATCGACACGGATGCGCAGGTGAGGACCGCTCACCGCTTTTGGCTGCTGGCTTCGGCTCCGCACGGAGCCGGGCAACTTCTCCAACCAGATCAACGCGTCGCTGGGGTGAGGCCATGGAACCCAAGCTGATCCTCCTTGGCGAGGATGACGCCAACGATGCCGAGCTGACGACTCGCGCGCTGGATCTGGAACAGCAGGACGAGTCACTGATCCTGCTGCGTGATGGGGTGGCGGTCCTCGACTACCTCTATCGACGCGGCGTCTTCTCGGGCAGGCCGCCGGGGAACCCGGCACTGGTCCTGCTCGATCTGAAAATGCCCCGCGTCAACGGGCTCGACGTGCTGCGCAGCATCAAGAGCGATCCCGCGCTGAACGCGATTCCGGTCGTCGTCCTGACATCCTCGGCGCAACACCGCGACATCGTCGAAGCCTATCGCCTCGGTGCCAACGCCTACGTGGTCAAGCCCGTCGAGTTCGAAAGATTTTCCGAGACGCTGCGCCTGCTCAGTGCGTTCTGGATCAAGGTCAACGTACCGCCTCCGCCGCCGGAGTAGCGGAAAGAGACAGGGGACATGGGTGGGGGCAGTCTTCTGCGCGGTGCCAAGATCGCGCTCCTGGCGCTCGCCTATGTCGTGACGGCACGCGCCGGGCTCTCGCTGGGCGCGGTCGGCGGCGTTGCAGCGCCGGTATGGCCGCCCACCGGAATCGCCCTGGCAGTCATGCTTCTGGCGCCCCGGCTTTGGCCCGGGATAGCAATCGGAGCTTTCGTCGCCAACCTCTCGGTGGGAGTACCGTTGCTGGTGTCGGTCGCCATCGCCGCCGGCAACACGATGGAGGCCGTGGTCGGCGCGCAGCTCCTGGGCGTCGTCGACCTGCGCAGATCGCTCGATCGTGTGCAGGATGCGCTGGCGCTGATCGCACTCGGTGCAGTCGTCAGTCCCGCCATCAGCGCCCTGGTGGGCGTCACCAGCTCGTGGATGGGCGGCGTGCTGACAGGCGACGAGTACGCCCGTGCGCTGGTCACGTGGTGGATGGGCGATGCGATGGGCAGCCTTGTCATCACGCCCGTCCTTCTGACGTGGACCAGTGGTCCTCGCCTCGGAGGCCTGCTGGCAAGGCCGGCCGAAGCGGCAGTGCTGTTGCTGGGCCTGGTGGCTGCCGGCCTCGTCGTATTCGAGCGTAGCTTCGTCCTGTACCTCGGCGGCGCCAGCGGCGCGTATGCGATGTTCCCGTTCGTGATCTGGGCGGCGCTGCGCTTCGGCCCGCCCGGAGTGGCCGGGGCCACGCTGGTCGCCTCGCTGCTGGCCACGCAGAGCACGGCGCAGCAATCGGGCCCATTCGCGGCAGGCGAAGCCACCCAGAGCCTGTTCGCGCTGCAGAATTTCATGGCGGTCCTGGCATCCTCGGGCATGGTGCTGGGCGCCGCGATGAGCGAGCGCCGCCGCGCCGAAGCGGAGATCCAGCAGCTCAACGGCATCCTTCAACACCTCAATACGGCGCTCGAGGAACGGGTGGCCGAGCGCACCGCCGGACTGGAGGCGACCACGCGCGAGCTGGAGGCATTCACGTCGGCGGTCGCACACGACCTGCGCGCGCCGCTGCGTCATCTGGACGGATTCGCAACGCTGCTGCTGACCAGGTCGGATGCGCTCGACGAGACCGCGAGACGGTATCTGCGCAACATCTCGTCGGCTGCCGGCAAGCTCGGACTCCTGGTCGACGATCTGCTGGCGTTCTCACGTACGGGCCGCACCGGACTGCGCACCCAGCGAGTCGAGCTCTTACCTCTGGTCGCCGAGGTTCAGCGCGAATTGACGGCGGAGAACTCGGACCGGCCGATCGAATGGGTCGTCGCCGAGTTGCCCGCCGTGCAGGCCGACCCCGCGTTGCTGCGCACCGTCTTGGCCAATCTGCTCTCGAACGCGATCAAGTTCTCGGCTCCGCAGCCGCGGTCGCACATCGAGATCGGCACCGCTCGCGACGAGGCCGCAGGGGAAGGGATGGTCACGCTGTTCGTGCGTGACAACGGCATCGGCTTCGACCCGCGCTACAGCGACAAGCTGTTCCGCGTCTTCGAGCGCCTGCACGCCGACAGCGAATTCGAGGGCACCGGCATCGGACTGGCCACGGTGCAGCGCGTGATCGATCGGCACGGCGGCCGCGTGTGGGCCACAAGTGGCGACGGCGGCGGCGCCACCTTCTACTTCACTCTTCGCGTCGCATAGCCGCCGGCCGGTTCCCTTTCATCCGCGAGCCGCCTTTCGCGCGCTGGTCAGCGTCTTGCCGAGCCACTGCGGCGGGACCTTCTTCTTCAGCCATGGATCGCCGACGCGTCGCAGGCGCTCGGCGAGGTTGCGCACGTTGAAGGCGTCGGGACGAAGCGAAGTCGTCAGCTCCTCCCAGTCGATGGGCACGGCAACCGGAGCGCCGGCGCGCGCGCGCGTCGAGTACGGCGCGACCGCCGTGGCGCCGCGACCGTTGCGAAGGTAGTCCAGAAAGATCTTCTTCTCGCGCCGGACCTTGGCCAGATGTCCCGTGTAGCGAGAAGGGTGCGACCGCACGATGGCCTGCACCAGCGCGTGCGAGAAGTCCTTGACGGTGGCCCAGTCGTGCTCGGGCTCGACCGGCAGCACGACGTGCAGCCCCTTGCCTCCGGTCAGCATGACCCGGCTCTGCAGATCGAGGCGCGCCAGCGTATCGCGCACCAGGAACGCGCCTTCCAGGACCTCCTCGTAGGTGACGCCGGGCCCCGGATCGAGATCGAAGACGATTCGGTCGGGTTGCTCCAGATGCTGCTCGCGCGAGCCCCAGATATGGAATTCGAGCACTCCCATCTGCAACAGCGCCACCAGCGCCGCCGCATGGTCGATGGAAAGGTACGTCGAATCCTCGACCTGTTTCGGGTCGGGAATGTGGACGCGCCCGACCTGCGGCGGCGTGTTCTCGGCATTCTTCTGGAAGAAGCACTCGCCTTCGTAGCCGTCGGGACATCGTACCAGCGTCAAAGGGCGCCGCTCGATGTGCGGCACCATCCACTGCGCGACCATCTCGTAGTACTGGGCCAGCTCGTGCTTGGTCAGGCCCGGGTCCGGGAACAGCACCTTGGACGGATTGGTGATGCGGATGCCCGCCACGCGCGTCGCCGCACGCTGCGAGGGCGTCGCTTTCGACATGCGCGGAGACGGCGCGTTGCCGGCCGCGCGCGGTGATGGATTCTCGTCCGGCACCCGCTGCGATGAAGCCTCGTCGGAGACCCGCCGTGATGAAGTTTCGTCGGGTACCCGCTGCGACGACGTCTCGTCCGGTGCCGGCCGCGAAGGCGGACTGGCTGCCCGCCGCGACGGCGCGTTCGCTGCCCGCGGCGACGGCGTGTTCGCCGCCGGCGGCGACGGCGTGTTCGCCGCCGGCGGCGGTGGCTTTCTCTCCACCGGCGGCGCGGCACGTTCGCGCACCACATCGGCAGCAGCCTTGTCGCGCCGCAGGCCGGCGAAGGATGGCTGGCGAAGAAGACCATCGCGAGTCCAGCCAAGGAAGCCGACCTCGGCCACCAGCTCGGGCTCGACCCAGTGCACACCGGTGCGAATGTCGACGGGGCGCTTCAGGAATGGGCACTGCTTTCGCTCCAGGGCGCGAAGCTGCGCCGACAGCTCTCGCAGCGATGCCTCGCTGAAGCCGGTCCCCACGCGGCCGCAGTAGCGCAGGCCGGCATCCTCGTGCACGCCGAGGAGCAGGGCGCCGAACCCTGTGCGGCTGCCCGTTCCTTCGGTGAAGCCGCCAATGACGAACTCCTGGCCTTGCAGACATTTCAGCTTGAGCCATTCGCGCGAGCGCCCCTGCTGATGCGTCGATCGGGCGCGCTTGGAGATGATTCCCTCCAGGCCATGACTGCATGCCTGCCGGTAGAACTCGGGGCCGCTGCCTACGACGTGATCCGTGTAGCGCACGACTTCGGATGCCGCCGACGTTGCCAGGAGCTGCTCGAGCAGTCGCTTGCGTTCCAGCAGCGGCACCCCGGTCAGATCCTGCTCGTCCAGATGCAGCAGATCGAAGACGAAGTATCGGATCCCCGACGGATCGCTGCGGCTCAGGACGTTCTGCAGATCCTGGAAACTGGTGGTTCCGTCCGATCTCAGCATCACCACTTCGCCGTCGAGGATTGCGCGCTCGATTCCGAGAGCGGCGACGGCGTGCGCCACCGGTGCAAACTGGCGCGTCCAGTCCTTGCCGCTGCGCGAGAGAAGGCGCACGTCACCGGCTTCGGTGCGGGCCAGGATGCGGTATCCGTCGAGCTTGATCTCGTGCAGCCACTCGTCGCCGGAGGGCGGATCGTCAACGAGAGTGCACAGTGTCGGCGCGATCCATTCCGGAAGCGGGCTGCGGCGAGCACCGGCAACCTGCTTCTGCTGCGGAGCAGGATCTGCGTGCTTTCCTCCCGAAGTGGACGTCGCGCGCTGCGGCGCCGCGGTCGCGCGGCTGCGCGTCCCCTCGGCGCCGTTGCGCGTACGCTTCACGCGCTACGCCGGTTGCGGCCGCCTTCCCCGCGCTTGGCCGCGGTGGTCTTCTTGGAACCGGCCTTCTTCGCGCCCGCCTTCGGCGAAGGCTTCTCGTCGGCCCCACGCGCAGCCGCCGAGCGCGTGGCATTGCCGGCGCGCGATTCGAGACTCTTCTTGAGCAGAGGCATCAGATCGACGACGTCGGCGCGCGGCGCCTCTTCGGTTTCGCCATCGGCGTCGGGCACCTCGATCACGTGAGTCTGACCCGCCTTGATCTTCTTCTGGATCATGGCCATCACGTCGTCGCGATAGTCGTCCTTGTATTTCTCGGGCTTCCAGCGGGCGGTCATCCCTTCTACGAGCTTCTCGGCCATCGCGACCTCGCGATCGCTGACACCGAGTTCCTCGGCATCGGTGGGCACCTGGATGTCCAGCTTCTTCGGATCGCGCAGCTCGTAAGCGTAGCGCAGCAGTTCCAGCACCAGCACGCCGTCACGGACCATCACGGCGCCGATGCGCTGGCGCGTGCGCAGGACGACGCGAGCGATGCCGACCTTGCGCGTGCGCTCCAGGGTCTCGCGCAGCAGCGCGTAGCTCTTGGAGCTCTTCTTGACCGGCTCCAGGTAGTATGGACGCTCGTAGTAACGAGGATCGATCTCGTCGAGGTCGACGAAATCCTCGATCTCGATCGTCTTGGTGGCCTTTACGTTGGCGCCGCGAAGCTCTTCGTCGGACAGCACCACGTACTCGTCGGGCTCGTACTCGTAGCCGCGCACGATCTCGTTCCACGGCACCGGCTCACCGGTCTCCTTGTTGACGCGCGTCGTGCCGACGCGAGCGAAATTGCGTCGATCGATCTGATGGAACGCCAACTCATTGGCTTCCTCGGCGGCCACCAGCGAGACCGGAATCTCGACGAGACCAAAGGTGAGACTTCCCTTCCAGATTGAGCGAGCCATGACGGAATCCTCTCCCGGCGCGGGCCAGCCGCAGCGCCCCGAGATCGGAGAGCAACAGCATGTGCCCCTTCACCCCACCACGACACCCAGCCCGCGCACGTTGGCCAACGTAACACGCGCATCGGCGCCTCAACCCCTGTGCGAAAGATTTATACGTTCGGGTGCCCACCAAGCACCGCATCGGGTGACGCCGCCACCGAAACAGCCACCGCCATCGCGCACCGCCGCCCGAAACCAGCAGGTAAGAATCCACCAACGGCGGGGGTCAACAAAAAAGCGAAGCCGCCCACCAACCCGCAGCCGACCGCACAAGCGCCGCGCGCTCCCAGCAACGCGCGGGCCGCCGCGTCGCCAGCACAACGCCGATCAGTACGCGCGGGCCGCCGCGGCCCACACCACAACGCCGCACTCACACGCCACTCGAGAGCCGGGTGCGCAGAGTGCTGCAGCTGCAAGGCGGAGGCGAGAGGAGCGCGCGGAAGCGTACTTCCCGTACGCTGAGCACGCGACCTCGCCTCCAACGCAGCAGATGCGGCGCTATGCGCGCCCGCCGGCGACTCGGGGAGCAACGCCGCCGCCGCCGCGCAGGCCGACGCGGTCCCGCCGCGGCCCACACCACAACCCCGCACTCACACGCCACTCGAGAGCCGGGTGCGCAGAGTGCTGCAGCTGCAAGGCGGAGGCGAGAGGAGCGCGCGGAAGCGTACTTCCCGTACGCCGAGCACGCGACCTCGCCTCCAACGCAGCAGATGCGGCGCTATGCGCGCCCGCCGGCGACTCGGGGAGCAACGCGCGCCGCCGTGCGCGGAGCACGCGACCTCGCCTCTAACGCAGCAGATGCAGCGCTATGCGCGCCTGCCGGCGACTCGGGGAGCAACGCCGCTATTCACCCTGGCCGGGAGGGAGGGTGAAGCGGAAGACCGCGCCCTCATCCGGCGCCGCCTGCGCGCGAATCCAACCTCCATGACGACGCACGACGCGCGCGACGGTCGCCAGGCCGATGCCGGTTCCCTCGAAGCGCGTCGCATCGTGCAGGCGCTGGAAAGGCTCGAACAGCCGCGCCGCGTGGGCGGGATCGAAGCCTGCACCGTTGTCGCGCACGATGAAGACGCGCTCGCCGTCCTCCATGCCGCTGAGCAGCTCGATGCGAGCGTGCTCACGTGCGCGGCTGAACTTGAAGGCGTTGCCGAAGAGGTTCTGCAGGATGATACGCACCAGGCCCTTGTCGGCGCGTACGCTGAGATCGCTCTCGATTTCCCAGATGACCTTGCGGGAGGGATCGGTGGCCGAAACCTCGGCGGCGACGTCGCGTGCCATCGCGCTGAGATCGAGCGTGACGCGCTCGAAAGAGACGTGCGAGACGCGCGACAGCGCCAGCAGGTCGTCGATGATCGCATCCATGCGGCGCGCCGCCGTCTGCACGCGTCCTACATAGGCGCGCGCCTCCTGCGGAAGCTGCTGGCCGACCTCCTCTTCGAGCAGCGACATGTAACCGGCGATCGCTCGCAGGGGCTGGCGAAGGTCATGCGAGACCGCATAGCTGAAGCTCGAAAGCTCCTTGACCGCCACCTCGAGGCGATGCGAGCGCTGGCGTACGCGCTCCTCGAGTCGCTCGTTCAGGACGCTGATCTCCTGCCTGGCCTGTACGCGCTCGGTGATGTCCTGGACGAAGCCGTAAAAGCGCACGGGAGAGCCGTCGTCGTCGCGCTCGACGTTGCCCACCACCAGCAGCCATGCCAGTCGGCCATCGGCGCGTCGCACGCGATACTGGACACGGTACGGCTTGTCCTGGAACAGCGCCGCCATCATCTCTTCCATCACGCGCTGGCGGTCTTCGTCGACCACGTGCGAGAGCAGCAGGTCGGGCGAATAGCCTTCGCGGTCGGCGTCGGGCTCGGGCGCGCGGCCGAGAATCGCGTACATGTGCGAGGACCAGTAGCGCGCGCCGGTGCGGAGGTTGCTCTCCCAGCTGGCCAGGCGCGCCATCGCCTGCGCATGATCGAGCAGCTCCTGACGGCGCCGAAGCTCCTCCTGCATGCGGACGTGGTCGGTGCGGTCGGTGGAGATGCCGCACAGCGCGTAGACGCTCCCGTCACGCCCTCGCATCGGGAAGCGCACGGTCAGGAAGGAGCGCTCCTCGCCGGCGGCGACCGCCTTCTCGATGACGGACACGGCCTCCCCGGCATCGATCGTCTCCTGGAAATGCCGGCGATAGAGTTCGGCCAGCTTCGGCGTGAAGACCTCCTCGAACGTCGTGCCCAGAGCCCGCTCGCGAGTCAGGCCATTGACGCTCTCCCAGCTCTGATTGACGAAGGTCAGCCTGCCATCGAGGTCGCGAATGAAGATGCTGGCAGGCGCGTGATCCAGGATCTCCTGCATCGTCTGCGCGGTGGAGCGCGCCAGCTCCTGGGCCGCCTCCTGCGCGGTGACGTCGATGCCGACTCCCGCCACGCCGGTGATGACGCCTTCGCCATCGCGGATCGGGCCCACCGCGCCCTCGATGACCGAGGTCCCGACCCTTTCTCGGAACCGCACCGTTTCGCCGGCCAGTCCCCGGCGATGGATGTCGAGGTTGTACTCGGACAGTCCTTCGGCCTCGCCGATCCGCCGCACGGACTGGCCGACGATGTCGTCGGCGCGAATGCCGAGCGTCTCGAGCCCGCGGCCACCAGCCGAGACGAACCGCAGCTGCTCATCGACGGTCCAAAGGTGGGCCGGCAACTGGTCGACGATGAGCGCGAGCAAGCGCTGGCGTGCCGTTGCCGCCGGATCGACCGGGCGTGCCGGCACGGGCGCAGGACGCGGCGCGGCGGCGAGCAGGCTACGCGCGATCAGCCCGAGCGAGACGAGCGGAACCACTACCGATGCAAGCGGCCACAGCTCGGCGACCATCGCCGTCACGCCGCCTCCTCCTCGGCATCTTCGACGGCCGGCAGCGTGAACAGGAACGTGGCGCCATGCTGCGGCCGCGACTCGGCGCGGATCCACCCGCCGTGATGGCGCACGATGCGTGCGACGGTGGCAAGACCGATGCCGCTCCCCTCGAACTCGGCGGCATCGTGCAGGCGCTGGAAGGGCTCGAACAATCGCTTGGCGCGCGCCATCTCGAAGCCGACGCCATTGTCGCGCACGAACAGAGCGGTCTGTCCGTCGACCTGGCGGGTCCCGACCTCGATGACCGGCTTTGCGGTCTTGCGCGTGAACTTGAAGGCGTTGCTCATCAGGTTCTGCAGCACGATGCGGGCCATGCCCGGGTCCGCCCACGCGCTCAGTCCCTCGCTCAGCTCCCAGCGGACCTCGCGCGCGGGCTCGGAGCGATTCAGCTCGATCGAGATCTCACGCCCCAGCTCGGTCAGGTCCAGCTGGTCACGCCGCAGCGGTGCGTGCGTGACGCGCGCCAGCGCCAGCAGATCGGCGATGATGCTGTCCATGCGGCGAGTAGCCGTGCGAGCACGCTCCAGGTAGTGCGCCACGCCGCCGAGGCTCTCGCCCGCTTCCTCTTCCATCAGTGCCAGGAACCCGGCGATCGAGCGCAGCGGCTGGCGAAGGTCGTGCGAGACCGCGTAGCTGAAGCTGCTCAGCTCCTCGACGGCTCCTTCGAGCTGACGGGTACGCTCCTTGACGCCCTGCTCGAGCTGGGCCGTCAGGCGGCGGATCTCTTCCTCGGCCATGCGCTCTTCGTGGATGTCCTGGGTGAAGCCGAAGAAGCGCACGGGAACGCCGTCCTCGTTGCGGTCGACGCGACCCTGCGAGCGCAGCCAGCGGATCTCGCCGTCGGCGCGCCGTACGCGAAACTCCGAGACCGAGGGCTGGTTCTCGAAGAGCGTTCGGTTGACGTGCTCGAACAGCATCGGCCGGTCCTCTTCGACTACGTGCTCGAGGAACTTCTCGAAGGTCGCAACCGATTCGACGTCGGGCTCGGCGCCGAGCATCGCGTAGATGTGCTCGGAGACGAAGTGGCTGCCGTCGCGGAAGTCGAGCTCCCAGCTCGCCAGCGACGCCAGCGCCTGCGCTTCCACCAGCAGCGACCCGCGCCGCTGCAGCTCCTCTTCCAGACGTGCGCGCTCGGTGATGTCGTTGGCGATGCCGCACAGCGCGTAGGGAGTTCCGTCGCTGCGGCGCAGCAGGAACTTGCTGCACAGCATGGTACGCGAGCGGCGCCTGCCCTGGATCGGCTCGACGAAGGTGGCCGCCTCCCCCGTCGACCACACCTGCTCGTCGGTGCGGCGGAAACCTTCGGCCGAGTCGTGCGGAAAGAAGTCGTAGTCGTTGGCGTGGATCACTTCCTGGCGCGGCCGGCGCGACAGCTCCTCCCAGCGCCGGTTGACCCACAGGAAACGCCCGTCGCGGTCCTTCAGGAAGACGATGGCCGGCGTGCGGTCCAGGATCTCGTGCAGCATCTCCTCTTCGGCACGCGCCTGCTCGGACGCCTGCTCGCGCTCGCTGACGTTGAGGCTGATGCCGAGCGTGCCGACGATGTTGCCGTCGGCATCCTGCAGCGGCCCCACGGCACCTTCGAGCATGTTGCCGCGCAGCGGGGTCAGGAACGGGACCGTCTCGCCGGCAAGCGCGCGCCGCGGCGTGCTCATGTGTTCGGCCACCACTCCGACGCTGGCGAACAGCTTCTCGACGTCCTGTCCCAGCACTTCGTCGGCCCGCAGGCCGATCGCTTCCAGGCCGCGGCCGGCAACCATGTCCACGCGCATGGACCGGTCCGTGGTCCAGATGTGCGCGGGGAACTCGTGCAGAAACAGCGAGAGCCGGGCCGCATGCGCCTGGTCGGGATCGGGCCTGACATGCTCGGCCTCGTCCTGACGCGACAGGAGCCAGGGTCGCGAGCGCCGAACCCAGGCCGGCGCCGCGGCCAACGCCGCTACCGTTACCGCCGAAAGCGCCAGCGCCGTGTAGTCCAAGGGACGGGCCGCCGCGGACGGATCGCGCGCGATGATGTCGGAAAGTCGCACAGCCCCGGCCGCCGCCACGGCCAGCAGCAACGGCGCGGCCATCCACTCCAGAAGCGCAGCTCGCACCAGCCGCCCGAATCGATGGGCCAGAAGAGCCGCCGCAGCCTGAAGCATTACCGCGGCGCCGACGATCGCGGCTGCGTGCTCCACGCCCGATGTATGATCCGCCGCCGCGCTGGGCGCAACGGTATCGTCGAGGGTCCCGACAGAAGGGGGCGCCCGCGCCGTCGGCGCAGGGTCGAGCCGCTCTAGGTGGAGGGCCGGCGGCGGTCGCGGAACCAGTCGCGGTACTGGTGATTCATCCGCCGCCGCTGCTCGTTGGGCGCGGTGCGCTTGCACGTGGCGCGCTCCGGGCTGCCTTCGGGAGCGCCCCAGCGGATCTCGACGCAGTCGTTGGGGTTGTAGGCCATTTCCAGGTCGACTGCCCGCTCCAGCACGTCGGACAGGCGCAGCGTCTGCGGCGTTCCGTTGCTGCGGATGTACTCGAAGGTCCGCCGGCGCGTCTCCTCGTCCAGAATCGCCTGCAGGCGGGCGCGGACGTCGCCGCCGCCGGCCGGAAGGTGATAGCGGCGCGGCGACCTCGCCACGCGCTCGGGAAAGCTTCGCACCACGTCGATGGCGATCAGCAGGCGCAGGTCGCGCGAGGGCGTGGCGTAGTCTTCCCAGGGCCCCACGGTCTGGAAGATCGCCGCGCCTTTGGGCAGCGGGACGACGCCGGGGTTCTTGGCCATGTAGTCCTCGCCGTTCTGCACCGAGTCCACGCGCGTGCGCACCTGCTGCTCGAGCGAGTCGACGATCTCGCGCACCACCTGCTCGGCATCGCGCGGCTCGGGCGAGAGCACCTCGTCGACGCGGTCGTAGAAGCCGTCGGTGCCGTGCTCGTACTGCTCCATCGAGAAGTCGCCGTAATCGGGATGATCGAGGATCTCCTGGTTGGTCAGCAGGCGCAGCGAATCGCCCATGGGAAGGATGGGACGAAAGTTCTTGAAGCCGGCGCCGCCGAGCTTGGGATCGATCGTGAACAGGAACGTGCCGCGCCAGAACTGCTTGCGCGCGACGGTTCCGTCGGGCTGGGCGTCGACGGCGAGAAACTGCCCCGAGGACGTGGGCGTCTGCGGCAGGCGCCTCACCAGGATCAGGATATGGCCGTACGGGTCGGCGAAGACCGTTCCCGGTCGCAGCGTCTGCGCCGACAGGCGCGTGGGATAGACGTCGGTCTTGTCGTCGTCGCCGAGCGTGCGGTCGGTGCCCGAGTGCACGCCCCAGCCCACGTCGCGCGCAAGGAATCGCTGCACGCGCGCGAGCTCACCGCCCGAGCCGCTTCCCGACTCGAGATTGCTGTGCCACTCCACGCACGTCGGCGCCTGTCCGGCAGCGACGCGATGGCACTTGGACCAGCCGAAGGGCAGTCGCATCTTCCAGGCGAAGTAGCCGCGCAGGAAGTAGGGAAGATCGGCGCAGTCGGGCTCGAGCTTGAGGCCTCCGTCCGAATCCTCGCCGTAGCCGAGGTGGTCGTGCAGGAAGTTGCGCGAGGCCTGGCGCGTGATCTCGTGCAGTGAATCCCAGCTCGGCGAAGCGTCGAGGGGATCGTCGAAGAGCTTCTCGACCCATGCCGAGAAAAGGTTCTCCATGTTGCGATCCCAGCGCCGCTCCACCGGCCACACCGCCGAGGTTGGCCGCTCGGGCAGCGGCGCGGGATTGTGCGAGACGTCGGCGTCGGCGCACGCGGTCGATCCGCCGGTGCGCAGCACGCCGCGATAGCGGCCGAGCTCGCGCGGCATGACTTCGGCATACCACCAGTAGGGCGGCCCGCCGCTTCGCTGCGCGCTCTCGGCAATACGATCGCCGCTCGGCGAGATGATGTAGAGCTCCCCGTCGATGGCGCGCTCGGAGACGGCGATCACACGCAATGGCGATCCCGGCACGGGCTGCGCAGGCGTCACGAAGACTTCGATGCCGACGGGATTGCCACAGCCGGAGTGCGCACCGTACGGCTCGGGGGCAGCGTAGGACTCGCGGCCCGGCTCTTCCCAGTACTCGCGACGGTCGGAACGGGCGCCGCTGTCGGGACGCGTGCTGCCGGGCAAGCGTGGATCGGCGCCCTTAGGACCCTGCGCGTGCTTGCCGCGCGGGGACGGAGCTGGCTGCGCCAGAAGCGGATGGCGATCGTCGCGACGCGCGGTCGGCGCGCGGTTGGCGGGATACATAGGTGCGCGGCGCGGCGCGGGCTCGGCCTGCGGCCGCGCCGGCGAACCCGGGTAGGACGGGGTGCGGTCGTGGTCGCCGGGCTGCCCGTAGCGAGGGTCGCGCGACGGCTGCGAATAGCGCGGGTCGCGATCCTCGTAGCGGCGCTGGGCCTGCGGCTCGTTGCGGCGCTGCACGTCGTAGTCGCGCTGGTCGTAGCGACGCGTCTCGTAGCCGCGGTCGTCGTAGCGGCGCTGCGTCTCGTGATCGCGGTCGTCGTAGCGGCGCTGTGGCTGCTGGGCGTCACTGCCCGTCGCCACCGTTACCAGCGCCAGCGCGGTGGCGACGATGGCCAGGGCGACCCGACCTCGGTTGGGGGCGCAATCGCGGGAAGGCCGCTGCGGGCCCGGGCGGGCATCCGTCCTCGAAGGCATGTCCGGGAGTATAGACGACAGGGCGGCGGCAGCGACCGCTCGCGCACACCGCCGCCCGCTCGGTCGGGAGCAAAAAGCGTCAGAGCAGGCCAATCTGGCGCCGCGCCTCGTAGACCACGATCGAGACGGCGTTGGCCAGGTTCAGGCTGCGGACGTTGGGGCTGGTCATAGGGATCGTGAAGACGTCGGCGCCCAGCATCGCGATGACGTCGGGCCCGAGCCCACTGGTCTCCTTGCCGAAGAGCAGGCGGTCATCGTCGAGGAAGCGCGCCTGCGTGTACGGCCTGGTCGCGCGCGCCGAAAGGCCGAGCAGGCGGCCGGTGTGCCGGCTGGCCAGATACTGCGGCCAGCTCTCGTAGACCGTCAGATCCACCCACGGCCAATAGTCCAGGCCCGCGCGCTTCAGGTAACGGTCCTCGAGAGAGAAACCGAGCGGACCGATCAGGTCGAGCGGCGTCTGCGTGGCGGCGGCAAGGCGCGCCACCGAGCCGGTGTTGGGCGGAATCTCGGGCTCGAGAAGGACGATGCGCATTCGTTCGCGATTCCTGCCGAGGGTCCTTCCGAAGTTCGTGTCGAGGTTTTCTACCGCCGAGGATTCTGCCCGAGGGTCGTGCCGAGGTTGCGCGGCGTCGAATGTGCGGTGCGCGCTTCGCCTCAGGCGTGGTGCTCGACGGGGAACTCGCGGCCGCGGCAGTGCAGCACCGGTGATTCGCCGTCGAAGTCGATGTAGCGCGCCAGCTCGTAGTATGCCGGGCGCAGGAAGCGCGCTCGCATGCGGCCTCGCTTCTGGCCGCGATCGACGGTGCAGTACAGGACGTCGTTCTCGCCGATCTCGAGCGTGGTGCAGTCCAGGGGCGAGGTCGTGCCGTCGTTGGTGCAGACCTGGAAGCCGTTCTCGGCATCGCCGTCGATGGAACGCACGACCAGCGGAGTGTCCTCGACGGTTACCGGATGCCGGTCGATGCCGACGTCGATGACCCAGCCGCCGTTGCCGTCGGGGCACAGGTGCCGCGAGAACAGGCGTGCAATGCGCGGGTTGGGAATGCGCTCTTCGTCGGCATACCAGTTCCCGTCCTTGCGGAACGAGATCTTGTAGCCTCCCACCGACCAGAATCCTGCTCTCGCCACGGTCCCGGGTCCTTTGCCCGTGCCGTCTGGCAGGCGCGGGCTGGCGGTCTCATGTCGGCTGGCCGCGCCGGCTCTCCTTCGTATCGAGCAGCAGCGTGACCGGGCCGTCGGCCGCGATCTCGATATCCATATGAGCACCGAACCGGCCGGTAGCAACCCCTGATCCGAGAGCCGCCGAGTCCGCGACGAACTTCTCGAAGAGTCCGTTGGCATGCTCGGGCGCTGCCGCCGCCACGAAGGACGGACGCCGCCCGCGGCGCGTGTCTCCCATCAACGTGAACTGCGAAACGGCCAGGAGCTGTCCGCGAGTGTCCAGCAGCGAGAGGTTCATCTTGCCGGCATCGTCGGCGAACACGCGAAGGTTGGCCACGCGCTGCGCCAGCAGCGATGCATCGGCATCCGTATCGTCGTGGCCTACGCCGACGAAGACGCAAAGCCCCGCGCCGATCTCACCGACGATCTCGCCGCTGACACGCACGCTGGCGCGGTGGACGCGCTGGATGAGAGCTCGCATTTCTCGGAGCGGGGCCGGCCAGGAGTGGGGTCAGGTACTGAAATTGAGGGTGCGGCACCCTCACTTTCAGTACCTGACCCCTGCCTTCAAGCGGGGCAGTCCAGATCGACGTTGCCGCCTACGGCCGCGCGCAGGATGCGCAGGGCGTCGGAGGCTGTGATGCTGCCGCTGTCGTCGGTGTCGCAACGCGCCGGTGTGCACGGAGATTCCAGTCCTACGGCTTCGCGCAGCGCGGCCAGCGCGTCGCTGGCCTGGATCTGACCGTCGTTGTTGGCGTCGCCGCACGTCGGCTCCAACGTCGTCGAGGTCGTGCTGGTGGTCGTGACCGTCGTCGTGGTGGTGGTCGGTCCGAGCGTGGTGGTCGTCGTCAGCGACGGACACATCACGTCGCTTGCCGTGACCGCAGGCAGTGAGCCGACGGGAATGGGCGTGTTGTTCGCGTCGCTGGCGGCGGTCACGTCGACGTCGAACGCATTCGAATCCGCGATGAAGTCGACGGGAACGAAATCGCACTCGACCAGGTCGCGCGGACCGGTGAACGCCTCGACCGCCTGCAGGTTGAGCGAAAGCGTCCGGTTCTGCGCGTTGCCGGTGGCGCCGAGCATCGCGCTGGTCTGGTTGTGGCAGGACACGGCGGGGCTCTGCGGCAGCTCGCCGCCGGCATCGGAGTAGTCGACGGTGAACTGCACGCGGCGAAAGCTGCCGGCGGTCTGCAGGCGGAACAGCACGCTGCACGTCTCGGGCGCCAGCGTGGTGGTGGTCGTGCTGATGGGCAGGTGCGTGGTGGTGGTCGTCGACGTCGTGGTCGTCGTGATCGGGATTTCCCCGCAGCCCACCTGGCCGACCTGCATGACCGGGACCGGATCGTATGGGCTCTGGTTGATGTCGAAGGCCTGGGTGACGGTGATCTGCGGGAAATCCGAGGCGGCGGGCACGCTGCCTGCCGGCACCCACACTTCGCACAGCACCAGCGGCCGGCCGCCGCTGACGCCGGTCGGGGAAGAGAACGACACCGTCAGCTCGCCGCTGGTCGGGCCGGTATTCTCCTCGTCGGCGGCCACGGCCGACCCTTCAGGAAGACCGACGCAGCGCAGGACGTTCTCCGGATCGCGCCAGAAGATCTTGGGACGCGCGTACTGGACGACGAAATCGACGGCGCCGAGAGTGCTCTGCGACAGCGCTCCCAGGTTGAACGTGACGTAGCAGCGATCGCGCTCGGCCTGGCCGGCGTGCGCTTCGGGGGCGGCAGCGACCATGCTCGCAACCCCGACTACGGCGGCGGCGAGAACGAAAAGGACAGCGCGAGCTGCCCTCGCGCGCAGTCGCGCGGCTGTCGGCGAATCGATGATGGTGTCCCCTTGATTCGGGGCGGGCGTTTCAGGCAGCTCCGCGGGTCGCATGCCGGACATAGTACTCCGAGTATTCCTCGATGTCGGCACTGCTTCCGATGACCAGCGGGATCTTGTGGTGAATCCCGTTGGGCGTGATGTCGAGCACTCGGGTGAGATCGCCATCCAGGGCCCGGCCACCGGCCTGCTCCTGGATGAAGGCCATCGGATTGCACTCGTACATTAGCCGCAGCTTGCCTTCGGCGGGCTTGGACGGGTCCTTGCGGTCGGCGGGATACAGGAAGATGCCGCCCTTGAGAAGGTTTCGATGGAAGTCGGCAACGAAAGAGCCGACGTAGCGCGACTTGTAGGGCCGCCCGGCTTCCTTGTCGGTGGCCTTGAGCGATTCGATGTAGGCGCGCGTGCCCGGATCCCACGTCTGCGAGTTGCCCTCGTTGCAGCTGTAGATGCTGCCGCGAGAAGGCGTCATCAGGCGCGGGTGAGAAAGTCGGAACTCGCCGGTGGAGGGCTCGAGCGTGAAACCGTTGACGCCGTCGCCGCACGTGTACACCAGCATCGTGCTGGTGCCGTAGACGAAGTAGCCGGCGGCGACCTGGTCGCGGCCATGCTGCAGGAAGTCGCTCATCACCGCCGGCCCGCCGTTCGACTTGCGGCGGAAGATCGAGAAGATCGTTCCGATGCTGACGTTGACGTCGATGTTGGAGGAGCCGTCGAGGGGATCGAACAGGCAAAGATACTCGGCGTTCTGGCCGCTGCGCGAGGGCGCGATGATTCCCTCGTTCTCTTCTGAGCCCATGCCGCAGACGCTGCCCGATCCGCGCAGCGACTCGATGATCAGCTCGTTGGCGTAGACGTCCAGCTTCTGGACCTCCTCGCCGTGCACGTTGCGCTGCGCGGTCATGCCGAGGATGCCGACGAGACCGGCGCGGTTGACTTCGCACGAGATCGTCTTGGCGACGGTGGCAAGATCGAGCAGGACGTTGGCCACGCCCTGGTCGATGCAGAGATTGCCTGCCACTCCGAGCAGGTGAACACGTAGCGACTCGCCGATCAGTTCCATGTCAGGCCGTCCATTCTTGAAGTCCCCCGGACCGCGCCGGCGTTATGGCCGGCGGGCGTGGCGGCGCAGTAAACCCGAGCACCACAGGTGCTTCAAGCGCCCGATCGGGTACGGTGCCCGATTGCCGTCAGGAACATGACGGACTTCCCGGCCGCGTGCGGCTCGAAGGTCTGGGTGGCGTAGTCATCGTAGAAGGTAAGGCCGGTGGCGCCCAGACCCATCGCGTACGCGGCCAGATAGGCCCTGCCTCCTGCGATGGCGCCTTCGAGCGAGGCGGCGCGGTAGCCGCGGCCGCCGAGGGTGCGAAAAACGCTTTCGAGATCGCACAGGGAATAGACGTTCACCGCGGCATCGGCGGCCAGATCCTGCTCGAGCGCGACGAAGCCGGTGGCGTGGCGAGTGACTCGCCCGCTCAGGGGCTCGACGGCGCCGCGCGCGGCGTCGAAGTAGTACGCACCCATCGGAAGATCGCCGGCGGCGTGGACGACCGCGTACGGGTCGCAGAGGCGATCGGCGCGGCTTCGCGTGAAATCGCAGTCCAGTCCCGCTGCCGCGCACGCCAGAAGCGTCGAAAGCTGTTCTTCGGTGATCGGCGTCTGCGCGAACAGGCGCGCCGACCCGCGCCGCAGGATGGTTTCGTCGAGCCCGGCCCCGTCACGAAACGGCGCCGCCAGCACGCGGGCACCCTCGCCCGCCTCGGGCCCTCGACGGTGCGAGCTCTGCGCACGCCACGCGCCGACCTGATCGGGCGAGGACATCGCGGTGGCGCCGTGGGTGTGAGCAAGGACCGCGTAGTTCACCGGCCGCGGCGACAGCGCGCGCGTCGGCAGCGACAGCGGCTCGATCGCCTTCGCCGCCGGATCGGGCCGGCGCGCGCCGCGTCCGAGAGTGACCAGTGCCGTGGCGCCTTCGCACGCAGGGTCGAGTCCTAGCAGCGACTCGACGTGCGCATCGACGAACCCTGCGAGCACCTTGACGGCGATCGCGTCGCCGCCTGCCACGGCGATCGTGTTGGCAAGGATGGTGCCGCTGTCCCAGTAGCTGTGCCGGTAGGCGCGCTCGCGATACTTCCACGAGTTGCGCCAGTACGTGGAGGCCAGGATCAGCACGCACTGCGCCTCGGCCACCTCGCCGGCGCCACCGCAGGCGTCGACGAGCATGGCGCGATGGTCGCCCTGGCGCAGCCGACGCAGCGTGAAGTCGTGCGGTCCGAAGTGATAGACGCCTGCGTCGAGGCCATCCATGTCGGCGCACACGACGTAGACGTCGACGTGGTAGAGCGCGCCGGTGCACGCGGCGGCGCGAAACATCTGCACGTGGCCGCTCGGATAGCGGCGCGTGCGCACCACGCCGGCGCTCAGATACAGGAGTCGCGCCAGCCTGGTCAGATCGAGACGCGTGTCGCCGTCGGTCGGCGGCTCTTGGAGAAGCGTGGCCAGCGTCAGCGCCGATGATGGCGGAAGCTGTTGCGGCAGCGCGACGGCGGGAAGCTCGACCTCGTAGAGCTTGAACGGGATGGGCTGGTTGTCCCAATTCAGGCGATAGCCGCCGCGCCGGACGCTGTCGGGAGTGTGACGTGTTCGCGCGTGATAGGCGCGCGCGGCGGTCGCTGCTGGGTCTTCTGGCGCGCGTGGCGTGCCGGGCGTCTGCGTCAACGCTCGGCTCCGGATGCAGGCGCCGGCGGCGCTGCCACCGGTGCGGCCGGCACACGCGCGGGCGGCCCGGCCTGGCCGCCGAACTTTCCGCTGGCCATCACCAGGTCGCGGTCATAGCCGTAGGTTCCGCCGGGCTCGGTCGAGTCCCACACCGTGATCCACAAACCGCGTGCATCGGTGGCGATGGCAGGATGCAGGTCTTCGCCGAAGTCGGACGCGCCGTTGCTGTTGAGCACCAGCGAAGGCGCCCAGCTCTCGCCGTTGTCGCGCGAGATCGACACGAAGATGTCACCGTCGGCGCCGGTGGTGCCGCGGCGGTTGTCCCACGATGTCCATACCGCAAGCCAGGAGCCGTGCCCGTCGGTGAGCAGTTCGGGCGAGGCATCGTCGCCGGCATCGCGCGTGGCTTCGGCGTTGATCGGATGGGCACGGCTCCAGGTCGTCGCGCCGTCGCTGGAGCGCACGACGAGGACGTCGCGGTCCAAACCCTTGGTGTTGCCGAGCGAATCGCTCGAGGCCCACGCGCACACCCAGTTCCCGCGTCCGTCGTTGGCGATGCGCGGCCCCACGCCAGGCCTCAGGTCGCCTTCCTTGCCGCCGAGCACGACCGGATCGGCCCAGGTGATGCCGCCGTTGGTGGAGCGCGCGACGTGGATGCCGCGTTCATAGCCGACTCGCGCCTGCGACTCGCCGCCGGAGGAGTACGCCACCGCCCACACGCCGTTGCCGTCGGTGCTGATGCGAGGCGAGGTGTCGAAGCGCTGATCGTCCTTGGCGTTGGTGTTGACCGGCGAAGGGTTGCTCCAGGTCAGCCCACCGTCGGTCGAGACGGCTGCCAGGATGTCACGGTCGCCGCCGATGGTGTTGCCGAGGGAATCCGTGGACTGCCAGACCACCACCCAGCGACCCTTGCCGTCGGTGGCGATGTCGGGCTGCTCGTCACCGCCGTAGTCGCGGCTGGCGTTGCTGTTGATGGCCTTGGGCGCGGTCCAGGTGACGGCGTCGTCGTTGGACACCGAGAAATGGATGTCGCGGTCGCGGCCGCGGCCGCCCAGGCTCTGCGTCGAGCTCCAGACGATCATCCAGCGGCCGTTGCCGTCGGTGGCGACGACCGGCTCGCGGTCCTCGCCGTCGTCCTCGCGGGCCGATGCGGCCACGGGTGCGGCCATCGTCCAGGTGGCACCGTTGTCGGGAGAGCGGGTAAAGACGATGTCGGAGTCGCGGCCCAGTCCGATGGGACTGCCGCCGACGGTTTGCCAGGCAACGACCCAGATGCCGGCGCGGTCGGTGGCGATGCGCGGAAGCTCATCGCCGCTCTCGTCCTTATCGGCGCCGGGGTTCAGGATTCCGGGCGCGCCGAAGATCGGAACCTGCGCGCGCGCAAGATCGGCGCTGCCGGCTGACATCGACAGAGCGGCCAGAAATACGAGGATTCGCTGTCGCATGGGGGTCAGGACCGCGGCGAGGGCATGCACAGGCCCACGTTACCCGATGCTGGCGACGCTACAATGGTGGGGAAGACATCGAGAGGCTTGCCTTATTGCGCAATTCGGAAATACTGGGCGCGTCTTCATTTCGCGGTGCCGCCCGCTCGGCTTCGTCTGCCGGCAGGAGACGCCTCCCGTGAAGGGGTGCAACGGTGCAGGAAGCCCTACGCAAGCGCGGCCGATCTTCCAAAGTCTCCCGGGAACGGATCCTCGAGGCCTCGCTCGTCGAGTTCGCCGAGAACGGCTACGAGGGCGCTACGACGGCCTCGGTGGCACGACGCGTCGGCGTGACCCAGCCGCTGATCCACTACCACTTCGGATCCAAGGAAGCCCTGTGGCGAGCCAGCGTCGAGCTGGCTTTCGGCCGCATGACCAGCGTCCTGCAGGGCGTCGAAGAGGACATGGGCCGGGTTGGGCCGCGCGAGGCGATCCGCATCATGGCCCGCCGCTTCGTCTACTTTAACGCCCGCTATCCCGAGGTCGGGCGCCTGATCATTTCGGAGTCGGCCGTGCGCGGGCCGCGTCTGGAATGGATGGTCGAGAAGCACCTGCGGCCTCTGATCCAGCAGATCGAGCAGATGTTCCGCCTGGGCCGCGACTCGGGCCTGGTCAAGGACCTGCCGATCCAGTGCGTGATCTTCGCGTTCCTCGGCGCGGTCCCGCACTTCTTCGACGCCTCGCCGCTGATCGGCCTGCTGTGGGACTTCAATCCCCTCGAGCCCGAACGCATCGAGGCCCACGCCGACACGCTCGTCGAGATCTTCACGAGCGGTCTCCTCCTTCCCAGCGAAAGCGCCCAGTAGAAAAAGGGGTCAGGCACCTTTTTCGGCTGCGAGAGGTTCCTTCCCTCAGATTATAGGCGCGTGTACGTGCCAGCCGACGATGTGAAATCGATGCATGCCGGCAAATTCAGCGCCTCTGCATGAAGGCGCTCGGAAAAGATTCGGGCGTGGCAGTGCTGCTGCTTTCCCTCGTAGTCGCCTGCCTGACGTTTGATCGTCTGGCTTCCGCAGAGCCTCCGCCGAGTACATTCCACGACCTTGACCTGCGCCTCTATTTCGCCCCGGCAGTCGATTTCGTACGCGCCTCGCTGTGGAACGGTGAGCTTCCGCTGTGGAACCCTTTTCAGCTTGCCGGCTATCCTTTCGCCGCGACGCTTCAGCCGGCCCTCTACTACCCTCTGCTCACCACGCTGACGATATTTCCGACTACGACGGCTCTAAGTGTCCACGTCGTCGTTCACCTGCTGCTCGCGGGAACGTTCACCTGGAGCTACGCCCGTTCTCTGGGTACCAGCCCTATTGCCGCGTTCGCAGCTGCCTGTGTCTACATGCTGTCTGCCCCCGTCATGAACGCAATCTTCAATACGGCAATGCTGTCGTCCATCGTGTGGCTGCCGGCTCTCGCGTGGCGCATCGAGGCCCTCAGACGCGATCCCAAGCCATCGAATGCCGCATGGCTGGCGCTGGCTCTGGCACTCGCATTCCTGGCCGGCCACCCACAGACGTTCCTCTATACGGCGCAATTCTGTGCGCTTTACGGCTTCTTCGTACTTGCGTTGCGTGGCGAGTCTCGACTGCGCGCGTCGGCCTGGTTGTCGGTATCATGCGCGTGCGCTTTGCTGCTAGTCGGTGTTCAGCTGCTTCCGTCGCTCGAGCTCGTTTCGGATGCCGTGCGAGGCAGCTCGAGTCTCGGCATGGCAGCCGGGTCGGCGTGGGAGGAGCTGAGCCGTCTCTCCATGTTCTCGTTACGACCGGGCGGTGAGGCCGTCGGGCTGCCGTTGCTGACCATTCCGGCGGCCGTGATCGCCGCGATCGGGCGGCGACGGCGGGAGCACGGGACGTTTCTCCTTGTCCTGGGTGTCATCGTCCTCGACCTGATGCGTGCGCAGGGCGGGGTTCTCTACGACGGATATTCCCGCCTGCCATTGGCAGGACTCTTTCGTGAACCGTCGCGCATGGCCTTTATCGTTGCCCTGTGCGCATCCGGGCTGATCGCCTGCGCACTGGACAATCTTCGCACGTGGCGACTCCCTCGCATCATCCCAGTCGCCATAGCGTCGATGCTGTGCGCCGACTCCTACCTCGCCAACGCTCCGAACTTCCACTACGCGCCACTAGCCCGACCGGACGTGTATCGAATATCCGCGACACTCGAAAGGTTCGCGAAGGCACAGGCATCCGAGCAACGCTTCTTCATCGAAGATTTTTTCCAGTCCTCCCGTCTGCCGCACAACACCGGACAAGCGCTTCGAATCTTCGTGAACAATGCGTACGAGCCGCTGCTGCCTGGGGCCTACGCACGAATGTTCGAGATCCCGGCGGCGACGATGTGGTCTGGCCTTCTCACCGTCCTGGATGTCTTCAAGGTCGAGGAAGGCTTCCGGCCTCTTCAACAGAAAAAGGAGTTCCTCGATCTTTTCAGCGTACGATTCTACGTCGATCCCAAGGGTGAGGTCGGATCGGGCAATCCGCACCTTTCATCGAAACTGCGTGAGGCGCGGCGCGTGCAACTCGCGGATGTACACGTTTTCGAACGGGAAGCCGCGTTGCCGAGAGCGTACGTGGCATACGACTATCGTCATCTCCCGAACGAAACCTCGGCGATCGCGGCAACCAAGCAGCCCGCGTTCGACCCGCGACGGACCGCGGTCGTCGCTTCATCGGGAGACCCCTCACTGCACGCGCCGTCTGTGTCGTCGGGGATGGAGCTCACCGCCGCAACGGTCACAAGGGTGACCGCAAATGCCGTGGATGTCGAGGTACGAGCAGAGGCGGGCGGACTGCTCGTCTTGACGGACTTGGACTATCCGGGCTGGCACGCGAAGATCGATGGCTCGCCGGTCGAAATCCATCGCACCAATGGAATATTTCGCGGTGTCGAAATCACCGCGGGAGCGCATGTCGTTCAGTTCCACTATTCTCCGCGAACCTTTCATTTGGGACTCGCGATGACAGTTGCAGGGGCTGTGTCGTTCGTAGGTCTTCTGGCCATGCGTGGCCGGCGTGACGGGTAGTGAACACGAGGTCCACTACCCGTCAAGGCGACGTCAGTTCACCTTGATTCTGCCGACGACGACCGTCCCGCGGGTAACCCCACTCTGCTTGATGAACATCCTCCAGATGGCATTAGGAGACATGCCGGAGAGGGAACTTCCGGGTATCGTCGCAGAGTAGGTACGAGTCGCTCCAGCACCCGAAACCGACAGCGCGATCCGCTGCGCAGTGTCGACGGTTGGATCACCGTAGACGTACAAACCAGACAGTGTCGCATCCAGATTGCTGATAACGTTGGATACTACGCTGACCGTGACGGGGTTGCCCGCCGTTACCGAAGTTGCTGCGCTCGCACTCAGTGCCTTCGGCCATGCCGCGGTAGCTTCGTCGACATCCAACCTGAAAAGATAGTTGTCACTGGATTGGCCTACCTCCCATACACAGTCGAAGAAGGTGCAATTGCTGACCGGCCGGCGGACGCCTGCAGTCGCCCACAGCGCCCCAGCGGCGGGATCGAACGCCCCCCTGTTGATGAATATGTCGTCGAGTCGATTGATCCCCAAATCCAGCGAATTGGCCGATACGGAAAAAATATGCGGGTTGGAACTGGAGACACGCTCGATCCGGAACAGCCGTCCGTCAAACAGATCCAACCCGAAGAACGAGTCGGCGGCAGTGTCCTCTGTCAACGTTGCCGCCAACGGCACGGACCACGCCAGCTTCGGGCTCGCATAATGCGTCAATCCGAGATCGAAGTCGCTGCGGCATCGACTACCGAACTGCCGAGGAAGACTTGTGGCCGGGTCGGTGTAGCTGCAATCCGTTTCTGTCCTTCGCAGCCCCGTGACTGCATCCTTGGTGAAAACGTGCATTTTGGAGTCTGTGGCGGAAACCATGGTCGCCAGCCAGAGGTTGCCTGTCTCATCGTACATGGGTTCGCTCCCGCGAACGCCCGCGCTGCACGATAGAGACGCGGCGCTCGAAGCGGAATACGGCGCAAAAGCCACGGACACCGGCGACAACTCCTGCGTGGCTTCGACGTACCGGAACTCCTGGACATACTGCGCATCAACGGCGCTGGAATCGTAGACGACTGCGAAGCGCTCATCGTCGACGGCGCTGGTCGGATCGACCTGTATCGCTCTCGGAGACAGCACCATGGAAGCCGTGGATTCGCACGGAGTGTCGCCGTAAAGCGGGATTTCGTATGCGGCGACTACTTCGCCGGCCGGGCTGAGCACGACCAGCCGCTGTCCCGTGTATCCGCCTACGATGATGTTGCCGGACCGCGGCAAACGTTCCGCCTCAGAAAAGCCACCGCAGTCGACGCCGGTACCGCCCAAACATGCGACATTCGCTCCTGTGTTGTCGAACTCGCTGTCCTGAAGATCTTCGGCCCACCGGAGCGACGCTTCGTCCAAACTCCAACTGCCATTCGTTTTGTGTAGCTTGCCGAAGGCAGGATAGGCGTCCCCATTGCTGCTGATCGAGCCGATTGTCGAGACGAACACGACTGCGTCTCCTGCCTGGGCGTCGGGCATGAAAACCACGTCGGATACGTCCGCTCCGAGAGCGTCGAAGGGATCGAGGTCACTGCAGGGCGTGGTTGCTACGTCCGGTGTGAACAGCTCGTCGTTGGCGTTCGGAATCCTGATGTGACTGACGTGCTCAGCCTGTTGCGTTTCCGCATCGTAACAAGTCGGCGATGACGGGTTGAAGCAGCTTACGACCATGCTGCAGTTCGCGATCAAGAAAGCATTGTAGGTTTGCGTGTAATTGGCTGTGAAAACCGTCCCATCGTCAGCGACCGCCGCAAAATAAGCCGTAGTGCCCGGATCGAACTGCCAGTTTTCTACGGGCGACTGGAGCAAGTACTGCCCGCTGTTGATGGTGAGGCCATAGGTCCCGAAGGTGTCGGCCGCACCGAATAGGGTAGCCGTATCCTCAGTTAGCCATAACGTGACGGTGGCCGGGTCTGACCGGAACGCACCGTCGTCTTTCACTTTGAACTGGAAGCTGTCACTACCGCGATACGTCGAATTGCTCGCCGTATAAGTGAACGCCCCGGTATCCTTGACGATGGTGACGGTTCCGTGCGACGGATCGGCGAATGAGAAAAAATCCAGAGTTGCAGGGTCAGACTCGACGTCGGTGCCCTGAAGCTGCCCTTGCAGAACCGTTTGGCCGTTGACGAGGGAAAACGTAGCTGGAATGGCCACGGCCCTGTCGTTCACAGCGTTAATGGTCAACGTCACCGTGGCAGTACCCGAGGCAGCGCCACCGGCGTCGGTAACGTAAAAGGTCACCGAATCCGCCCCATTGTAGTTCAAATTCGGCGTGTACTCGTGACGGGAGGGTGCAGTCCCCTTTTGGACGAGCACGCCTGAACTCGGCCCACTCACAATGTGAAAGATAAGGTTCGAGTTCTGGCCATCGGGATCGTTGGCGTTGAAGTTGAAGATGACGGCGTTGTCCTCGTTTGTGGTGACGCTCGAATTGCTGCTCGTCGGCGGCACGTTCGCCGCTGCGACGGCGGTCAGCAGAAATGATCCGAGCACAGCCGCGACTGAAAACGATGTGTACATATGGCCCTCCACCTCCCACGTTTACGCAGGCGCGCATTGACACCAGTTCGCCAGAAGCGCCTCGGAAGTGCTTCCGTAGACAGGAAGCTGACGGCGGCACGACCATTTCGGTTTTTGTGAGGTTTAACCACCCCAGGTCGCTCGAGGATTGTCTGCGTCGCGCATCATCGGCCGATTTGCTCGCGGTCGGTCGAGCGTGCTCCGGACTGGTCGGGCTTGTCGGGCGGCAGGTCGCCGGCTATCGAACAGAACGGGCGAGGCACCTTTTTCCGCAGCAGCAAACGTTGGCTACGTCTGCGGCGACCGTTTGCCCCGACGGCGCGTGGACGCGTGGCATGCCGACCGCGTGTGTCCGACGTTGACATGGCCGCGTGGCCATGGCCACGTGGCCATATGAGAACGATGCCGGCCGGGAAGTTCAAAGACGGCTGCCTCAAGACGCTCGATGAGGTCGCCAGCACGCGCACCGAAGTTCTCATCACCAAGCGCGGCAAGCCCGTCGCCAAGCTCGTCCCCTATACGGACAAATCACAGTCGCTGAGCCTGAAAGACAGCATCATCAAGGAGGCGGGCGATCCCTTCTCGACCGGCGAGCCGTTGGATGCCGACGCTTCTTGATACCCACACATGGCTTTGGTGGGTTACCAGCGACGCCCGTCTGTCGAGGTGCGCCAAAGCCGCGATCGACGTGGCCACGCAGGCCGAAGGTGTCTGGCTCGGTGATCTCGATCTGGGAGGTCGCCAAGAAGGTCGAGCAGCAGCAGCTTGCGTTCGATCGGCCGCTCGACCGGTGGCCCGACGAGGCCACCACGTGCGAGGCCTGCATTCCTGGGAGATCACTCGTGCAGTGCTGGTGCAGAGCTGTCAGCTTCCAGCGTCTTTTCACGGCGATCCGGCAGATCAGATCATCGTAGCGACGGCGCGGCATCACGGCGCCCAGCTCGTGACGAAGGATGAGCGACTTCGAACGTACGAGCACGTGCGAACGATCTGGCAGCGGCTCTCGCGCGCACCGCAGCCACATCCGCGCTGCACCGCGTCGCATTGAACAAACCACCTCCCCTGCTAAGTTCCGGGCGGCTCAATTCGACGCGGAGACGAGGCAATGGCGAAGGATTCCCTGACGATCACCGACAATCGAACCGGCAAGACCTACGAGGTCCCGATCGAGAACGGGACGATCCGCGCCATGGACCTGCGCCAGATCAAATCGGGCGACGACGACTTCGGCCTGATGACCTATGACCCGGCCCTGACCAACACGGCAGCCTGCAAGAGCAGCATCACCTACATCGACGGCGACAGGGGAATCCTGCGCTACCGCGGCTATCCCATCGAGCAGCTGGCCGAGAAGAGCACCTACCTGGAGACCGCCTACCTGATCGTCAAGGGCGAGCTTCCCAACCTCGAGCACATGGATGCGTGGACCGAGAACATCACCATGCACACGATGCTGCACGAGAAGACCAAGAACTTCATGAACGGCTTCCACTACGACGCCCATCCCATGGGCATGCTCGTGGGCACCGTGGCCGCGCTCTCCACGTTCTATCCCGACGCCAAGGAGATCCACGACATCGAGTCGCGGCGGCTGCAGGTCCGGCGCCTGATCGGCAAGATGCCCACGATCGCCGCCTACGCGTACCGCTCCTCGCTCGGCCTGCCCTACGTGCAGCCCGACAACGAGCTGAGCTACACGGGCAACTTCCTGTCGATGCTCTTCAAGATGACCGAGCTGCGCTACAAGCCCGACCCCGTCCTGGAGCGCGCGCTCGACGTCCTGTTCATCCTGCACGCCGACCACGAGCAGAACTGCTCGGCCAACGCGATGCGCGCGGTCGGCAGCAGCCAGGTCGATCCGTACTGCGCCACGGCCGCTGCGGCATCGGCGCTGTACGGTCCGCTGCACGGCGGTGCCAACGAGGAAGTCGTGCACATGCTCGAGGAGATCGGCTCGAACGAGAAGATTCCCGAGTTCATCAAGAGCGTGAAGGCGGGAGAGCGGAAGCTGATGGGCTTCGGCCACCGCATCTACAAGAACTACGACCCGCGCGCCAAGATCGTCAAGCAGGTTGCGCACGACGTCTTCGAGGTCACCGGCCGCAATCCGCTGATCGACATCGCCATCGAGCTCGAACGCATTGCGCTGCAGGACGAGTACTTCGTCTCACGCAAGCTCTACCCGAATGTCGATTTCTACTCGGGCATCATCTACCAGGCGATGGGCTTTCCCACCTCGATGTTCCCGGTGCTGTTCGCCATTCCGCGCACGTCGGGATGGCTGGCGCAGTGGGCCGAGAACGTCCTCGACCCTGAGCAGAAGATCACGCGTCCGCGCCAGATCTTCACCGGCGAATGGCTGCGCGACTATCAGGGAATCGAGACGCGCCCGGTGCCGCAGACGCTGGAGCGCAAGCTGATGCGCGGGCGGCTGTAGCGGTCGCGTCAGCGAGCATGGCGAGGGATGGCGAGCGGTCGCAGGATCGCGGCGAACTCCCTCCCGACCAGCCCAATCCGGGCACAAGGCGTTGATGACCTCTGCTGCGCCTGCGGTATCTCGTCAAGCGTTGTCGCCTTCGCCGAAAGGCGAGGTCCGGACAGCAGCGACGGAAAAATGATGCGTCGTGGTTCCTCGGTACTGACCTACGGCTGGCTGTTCGTCGCCGCCTGCTGGATCGCGGTGACTATTCGCCTCTACCATTCCTACGTTTTTGAAGTGGGTTACGGACGAATCTGGGGTGTATCGGACGACGTCTATATCGCGGCCGATTTCGCGCGTACGTGGGCCGAAGGCGGTGGTCTTCGGTGGTATCCGGGTGCTCCGAAGATCGAAGGTTTCACGAGCCCGCTGTGGGTCGTTCTGCTGGCTGCGGTACACCTGATGCCAGGTTTTTCGCCAAACCATCTCGGGCTGTACGTGCTTGCACTCAACTCAGCGCTGCTGGCGCTGCTTGCGTTCCTGATTTTCGCGGCGCTTCGGAAATTTACACCCGCGGATGTCGACCCATCGGCACCGGGCAATTGGAAGATCAGCGCCGTGCTCATCCTGATCGCCGCCGGAGGCTTGTCGTTCTGCTTCTGGCTGTCGCAAGGTTTCGAGATTTGTCTGGTCGCAGTCATTGCGATGGCCGTATTCTGTGAAACGCTGCAAGCTCGCATTCATTGGCCACGCGTCGGCCTGCTTCTCGGTATCGCTTTCTGGGCACGAATGGACGCGGTTCTCTATTGCACCGCGGCTCTCTGGTGCGCGCTCGGAATCCATGGGCTGAAGAATACTCGCTCGATGGCAATCGGCTTGGCGGTTGCAGCAACGACCGCGGCCGCTTTGATGCTGGGACGTCACGCCTACTATGGCGAGTGGCTACCCAACACCTACTATCTCAAGGCTACAGGGTGGCCTTTGTCTTCACGCCTGGACGTCGGGTGGGCGCAAAATGCCACGTCTCTCGTCATCATTGCGGCGGGAGCGATCGGGTTCCTGCTTCTTCGACCCATGCAGCACGGAATCCACGGACGTCTGATGGTGGCAGTGACCGGCGCTTTCGCGACCGAGCTCGCTGCGATGGCGTACAGTACGTTCGTAGGCGGTGACGCATGGTTCCAGATCTTCGGTTACGACCGGTTCGGCGCAACGGCGTTGCCATTTCTGACGTTCGCCGTCTCAGCGGTGGTCCTTTTTGGGAAGTGGTCGCCGCGGCAGATTCCTGCCGTTTTGGTGTGGGCGGTCGCCCTTCTTGTGTCTCCAGCTTTCGTCGGGCCCGGATGGGATTCGGACCTTCCGCGACGCGCACTGAGCATTGACGAACCAGTACTGCCGCGGGGCCTGGAAGGGTTGTGGGTTCGAGCAGGCTTTCTTCTCGGCGAGATTACCGCTCCCGGAACCCGGATCGCTTTGTGCCCTGCGGGCGCGGTGATCTATTTCTCTCGTCGCGGCGGCGTCGACGTTCTGGGCAAGATCGAGCCATATGTCGCTAAGTTGCCGGTATCGACTACCCCCCCCCCGGAGGCGCGTTGCTGGTGGCCGAGAGCAGGCCATAACAAGGAAGATGTCGCTGGTCTGTTCGCGTTGCGCAGTCCTGACGTTTCGATCGTAGAGCCGCCACTCGCGCTACGGGACCGCTATGTCGCCTTCAAATACCGCGGCCCCACGTTCTACGCGCTACGAAATTCGCCGCTCATCACATGGTCGAAGGTACAGCTGCTGGAACAGTAGCGCTCGGCGCGCAACGTGATCAGCCGCCGAACACGACGAAGCTCATACCGTCGCAAGTCCTCGAAGTCGCACGGCCGCATCTGCGCCGTGCTCGTGCGGCAAACGCCGAAATCCAAGGTGCCCAGTGCCGCGCGCCTACGCGTAGATCTTCATCACCTCGCCCAGGAACTTGAGCGCCTCGGGCTTGGCGCGCTGGAAGCTGTTGCGGCCGATGATGGAGCCGAAACCGCCGCCTTCGCGAATGCCTCGGCACTCTTCGAAGATCTTCTCGTCGGCGCCCTTGGCTCCGCCGGAGAAGATGACGATGCGGCGGCCGCCGAAGCAGGTCTGCACCACGTGACGGATGCGCTCGGCCAGCGTGCCGACCGGAATCTGCTCCTTCTCGTAGACCTTCTTGGCTTCGGCCTGCTCGATGTGTGCCGTGGGCGGCTTGACCTTGACGATGTTGGCGCCGAGCAGCGCCGCGATCTGCGCAGCGTAGGCGCACACGTCGATCGCCGTCTCGCCTTCCTTGCTGACGCCGGCGCCGCGCGGGTACGACCACACGACGACCGCAAGTCCGTGCGCCTTTGCTTCACGCGTGAGCTCGGCGAGCTCTTCGTACATGACGCGGAACTCGGCCGATGCCGGATAGATCGTGTAGCCGATGGCCGATGCGCCCAGGCGAAGCGCGTCTTTCACCGATGCCGTCACCGACATGACCGGATTGGTGCCGTCCGGCGAGAGCGAGTCGTGATTGTTGACCTTCAGGATGAGCGGGATCTCGCCGGCGTAGTCGGCGGCGCCGCCCTCGAGGAAGCCGAGCGGAGCGGCGTAGGCGTTGCAGCCGGCGTCGAGCGCGAGCTGGAAATGGTAGCGGGGATCGTAGGCGTCGGGGTTGGAGGCGAAGCTGCGCGCCGGTCCGTGCTCGAAGCCCTGATCCACCGGAAGGATCACGAAGCGGCCGGTGCCGGCAAGCTTCCCGGTGTTCATGATCCTGGCCAGGTTCGAAAGGACTCCGGGGTTTTCTCCGGCGTACCAGCTTAGGATCTCGCGTACCCGTTCGGTGGCCATGGACTGTTCTCCTGGTGAATTTGCTGAGCCGGTCTCGTAATGGCGCAGGGCGCCCGTTCTAGAATCGGGTCGGAGCCGGCGCAACAGCCGTATTGCAGGCGCCAGCAGCCTTCCCTGAATTGACCATGATCGTTGACCATAGTACGCGGCATCGATGCGCGAGATGGCGATCTCGAAGTTCAAGGCGACGTGTCTCGCAACTCTCGAGCGGGTGCGCCGCACCGGCCAGCCCCTTCGTATCACCCGATTCGGCAAGCCCATCGCAGACATCATTCCGCCTGCTACCGACCAACCTGCCGAGCAGTGGCTGGGAGCGCTGAAAGGAACGATCGAATTTCGCGGCGACATCGTCGCACCGACGAGCGAGATCGCGACTTGGGAATCGTCGCAGTGAACCTTCTCCTCGACACCCACGTATGGCTTTGGAGCCATGCAGCGCCCGAGCGTCTCAATAGAAAGGTGACCGCGCTGCTCACCGATGCGAAGTCGATTCTGTGGCTTTCGCCGGTCAGCATCTGGGAGTTTCTCCTGCTCGCGCAACGAGGACGGATCCACGTTCCGAAGGGCAGCGAGCAGGAGTGGGTCGATGCAGCCCTGGCGCGGGCCCCGATGCAGGACGCACCGCTCAATCGTGAAGTGGCGCGACGAAGCCGCTCCATCGGCCTTGCGCATGACGATCCGGCCGACCGTTTTCTGGCAGCGACGGCGGACGTCTACGACCTGACGCTCGTCACCGCCGACGAACGCCTGCTACGCGGGAAAGGCTACAAGACGATCGGAAATCGCTGACGATCGCGCCGGGTTCCGAGCACGACACCCCGGTCGTCACTTCTTCAGCAGCTTTTCGTAGTCGCGATGGCTACCGATCCAGAACCAGATGACGCCGTCGTCCATGGCCGAACCCAGGCTCCTGTAATGAAGCCCGACACGACACGACCATAGAGGGCCGATCCGTTTGAACTGCAAGGATGGATGTTGCGGGTCGTTTTCAGCAGCGCGAACTTTTCATCCGCAAGACGGCGTATGGAGGAAGGCAAAGCGTCGTAGCATTTCCAGAACCGTGGTGAGGCTTGATGCCTCAGCGATCGTTGCACTGGCCCTTGTTGTAGTCAGCCTTGGCTTCTTCCACCAGTTCGTCGAGCTTGCCAGCACGAACGTCGGCGGCAATTTCGCGATCCCACGCCGCGGCGTCGAACTCGGCAAACCAGGAGCGGAATGCCTCCAACTCTTCCGGTGACAGGGAGGCAACCTGCTTTTCGATCTGTTCCAACCGGCTCATGTGCGAAAGCTACCATTCAAACGTCTCGTGGCCAACGACCTGTCTGCTCACCGACGACGAAAATTACGTGGACGTAATCGCCGGACGAATCGACTGCTACTCGGGTCGCTGTGCGCCTTTCGTAGCAAGCGCCTCGAACGGGTCGCCAGCGTCCTTGGTAACGTCGCGGTCGCCTGGTCGAGAACGCGGCTGTCAGCTGCAATGGCCGCTGCCGCAGGAGTCGCTGCAGCGACCCGGGACGCCGAGGCCAGGAGGGGCGAGAAGCGTGCTGGAGGACGGGTCGGGGTGCGAAAATAGTTGCACGGCAACTCCGCCGGTCACGGAGCAGGCGTCGTTGACGTTCTCGACCGTCGGCATCGGAAAGGCAGAGTCTTTGACCTTGATGCAGTTTGTCGGCCCGACGTCACGCGTTGGCTCAAATCACACGTTCTTTCGAACCATTCGCAGCTGCGGCATCGTTTCACCGTACCGGTCAGGTTTTCGCGGCCAGGGCGTCATATGGGTCTCCGGCATCCTCCGTGACGGTACGGACGGCGTCGAGGGCGTCCTTGATCGTTGCATGCGCACCCAGAAACTCGTCGATCTCCGCCGCCCGCGTCGCGTAGCGGTGGATCGAAAGGAAGGAAGCGTTGTGCAGCGTCCTGGTCGCGAAGTCGGCGGCGAAGATCTTGTCGGCAGCGACGGCGTCGCGCTTCACCTGCTCATACATCGTGGCGCGCTCCGCCAGCATTCTCTCGCGCGGCCACTTCTCGTCGCGCGCGCGCTCGAAGAACGACTTCAGCGTGGCAGCGGCCTGGTCGAGAATGCGGCTGCGCTCGATCCATGCCACGCGCCCGCGCCGCCAGCGCTCGGCGAGCTCGGCATCGCCTCGCTCAGCGAAAAAATCCGCCGACAGTCGATAGGCGACGGCAGTGGCGAGCGTCTCGTTGAACGCGATCTGTCCGGGGACGAACACGGTCTGATGCACGAGCTCGTGCAGAACGGTGTTGACGACGGCCATCGTCCCCCGGTCGACGACGGTGGACGGCAGCGGGTCGGCGAACCAGCCCAGCGTCGAGTAGGCCGACGCTTCGACGATGATGGTATCGAGCCCTTCTTCCTTCTCCAGCCCGCGCGCGAACTCCTCGGCTGCCTCGCGTTCGAAATACCCGCGATAGGGAATGGCGCCAACCACCGGATACCACCACGTGTACGGCTCGAGGCGATCGGCGTACGCCGCGGTGACGACGTGGAACGGCGCGGCCGACTTCATGTTGGCGACCTCGAGATAACTGTCGCCCACGTCGAGCCCGCTGCGCCGCGCGAAATCGCGTGCCGCCAGGACCATCGCCAGCGTTTCGCGACGCGCGGGATCCTGCTCGCGCTCGACGAGGTCTTCGACCGGTTCGGCGCTGGCCAGATAGCGGGCCTGCTCGTAGGCGAGACGCGCAACGTAGGCGGTGCGGCAGCCCGAGCACCCGAACGCGAACAGAGAGAGCGCCAGCGCAACGGCCACGCGGACTGCGCGGCGAGGCGAGGCAGCAACGATCCCGCGATGCAACGGCGTCTCAGCATCCGCACGGCGGTCTGTTTCCGAGCGGCCGAGCCAACTGCGCTGCGAGTCGCCGTGGCGCACTGACCCCGCGCAGCCAGGCGAACCGTGCCGCCATGCCCACCGATCCCGCCACGCGGTCAGGGGATCGCGGTCGTTTAGCAAAAGGGGACTGTCCCCTTTAGAACGATCCTCGTGTCCCGGCTCTGGGTTTACGTCCGTCGCTACTCGTACCGCTACTTCATCGGCGGCATCTGCCTGCTGGCGACGGCGTCCCTGGTGATGGCGATTCCCTGGCTGACCCAGCATGCCGTCGACGCGGTCGGCAGCGCCGGTGACGCCGGCGAGCGCATGAAATCGGTGGCCTTCTACGCGATGGCCATCATCGGCATCGCCATCGCGCAG
Source organism: Binatia bacterium (assembly GCA_035626675.1). Taxonomy (GTDB): domain Bacteria; phylum Desulfobacterota; class Binatia; order UBA1149; family CAITLU01; genus DASPNH01. The sequence goes on from DASPNH010000157.1 coordinate 100,025, forward strand.
GCGCTCGTGCGTACCGTCTCGCGCGTGATGGTCTTCAACGCCGGACGCGACGTCGAGTACGACCTTCGCAATGACCTCTACGTGCATCTGCTGAGGCTGCACCAGGGCTACTACCAGCGCCAGCGCACCGGCGACCTGATGTCGCGACTGGTCAACGACATCGGCGCCGTGCGGCTGCTGCTCGGCCCGGGCCTGCTGACGATCCTCAACACGCCGCTCTACTGCGTCTACGCGTTCTCGCTCATGATGATGATGGACGTACCGCTTACGCTGGCTGCCATCGCGCCCTTCCCCGTCGTGCTCTTCATCATGAAGCGCTACACGCGCCCGATGATGGAGGCCACCGTCCACACCCAGGAGAAGCTGGCCGAGATGTCGGCGTTCGCGCAGGAAAGCCTGGCAGGCGCGCACGTGGTCAAGAGCTTCGGCCGCGAGGCTGCGCGAGCCGAGGAGTTCGCGCGCCTCAATGCCTCGTACAAGGAGCAGGCGATGGTGGCCGCGCGCCTGCGTGGCAAGATCTTTCCGCTCATCCGCATCGTCTCATCCCTCGGCGTCCTGATCGTGCTCGGCTACGGCGGCACCCTCGTCGTCGAAGGCCGGCTGACGCTGGGGCAACTCGTCGCATTCATGGGCTACCTGCACATCCTGGCATGGCCGATCATGGCGGTGGGCTGGATGATCGCCATCTGGCAGCGCGGCAAGGCGGCGCTGATCCGCCTCGGGGAGATCTTCGACATCGAGCCGGCCGTGGCCACGCCCGCCGGCGGTTTCGTGCCTTCGCAAGTGCGCGGCGAGATCCGCTTCGAGGACGTCGGCTTCGGCTTTGGCGGCGAGACCAACGGCGCTGGCATTCTGCACGACGTTTCGCTGACGATTCCCGCCGGTACCAGCCTCGGGATTCTGGGGCGTACCGGCTCGGGCAAGTCGACACTCGCCCACCTGGTGCCGCGGCTGTTCGACGCGACGGGCGGACGCGTGCTCGTCGATGGCGTCGACGTTCGGCAATGGGACCTGTCCGCGCTGCGCAGCGCGATCGGCTTCGTGCCGCAGGATCCGTTCCTGTTCTCGTCGACCATCGAGCAGAACATCGGCTTCGGGCGCGACGACGGTGCTGCCGACGAGATGAACCGCCTCGTCGAAATGTCGGGCCTGGATTCGGACCTCTCGGAATTTCCGCATGGGCTTTCGACGCCAGTCGGCGAACGCGGCGTCACGCTCTCGGGTGGGCAGAAACAGCGCCTGACCCTGGCGCGCGCGATCGCACGCGATCCGAGCATCCTGATTCTCGACGACTCCCTCTCGAGTGTCGATGCCGCCACCGAACGCCGCATCCTCGATCATCTCGAAGGCGTGATGAAGGGCCGCACCACGATCGTGATCTCGCACCGCGTTTCCTCGGTGCGCCGCGCCGATCGCGTCGCGGTCATCGACGAAGGACGCGTGCTCGAGGAAGGTACGCACGGCGAGCTGCTCGCGCGCGGCGGATTGTACGCCGACCTGTATCGGCGCCAGCGCCTGAGCGAAGAGCTGGAGGCGATGTAGCCGCGTGGCGTACGAGGAGCGACAGGGCGGTGGCGGTGGCGCTTCGGAGCGCGGCGGTGGTCGTTCGTCCGGCGGCGGCGAAGGCGATTCGTCGGGCCGGGGCGCGGATCGCTCGTCAGGCAGCGGCGGTAGCGATTCGTCGGGCGGCGGTGGGGCGTCGGAGAGCGGCGTCGGTCGCAACGAACGCGATCCGAGCGGCGACGTAACGCGCGCCGATACGGGCCGCCGCGAAAGCGGCGCGGCAGCGCGCGGCACGGCCGACGAGCAGCAGCTCCTCGGCACGCGCGACTGGGCGATGCTGCGCTCGATGTGGCGCTTCGTCGCGCCGTACAAGTGGACGTTCTTTGCCTCGCTGGCGCTTCTTCCGCTGATCTCGGCCTGCCTGCTGGCCCAGCCGTGGATCGTCAAGCACGCCATCGACGGATACATCGCCGTCGGCACCACCGATGGCCTGTGGTGGTGGGCGATCGCGTTCGGCGTGATGGTGATCGCCGAGTTCACGCTCCTGTACTGGCAGCACGTGCTGACCATGCTGGTTGCGCAGAAGGCGCTTTCCGACCTTCGCATCGCCGTCTTCCAGAAGGTCGCGTCGATGGAGACCGCCTTCTTCGACCGCAACCCGGTCGGACGCCTGGTCACGCGAATGACCACCGACGTCGACGTCATCAACGAGATGTTCGCTGCCGGCGCCATCACGATGATCATGGACGTGATCACTCTGGTGGGAATCGTCGCGATCATGCTGACCATCCATACGAAGCTCGCGCTGGCGGCGCTGGCGACGTTGCCCGTGATGCTGTTGCTCGTCGACTTCTTTCGGCGCAAGACGCGCAAATACTATCGCCTCATTCGCGAGCGCATCGCGCGCATCAACGCGTATCTTCAAGAGAGCATCACAGGCATGGCCGTGATCCAGCTCTTCGCGCGCGAGCCGCAGGTCGCTTCCGAATTCGAATCGCTCAACGACGCGCACCGCCGCGCCAACCACTGGTCCAACATCTACGAAGCGGCGCTGTTCTCGATCGTCGAGATGATGAGCGCGATCTCCACCGCCGCGATCCTGTGGTACGGCGCGCACCTGGTCCTGGACGTGCCGCTGACCGCGCAGTCTGCGCTGACCGGCGCGATCGGCTTCGGAACGCTCGTGGCGTTCATGGAGTACATCAACAAGTTCTTCATTCCGGTGCGCGACTTCTCCACCAAGTATGCCGTGCTGCAATCGGCGATCACGGCCTGCGAGAAGGTCTTCGGCCTGCTCGAGCTCGAGCCGGCGCTGAAGACGCCGCAGCGTCCCAAGCCTTCTCCGCCGCCGCTCGGGACGGTCGAGTTCCGCGACGTACGCTTCTCGTACCTGCCGGGCGAGCCGGTGCTGAAGGGCGTATCGTTCAAGGTCGATCGCGGCGAGCACGTCGCCATCGTCGGCGCCACGGGCTCGGGCAAGACCACCATCACCAAGCTTCTGGCGCGTTTCTACGACGTCGAGTCGGGTTCCATCCTCGTCGACGGTGTCGACGTGCGCGAATGGGACCTGGCTGAGCTGCGGCGCCGCATCGTCACGGTGCTGCAGGACGTGTTCCTGTTCTCGGACACCGTCGCGGCCAACATTCGCATGGGCCGCACCGATCTCGATGATGCGGCCATCGAGCGCGCCGCCGCCGCCGTGCACGTCGATCGCTTCGTCGAGCGCCTGCCACTTCGCTACCAGGCACCCGTCCGCGAGCGTGGCAACAATTTTTCGACCGGCCAGCGCCAGCTCCTGTCCTTCGCACGCGCGCTCGCGTATGGCCCCGAGATCCTCGTCCTCGACGAAGCGACGTCGAGCGTCGATCACGACACCGAAGAGCTGATCCAGGATGCGGTTGCGCGCCTGCAGGAAGGCAGAACGTCCATCGTCATCGCGCACCGGCTCGCGACCATCGAGAATGCCGACCGCATCCTCGTCCTCCATCACGGCGAACTGCGCGAAAGCGGCTCGCACGCCGAGTTGATGGCCGCCGGTGGCCTGTACGCGCGGCTGTATCGATTGCAGCACGCGGAAGCGGCCGTGGCGCCTGCGGCGTAGCGCGAGGCGGCGTAGCGGGTGCGGCGTCGTGCGGGTGCGGCGTCGTGCGGGTGCGGCGTCGTGCGAGTGCGGCTTGCGCGGTGCGGCGTTGCGCGGGTGCGGCTTGCGCGGT